>JBEKZJ010000025.1:0-42752 GCA_049509995.1 Occallatibacter sp. | reverse complement strand
GTGCGATGTGGCGGGGGCTGGAAACGGATTCACGGTTTGGCTACTGAGGCACTCCCAGAGGAAACGGGGAGCAACGGCTAGGCTAGACCTTCGGAACACCGCGCCAGTCCTCGACCCGACCGTTTGTGGCAAGCCACGCACCCAGCGTGCCTGACCGTTGTCAGGCATGCTTCAGCGCCGGCGCTAGATTTTTGTCGATTCGCAGGGTTACCGGCAACTTCCCAAGTTTCGCGGCTGTCTTGCCGGCAGGGCAGGGGAGAAGGGAACTCAAGGTTGCCCGCCAACCCTTGCTGGACGCGATAGAGCATACAAGGCAATTCGCCGATTCCCGCAAGGGCGCCGTAAAGATCCAGGTCCGTGCACTCTTAATTGAGACGGTCGGTTGGACTCTGAAGTGAGCGGTGCAGTCGTGCCGCCAGGTACAGGAACCCGCTGAAGCAACTTGGGATCTGGCTCAATGCCGGCATCAAGCAGCGAGGAATGCCTTTCTCTGGAAACGTTTTCAGTCCGGGACACCGCTCTGATCATCGCGGCTTTAAATTGAGCGCCTGGTACTGTTCTGCAGTTAAACTGAGCCAGCAGCTCCCGCGTCTTCTGTTGAGGCCGTGCTCCAGCGCCTGCCTGTCCTCCTGGAGCTGCGACCCGCAGCGATCGTGCATGGCGCGAATCTTGTCTTCCTTGGCGAAGGTGAGCTTGAGCGGCAACACGGTTCGGCAGTCTTTCTCGAGGAACGAAATATGCCATCCGCCCGGGCGCGCCATGAAGTTCATCAGCACGCGATAGGTTGAATCTCTGACGTTGTCCACCGGACCGGTATAGGCGAAGAGATAGCGAATGTCCGATAACGGATATTCTGTATACTGAAAATCCTGACTCAAATGCTTAATATATTCAGATGGAGATGACCGCTCGCCATGCCCTCGTGCTCAGCCACGTCGCCTTTGAGGACCTCGGTTCCCTCAAACAACCTCTCCTGGACCGAGGCTTTGAGATCGCAACCGCCGATGTTCCCACAGCGCGCTTTCCCTTGCCGCAAGCCGAATCCTGCGATCTGCTGGTAGTGATGGGCGGCCCTATCGGAGTCTTCGACCTGCAGGATTATCCGTTTCTGAAGGACGAGATTGCCTGCATCCGTCAACGATTGGCCGTCCGCAAGCCCATCCTTGGCATCTGTCTGGGTGCGCAACTTATGGCCGCGGCGTTGGGCGCTCGCGTCTACCCCGGCCAGAATGGCGCGGAGATCGGCTGGTCACCGCTTGAGGCTGCTCCGAATGCGGTTCCCCCGCCGTGGTTTGCCCCGCTGCTTGCCCCTGGCCTATCGCTTTTCCATTGGCATGGAGATACCTTCGATCCGCCGTCTGGGGCACTTCACCTGGCCAAGACTAATCTCTATGCGAATCAAGCATTTGCAGTCGGAGACTTCGCGCTCGGCTTGCAGTTTCACCCCGAGGTCACCGCTGCCGGCCTGGAACGCTGGTACGTGGGCCACGCCTGCGAACTGCGCCATGCCGGGATTACGGTCGAGAGCCTGCGCTCGTCCGCCCACGAACACGCTCCCGCGCTTGAAGAAGCAGCGGCGCGGTTCTGGAAACTCTGGCTGGATTCCATCCATTAAGGAGACTCTGAACAAGTCTCAGTTTGCAATTCCGCATTTCCTCAGAGGCTAAAGCCCTTCTTTATTTTCAGCCACTTACAGCACGGCTAAACTCGTGGCCTTTCAAAGCAGCGCCTTGTTCAGAGCTCCCTTAGGCTGCAAGCATTGCAACAGAAATACATTGAGAATAGGAGACAACGAAAGCGATTGCGAATTCCCTTCCTCGCTTGCTCCGTCCGGCTACATCTTGTAGCGGCCCAGGTCCTCGTCGTTCAGGCCTTCAAGCCAGCCACGCAACTGCTCCGCTGTGGGGCCTTCGGGCGGGCCGGAGGTATTCAGTTTGGCGCTCTGCATCACCTGCTCGGAGACGTAAATCGGGCAATCCGCGCGCAGTGCCAGCGCAATGGCATCCGAAGGCCGGGCGTCCACCGTCACCGCCTCATCCCCCTGGCGGAGCCACAGGACGGCTAGAAATGTATCGTCTTTAAGTTCTGTAATCACAACGCGTTCCAGCTCTGCATTCAAGTCACGGATGAGGTTTCTGGTCAGGTCATGGGTCATCGGGCGCGACCAGGCAACCTTCTCAATCTCGATGGCGATGGCATTGGCTTCAAAGATGCCTACCCAGATCGGCATCACCGTCTCTGACGCAACATCTTTGAGCACCACGATGGGCATGTTGGTGGAAGGATCCATCATCAGCCCGCGTATCCTCACCTCGATATCCATGTTTTCCTTCTTTCGCGCGCCCTTCTATCTTAGACGGCCTCGCCGACCAGACTGTTCGGATGCGCTCCGGTAATCTTTACCTGCAGGTAGGCGCCCGGCGCCGGGGCGATGGGTTGTGCGCAGGTAAAGTTGACCGGCTTGTTCTGGCTGCTGCGGCCAATTATCTGTTCCCGCGCGGGGTTGACACCCTCAACCATGACCTCCATGACTTGACCTAAATGCTTGGCATAATTGATCCTCTGGATCTCGCGCTGCCGGTCAAGCAGCACTTGAAGCCGGTTCGCTTTTTCCCCAGCCGGGATGGAATCGATCATGGTCAAGGCCGGCGTGTTGGGCCGCCCCGAGTACTTGAAACCGAAGACACAATCGTATTCCACCTGGGCAAGAAGGTCCATGGTCTGGATGAAGTCGTCCGGCGTCTCGCCCGGAAAACCAACAATGATGTCGGTCGACAGCGAGATGGGACGCCGGGCAGCCTTGATCCAGGCGATCCGTTCCAAATACCACTCCGGTGTGTACTCCCTTGCCATCAGCTTGAGCACGCGCGCGGACCCCGATTGCACCGGCAGATGTACGTGGTCGCAGAGGGTTGGAACGGCGTCGATGGCCTCCACGATGTCGCGTGTAAAGTCCCGCGGGTGGCTGGTGGTAAAGCGCACGCGGCGGATTCCGGCCACCTGGCCCACTCCCGCCAGCAGTTCCGCAAAGCTCAACTTCCCTTCCGGGTCACTGTAGCTGTTCACGTTCTGGCCCAGCAGTTGAATCTCGGTGTAGCCCAGATCGGCGATGCGTCGCGCCTCGGCCAGCACCGACGATGAGCTGCGGCTGCGCTCCTTGCCGCGCGTGTACGGCACCACGCAGTAGGCGCAGAACTTGTCGCACCCTTCAATAATGGTGATGTAGCCGCGGTAAGGGTTCTGGCGGGCGGTGAACTCGGTCTCGAAGGTCTCGTCGGTCTGGCGGTCGTCGAGGCCGGTGATGCGGTTCTCGCCGGCTTCGAGCCGGGTGAGCATCTCGGGCAGCTTGCGGTAGGAGGCCGATCCCGAAACCAGCGAGACATACGGCGCCCGCTCGAAGATCTTTTCCCCCTCCTGCTGGGCCACGCACCCCAGCACGCCGAAGCGTTTGCCGGCCTTGTGCAGTTTCTTGTAGTCGTTCAGGCGGTGGAAGACCTTTTGCTCGGCTTTGTCGCGGATGGAACAGGTGTTGTAGAGGATCAGGCCGGCATCTTCTTCCGATTCCACCTGCCTGTAGCCCTGCCGCTGCAATGTGCCAATCACCTTCTCGGAGTCATGGGCATTCATCTGGCATCCGAACGTCTCAAGATAGAAGGTTTTTTCGGTTGCCATGGCAATCCTGAGTATACCCTGATTCGGGTTTGGGTTGCCGCCGGTTTCCTGGCCGACCGGCCCTGGCCGTCCTCAGCGCAGCCCGGCGTGCAAATGGGCCAGCAACGCGGCCATCTGTTCCTCCGTGAACCAGGCGGAAGCGCTCGTTGGTTGGTTCGTTGCACCTCTGGCCTTCTCCCTAAATCTATGATTATTGATCATTTAGAAGATAATCAATCGGGGTTTCGTCCTGATTGCCAGAGATTACTCACGGCAACGATCAATTTTTATCAAAATGCTCATTGCCCATGCGAGCAGTTTGGCCTATACTTCGCCAATCTGAACTTCCCTAACTAAGGAGTGCTCCCAATGTCGAAACGATCTTTATTGGGCTCGGTCCGAGCGGTTATGACGAGTCTCCTGGTGTGCATGGCGTGCACCTACCCCTCGTTTGCGCAAAATCCCAACCATGGCAAGATTCTGGGCGGATACTTTGAGGAGTGGAGTATCTACTACGCCGGCTACAACATAGCCAACCTGCAGCAGAATGGCGTCGCCGACAAGCTGACGCACCTCATCTACGCGTTTGCCAATGTAACCACGACCCCGGCGCCGTCTTGCGCCATTGCCGACAGCTGGGCAGACTATTCGACTCCCTATCTTCCCAGCGTGAGCGGCGCCCCCTACACGGGACCCCTCTATGGGAATTTCGCAGCCATTCAACAACTGAAGCAGCTTCATCCGAACCTGAAGGTGCTCATCTCGATGGGCGGCGCATCGGCTGCCAACACTGCGGCCTTTGTCACGGCCGCCAGCACCGAAGCCGGCCGCCAGGCGCTGGCTTCTTCATGCATCGACATGTTTGTCCAGGGAAACTTCGCTCCGGGCATCACGGCTCCCGGCCTCTTTGATGGCTTCAACATCGATTGGGAGTTCCCGACGGCAACGGACACTGAGAACTTTACAGCCCTGCTGAAGGAGTTCCGCACCCAACTGGACGCACTGGGAAAAACAACCGGCAAGCAGTATGTCCTGTCGTTCGATGGGCCCGCGGGCGCGCAGAACTACGTCAACATCGATCTGAAACAGGCCGCCGGGCAAGTGGATTTCATCACCATCGACGGCTACAACTATGCCGGATCGTGGGATACACAAACCAATGACGCGTCTCCGTTGTTCGATGACCGGCAGGATCCTTTGTACGGGCAGGGCCTGGACATCGATTCAACCGTAAACGCCTATCTGAAAGCCGGCGTTCCGCCCTACAAGTACACCATGGGTGTGCCTCTCTATGGCGCGGGCTGGACCGGCGTTCCCAACGTGAACCACGGCCTGTACCAGAACTCAACTGGGCCGTCACCGGTTCCCCTGGCCGACGGAAAGGGTCTGTGTACCGATCTGAGCGGCAACACACCGGGATGCGACCCCCTGCTGACTCCCGGTGTCGCGACTTATGCGACGCTCACGAATCTTGCCGCCAACGGATACAACGCCTGGTTTGATTGGCGAAGGATTGCAGTATCGCTCTACGACCCGGCATTGGAGACCTTTTACACCTACGATGATCCCGACACGGCCTTTCTGAAGATGCTCTATGTGGACGTGAAGGTTCCGGGAGGTCTCGGCGGCGCCTATGTCTGGGCCCTGAAAGACGACGATGCAAATGGAACCATGGTAAAGACCATGGCCAAGGGCCTGGAGCTCTGGCGATAGGGCTTGGCAACTGAAACCAAGCGCGGGGTGCAGGCTCACTTTCTCAATCAATCTGCACCCCGTGCTTTTTGATCGGCAAATGCGTCACAAGGGGAAGCCTCAGCGCAGCCCGGTATGCAGGTAGGCCAGCAGTGTGGCCATCTGCTCCTCGTCGAAGCGGCCTGCAAACGCGGGCATCATTCCCTTGCCCGCAAGAACATTCTGCCGGACCGCTGCGTCCGTGGCAGGGATGCCGCTGGGCAGCGTTTTCCGCTCGAAGACGCCGTGCAGGTCCGGCGGGACCTTCTTCAGCGCCAGGTCGTTGTCCTCGTGGCAATGGGCGCAGCGAGCCTGGTAGAGGCGCTTCCCTTCCGCCTCCTGCGGCGTGAGCTGGGGCGCGGAGCGGCAGCCGGCCATGGCTATGCCCAGGCCGGCCGACAATCCTCCGCACACCAATGCCCAGCCGACTATCTGCCGGACCATTGGGGCCACACTCCGTCTACGCCTTCTGGGCGAACTGCCCGCTTACGTAGTCCCAGTTGAGCACCGGGAAAAATGCCTTCACGTAGTCTGCGCGCCGGTTCTGGTATTTCAGGTAGTAGGCGTGCTCCCACACGTCCACGCCGATCACCGGCTTGTGGCCCACGGTGAGCGGAGTGTCCTGGTTGGGCGTGGTCTCAATGGCCACCGTGCCGTCCGGCAACTTGACCAGCCAGGCCCAGCCGCTGCCAAAGACGCTCATGGAAGCCGCGGTCAGCTTGTCCTGAAAGGTGGCCAGCGAACCGAACTTGGCGTCGATGGCCTTGGCCAGCTCGCCGGTGGGCGCCACGCCGCCTTTGCCCAGGGTCGGCCACCAGAAGGAGTGGTTGGCGTGGCCTCCACCCTGGTTGCGAACGGCGATGCGGGCGGATTCGGGCAGCGAGTTCAGATTCTCCACCAGTTCCCAGACGTTTTTTCCTGCCAGCTCAGGATGCGCGGCCACGGCGATGTTGAGGTTGTTCACGTAGGCCTGATGGTGCTTGTCGTGGTGCAGGTGCATGGTGACGGCGTCGAAGTAGGGCTCGAGCGCGTCATAGGCATAAGGCAACGGCGGCAGCGTGAAAGGCCCGGTTGGCGGCGGAGGCGGGGTTGCGGCTGGGGTCTGGCCAGTGGGCCATCCCTCCGCGCTGAGGGTTTCGGTAAGAAGCGCGGCGCTGGCAAGAGCGCCCATTTGCAGCATGGCGGTGCGACGATTGACCGATAGCATTGACAAAGTATCCTCCGGGGGAGTTTCAGTTTAGATTGCTAGCGCCGGCCGATTCCCGCGCCTGCAGTTCGCTACACCAGTCTGAGCGGACGCGGCGACTAAGGTCAAGTGGACCGCTCACCCTTTCAAAAAAATGCCGGCTCTGCCGACGCTGTTGACCGCTCGTTGACCAAGTATGCTGGTTCCATGACGCTTCCCTCTTTGGCTCAGATTCGCGACGCCCAAACCGTGGTCTATCGCCATATGCCGCCCACGCCGCAGTACAGTTGGCCCATGATCAACGAGCGGCTCGGAGCCGAGGCCTGGATCAAGCACGAGAACCACACGCCGGCGGGCGCCTTCAAGCTGCGCGGCGCGCTGGTCTATATCGATTGGCTGAAGCAGACGCAGCCTGAGCTGGCAGGCGTGGTGGCGGCCACTCGCGGCAATCACGGCCAGGGCGTGGGCATGGCCGCGCGGCTCTATGGACTGAGGGCCATCATCGTGGTTCCCCACGGCAACAGCAAGGGAAAAAATCGCGCCATGCTGGCCCAGGGCGTGGAACTGGTCGAATACGGCCACGACTTTCAGGAGTCGCTGGAGTTTGCCCGTGGCCTTGCCCAGGAGCTCGGCCTCGCGATGGTCGACTCCTTCCATGAGCGCCTGGTGATGGGCACAGCCACTTACGCGCTGGAGCTGTTTGAGGGCGCGCCGGCCCTCGATACCGTTTATGTGCCCATCGGCCTCGGCTCGTCGATCTGCGGCGTCTCGGCGGCGCGCAATGCACTGGAACTCAAGACGGAGATTGTCGGCGTGGTGGCAGCCGAGTCCCCTTCCTACGCGCTCAGCTTCAGGCAACGGCAGATCGTTGAGGCGCCGTCGCGCACCGCGATTGCCGATGGCCTGGCCTGCCGCACCCCCAACGCCCAGGCGATGGAGATCATCTGGCAGAACGTCGCCCGCATCGTCGAGGTGACCGATACCGAAATCGCCCACGCCATGCGCGTCCTTTACGAAGACACGCACAACCTGGCCGAGGGTGCCGGAGCCGCCGCGCTGGCCGGGGCTCTGAATGAAAAGCAGCATCAGGCAGGCAAGCGCATCGGCGTCGTTCTGACCGGCGGCAACGTGGACCGGGAAACATACGTAGACGTTCTTGCCGGGGCAGTTTAGCGAGGACCCGATGAACAAAGCCGCCGCGACCACCCCTACCTGCTCAAATTACTGGGAATTTGATATGCGTCGGCCCTGAAGAACCCTCAAAGGTTTACGAACAATCGAACTTCGTTGCTTGCAATCCGATCAAAGGTCCCCAACTCCAGTTCCCCATCAGCACAAACTGCGCCCAATAGTACGGATGCGCATACCTTCCCAAGGTCGGCCAACAGGGAAAGGACCGTTCCCTTGGCAATGCCGGTCATGCGGCAGGTTGAGCGGACGCTGTTTCCCTCAACTAAGGCCGATACGACTTGAACGCGTTTTGCTGTACTCAGGCGATTCACAATTTATCCATTTGGCCCACTACCGGAAAAACACAAAAGCCAACCGACCGCCCGCCGCGCAATGCCCCGCATCCCACAACAGCGGGCGCCGGCGCCTACAGGCCGTCATAACGCGAAAAAAACAACCAAAAGACGCTCAAAAACGACTGTTTAGCCCTGTTTTCACCCTTATTCGCGTAATTCTAGGCAACCCTTCTTCTTCGTTCCGAACCCTTTCGACAACCGATTCGCAACCCGGGGTCGCATCATCGGTTGGGGATGAAGTTTTTCACAACCCTCCGCGCCAACCTTTGGCCCCCAAACCGCACCCTCCAGGCCAACCTTTGGCCATCGAACGTCACCATCCAAGCCAACCTTTGGCCAATCCAGGCCCCCCTCTGATCCCTGTTCCCTGTTCCCTGTTCCCTGTTCCCTGATCTCTGATCTCTGACCCCAGCTTCCGTGTCACTTCCCACACACCGTGTCTCTCATGACACGTTCCGCCCCTCCCAGTCCAGTCACAACTCCTTTGTTTTCAATCTCCTCCGATTGGATCCCCGCTTGCACCTTGTCTGGGCGCAAGTGATTCGGCAAGGAGGATGCGATGACGGCTTTGAAACTCATCCGGTTGGCAGTGGTGGCAGCGGCGGCAACGGTTCTCTCCCTCCAGGCGATCTCCCAAACCACCCCCAAGCGGCTGATCGTCGTCAGCCTCGAAGACCGCAAACTGGCCCTCGTCGAAGACGGCAAGGCCCTTAAAATCTACGACGTAGCCGTCGGCAAACCCTCCACACCCTCCCCCATCGGCATCTTCACCATCGAGCGCCGCGTAGCCAACCCCACCTATCACCATGATGGCAAGACGGTCCTCCCAGGGCCCGGCAATCCCGTCGGCACCCGCTGGATGGGCCTCAGCAAGCACGGCTACGGAATCCACGGAACCAACCAGCCCGCTTCCATCGGCAAAGCCGCCTCCCATGGCTGCATCCGCATGGCAAAGAACGACTTGGAAGAGTTCTACGAACTGGTGACCGAGGGCGACATGGTGGAATTGGTGGGCCGGCGCAACGAGCAGACAGCCCGGCTTTTCAGCGATCCGCAGGCTCAGCCCGCCGCCGCGGCCGTACAGCCGGTGATGACCGCAAGCACAGAGGCTTCAGTTACGGTGCAGGCGCCTGACGACGGCGCCACGGCGAGCACAGGCCCTGCGGTTGGCGCGGTTCTGGCCATCGCTGCATTGCGCTAAGGGGGCTCTCTGATGAATCTGCTGACCGAAGCAATCAGTTTTTTGAGGGCGGCGGTGCTGCCGGTGGCGACGGCGCTGCTGCTGGAGGAGTTGACGTACGGAGGACTGGTCCGGCTGCTGGTGGCTCCATGGCCGGGTACCGGGCGACGCGAGGCCACCAGCGACAGGTCTTCGTCGATGGAGTGCAAACGCGGGGAGCCCAACAACGAAAAAGGAGACGAAAAATGCTCGCATTGAAGGTTTTGTTGACGTTCGCGGGAGTGCTGTTGCTGGCTGCCGCAGTAGGAATTCCACTGTATGGACTATGGCTCCGCGTGCGTTCAGCGCGCCGCAAGGCAGCGGGCGAGACGGAACTGGGCGCAACCGGATTGGGCCAAGGCGAATTGCTCCAAGGCGAATTGGCCCAGGGCGAATGGACGGTGCCGCAAGAGATTGCGTGGCGAGGGCCGTCGGCGCTGGCGGTAGCGGCTTGCGTGCCTCTGCTGATGGCTTCAAGCATTGTTGTGGTGCCCAGCGGAATGGGCGCCGTGCGCGTAAGCCAGATTCGCGGCACGCTGCCGGGAACGCTGTATCCCGGTGTGCATTTCATTACCCCCCTGGTCGACAGCGTACAAACCTTTGACCTCCGCGATCACCTCTTCACCGCCGGCCTGGTGGAACAGGGCGCGCAGAAGAACGGCCTTAGCGTCCAGTCGCGCGAGGGGCTGAATATTGGCCTGGCCGTGACGGTGCGCTACCGCCTGGACCCCAACAAGCTGGACAGTGTGCAGGCGCACATGCCGCAGCCCGTAGACAAAGAGCTGGTGCCGCCGGTGGTGGCCAGCGCATGGCGCGAGTTGACTCCGGAGTACACAGTACGTGAGATTTTCAGCACCAAACGCGAGGAGGTGCGCGCCAAGGCGGCGGGCATCATTACGCGGAAACTGGGGGCGGATGGCATCCTGGTGGAAGAGGTGATGCTCTCCGACATTCAACTGCCCGCCGAGTACGCCAAGGGACTGGAAGGGTTGCTGCTGAAGGAGCAGGAAGACGACCAGCTCGGCGTCGTAACCGATATTCAACAGAAACAGGTGCGCATCGCCGAGTTGCAGGCTGAGGCCGAGGCGGTGCAGAAGGTGAAGCAGGCCGAGGGCGATGCCCAGTCCCGCGTGGTCGAGGCCAAGGGCGAAGCCGACGCCATGCAATACACGCTGCCGCTGAAGCAGAAGCAGATTGAGCAGAGCAAGCTGGAGGCCGAGGCGCGCAAGGAAGCGACTATCGAGAACGCTGAGGCCGACGCCCAGGCCAAGGTCATCGACAGCAAGGCCGAGCTGGAGCGGCGCAACCTGCTGGCCGACGCCGAGGCCAGCCGCGTACGCCTGATGGCCGCGGCCAATGCCGAGCGCATGACCAGCGAGGCTGAGTTGCTGAACAAGTCGCCGCTGCTGATCAACAAGATCGTGGCCGAGCGGCTTTCGGACAAGATTCAGGTGCTCATGGTGCCGTCGGACGGCAAGTTCTTCTTTGCCAACGATGTCTTCAAGAGCATGGCCAGCAGCCCCGTGATCAAGCAGGAAATGGACAGCGAATCGGAGCCGGCGCCGAAGCCCGGCCATTGAACATTTGCTCCGGCGGGGTGAAGCTTCCAGGCGCCCACCCGCCGGAGTGCGCTCTCAATGCAACAATGAGCTGTTGACGCTTGCGGGCGCGAAGGGTTTCAAGCGGTGCCGGACGATATAATCCGCGCAAACGAAACATGCAAAGAAGGATGAAACCAATGAAGCTGATCTGGCTGGTTGCGGCGGTTGTAACGGCGCTGATTGGGATGGCGGCAAGCGCCGCACCCGCGCCCAGCCAGTGGGAGCAGCCCGCGGCGGCTCTCGCAGAAGAGATCGCCGGCATCCTCGGTCCCGGCCAGGCGCGGCTGACGATTCGCAACCTCTCCACAGTTTCCAGCGACGAGATTCCAGCAATCCGGCGGCTGCTGGAACAGGAATTGAAAGCGCGCGGAGTCCTGACTTCCGGCGCCGAAAGCGCCAACGCCATACGCGTAACCCTGAGCGAGAATATGCGAGAGCGGCTGTGGGTGGCCGAAGTCGTCGAGGGCAACGAAACGCGCGTGACAATGGTCCGCGTGGAGCCGGGCACTGCGCCGCAATCGCAGCCGAAGAGTGGACTCGCGCTGCGGAAACAGGTTGTGATCACTACAAACGAAGCGGTTCTGGCAGCATTGGAGACCGCGGGCGGCCTGGTAACCGTCCAACCGGAACAGATAGTGATCTACGGCCATGCGGCCGAGGGCTGGCGCGAGCAGAAGCGCGTGGGCATCGGGCAGAAGAAGCTTTTGCCGCGCGACCCTCGCGGAATCATCCTGCCGTCAGCAAATGGTAGCGGCTTCGAGGCCTCTGTTGTGGGCATGGTGTGCAGCGGCAGTTACCTGCCTGCACAGCCGGCAGGCGACTGGACCGTCCGCTGCCGCGAAAGCGACGATCCCTGGACGATTGTGCAGCCGCCGGTGGCGCAAACGGGTAATGCGACTCAAGGCACTGCGACCCAAGGCACTGCGACCCAAATGGACGTAAGCGTTACGCCCATGAAGGCTTTCTACAACGCGGCGCGCAACTACTTCACCGGCGTGGTCACTCCCAGCCTCAGCGTGGACCTGCCTCCTTTCTACTCCGCTGCCCAGATCATCCGCTCTGCTTCCAGTGCGCCTTTGCTAATCGGCAGCATTGACGGCAAGGTGCAAATCGTTGAGAACGGCGCACTCAAGCCGGTCGCCGGTACGCGCGACTGGGGCAGCGACTTTGCCGCCCTCCACTCCGGATGTGGAGCCGGCATGCAGATTGTCGTTTCCGGCTCCGGCGAAGCGGCCAGCGACAGCCTCCGCGCCTATGAATTGCCGGCACAGGAAGCTGTTCCCGCCAGTGCCTCATTGGCCATGGACGGAACAGTAACCGCGCTATGGACCGCGCCCGATGGCAACAGCGTCTTCGCCGCGGTGCGTGGAGCCGCAGACCAATTTGAGGTGGATCGTGTTACGGCGCTTTGCAATTAGCTGTTTCGTAGCCTTGCTGGCGCTGCCGGCCACGGCGCGCACCCGTCCCCACTACGGCGGTACGCTGCGCGTCGAGATCGAAGGCGAACCCTGGCAGAGGCCCGGCGGCCTGGCGCGGCGGATGGTCCTTGACGGACTTGCCGTGATGAACGCCGATGGAACCCCGCGTCCGGCCCTGGCGCTGGACTGGAAATCCGAGAACGACAATCATCGCTGGCAGTTCCGGCTGCGGCCCGGCGTTCACTTCCACGACGGCTCACCCCTGACCTCGCCCTCGGTGGTCGCATCCCTGAACGCTGTTTGTGGAACCAACTGCCCCTGGACAGCGATTCACGCCGTCGGCTCGTCGGTGGTCTTCACCAGCGACTCGCCCATGCCCAACCTGCCCGAGTTACTGGCCGCCGACAAATATCTGGTTGCGCTCACCGTCGCCAGCGACGGCACGACGCCTGCAGGCGTCGTGGGCACCGGTCCCTTTCAGGTCACGGGATTCATGAACGGCGTGCTGACGCTCACCGCAAACGATAGCTCCTGGCAGGGACGCCCATTTGCCGACGCGGTGGAGGCTCACGTGCATCGTTCCATCCGCGATCAATGGCTCGACCTCTCCGTCGGCCGCGCCGACCTGGTCGAAGTTCCGGCCGAGCAGTTGCGCCAGGCCCAGCAGCAGCGGCTCACGATCATGACATCGGCGCCGGTCACGCTGCTGGCGCTCACCGTTTCAGACTCCGGCGCTCTCGGGAATCCGAACCTTCGGGCAGCCATTGCCCTGGCCGTCGATCGCAGCGCCCTTTATAATGTCATCTTCCAGAAACAGGGCGAAGTGACGGCCAGCCTGTTGCCCGCGGCGCTGACCGGCTACTCGTTTCTCTTTCCAACCGAGCGGGACCTGAACAAGGCTCATGAGTTGCGCGGTGGACTCACTCCTCCGCCGCTCACGCTTGCCGCCGAGGGCGGCCCGGCCATGCAGTTGGCGGCGCAGCGCATCGCTCTCAATCTGCGCGAGGCAGGCTTTAATGTGCAGGTGGTCAACGGGGTTGCAGCGCAGCACGCAGACCTGGCTCTGCGTCAGCTACCGCTTGAATCGAACCAGCCGCAAGCTGCCCTGGAATCGATGCTGCGGGGTGCGGGACTCGCAGCCCCGGTGCTTGAACAGACCCCGGCCGGCCTTTATAGAATCGAACGCGACTTTCTCGAATCCCACACGCTGATTCCCTTGCTCGATCTTCCCCGCGCTTATGCCGTCGGTGGCCGTATCCGCGACCTTCACCTGAGCCCGGACGGAACTCCGCAGTTGTCCGCCGCCTCCCTGGAGGATGCACCGTGAATCTCCGGCAGAAGCTGCTCCTGCTGCTCTCGCTCACCGTCGCGGCCGTCGTCGCTGCTGTTGCCTGGACCGTGCTGGTCCGCATTCGCCAGGTCTTCGAGCAACGCGATCAGGAGGAGACGGCTCTCTTTGTCAGCCAGTTTCAACGCGAGTTCCAGCACCGTTCTGCCGAGGTTGCCGCCGCAGTAGACCGCATTGCCGCAGGCGAACGCGTCCGCTCAATGGCTTTCGAATTCGTGCAGTCCGGTGACGCCGCGCCTTACCTCACCGAGGCGCAGACCCTGGCGCAGGACGCGCAACTCGATTTCCTTGAGATTGTGGGGCCCGACGGCAACGTCGTCAGCTCCGCCCAGTGGCCTGCGCGCTTTGGTTACCCAGAGCCTGCCGCCACAGCAACTCGAATAACATTCCTCAAATCGGAAGACCTGCCGGACGGCACAACGGCCCTGGGTCTTTTTGCGGTCCGCGCCGTCAACCGGACTGAGTCAGCCACCGAGCCGGCCGTCCATCTGATCGGCGGCAAGCGCCTCGACCAAACCTTTCTCGCTGATCTGCCCGTCGCGCCTGGGATGCAGATTTGCCTTTATAGCGATGCCAGCCCGAATGCCGGCCAGAATTCAAGCACGAGCCTGACTACTGCACCGCTTACCTCCAGCACTGCCGCATTCGATCCCAAGCGTCTTCTGGGCACTGGAGGCGCAGTGGTCGATGCGGCCCGTTATCAGCCCCTGATCGATGCCGCTCGCAAAACCGGCCAGCCGTCAAGTGGAGTACTCTACCTCACGGGCAGGCGCGAGGATAGCGTGAGCGCGACCGCCATTCCCCTCAAGAGCGAGACCGGGGGCGTGCTGGCGGTGCTCACAGTGGCCATCTCGCGCAGCGGCATGGTTGCGGCGCAGCAGCATATCCGCTCCATTGCCTACGGTGTCGCCGCCGGTGGAATCCTGCTGGCGATTCTGGCCAGCCTGTGGATCGCGGCGCGGGTCTCGCGACCCATCGAGCAGTTGGCGCTCGCCGCCGAAGAGGTCGCCGGCGGCAACTGGGAGACACGCGTGCCCGAACGCGGTCACGACGAGGTCAGCGTCTTGGCGAGCAGCTTCAACCACATGACCGCGCAACTGGCCAGCCAGCGCGACCGCCTGGTGCAGAGCGAACGCGTGGCCGCCTGGCGCGAGTTGGCCCGGCGTCTGGCACACGAACTCAAGAATCCACTCTTCCCGCTGCAACTGACTGTCGAAAATCTGGTGCGGGCGCGCGAGCTTCCTGCCGCAGAGTTTGACGAGGTCTTCCGTGAAAGCACGCAGACCCTGGGCATGGAGATCGCCAACCTCAAAACCATCATTGCCCGCTTCAGCGACTTCAGCCGGATGCCCAAGCCGCAGTTGGAGCGGATCGACGCCAGCGACGTGATCGAGCGCGTGCGCTCCCTTTATGAAGGATCGGCCTCCGTGGCCGGCCAGGGGGGAGCAAACATCCGCTTCGAGGTCGAAGTCTCCTCGGAACCCATGCCGCTTGACGCCGACCCCGAGCTTCTGCACCGGGCGCTTTCAAACCTGGTCCTGAATGCAATGGACGCCATGCCGGAAGGCGGCACGTTAACTCTTTCCGCCAAGCCACATGGCGACCAGGTCGAACTCCGTGTCGCCGACACGGGCGAAGGCCTCACACCTGAAGAATGCGAGCGGCTGTTTACTCCTTACTACACCACCAAACAACATGGCACCGGGCTTGGACTTGCGATCGTTCAGTCGGTGGTAGCCGACCATGCGGGCGCTATCGCAGTCCAGAGTCGGCCCGGCGGAGGCGCTGTTTTCGTCATCACATTGCCCAAAGCGGGCGAGGCGGCATCATGACCACCAAAGCAAAGATTCTCATTGTCGACGACGAAGCCAACACCCTGGCTTCGCTGGCTCGAGCCTTCCGCCTGGCAGGCCACGAAGCTGTCGTCTGCGACAACGCGCCGCGCGCTCTGGAACTGGCCGGCAGCCAGCCTTTCGATCTCATCCTCAGCGACGTAGTGATGCCCCGGCGCGATGGCCTGGCGCTGCTTGAGGACCTCAAGACTGCCGGCGTCGCCGCGCCGGTAGTCATGATGAGCGGCCAGGCGCACATCGAGATGGCGGTCCGTGCCACCCGCCTTGGCGCCCTTGACTTTCTTGAGAAACCGCTCTCCACCGAAAAGCTGTTGGTCACGGTGGAGAATGCGCTCAAGCTCACCCGCCTTGAGACCGAGAATCGCGACCTCCGCACCCGTGTGGGCAAACATACATTGGTCTTCGCAGGCGAGATCATGCGCCGTGTAATGGCACAAATTGAGCGCGTGGCCGCCAGTGAGACGCGCATCTGCATCTACGGTGAAACAGGAACCGGCAAGGAACTGGTGGCGCGCACGCTGCACGAGAAGAGCCCTCGCGCCGCCGGTCCGTTTGTCACCCTCAACTGCGCCGCAGTTCCGGCCGAGTTGATTGAAAGCGAACTCTTCGGCCACGAAAAAGGTTCATTCACCGGAGCGGCGCAACGACACACCGGCAAGTTCGAGCAGGCCCATCGCGGCACCCTCTTTCTCGACGAGATTGGCGACATGCCCCCCGCCATGCAGGCCAAATTGCTGCGCGTGCTCGAAGAGGGCGAGGTTGAGCGTATCGGCGCGGACAAGCCTACCACTGTGGACGTGCGCGTTGTCGTGGCCACGCACCGTAATCTCGAACAACTGGTCGAGTCCGGCGGCTTCCGGCGCGATCTCTACCATCGCGTTGTTGTGTTCCCCGTGGAGTTGCCACCTCTGCGCAACCGCCCCGAGGACCTGCCCGCTCTTGTCGAGTACTTTGCACGCCAGGTCAGCGCACAGAACGGCTGGAAGCCCGTCCCGTTCACCGATGCGGCGATCGATGCGCTCAAGCAGTACGCCTGGCCGGGAAACATCCGCGAACTGCGCAACGTGGTCGAGCGTCTCTTGCTGCTGGCTGGGAGCGTGGTGGATGCAGAGGACGTGCAACACGCGCTGCCCTTCAGTCGTTCCTCTGCAAAAGCAGTTTCCTCAACAGCGTCCGCTCTGGCCGCCGTCGGCCCGCTGGCCGAGCGGGTGTTGACCTTTGAACGCGCGGAGGTGCTCAAGGAACTGGAGCGCCACAACCGGCACATTACGCAAACTGCCAAAGCGCTGGGACTTGAAAGAAGTCATCTTTACAAGAAGTGCCAGCAATTGGGAATCAACCTGCAAAACCTTGAAGAACGGGAGTGATATGCTACATCGGTTCCAGCAGTGTTATGCCCCTTCTGAATTCGTTCAGAGTCGCTACTCGCTGAGGGGCGCGTCGACTTGCGGGGTTTTCTTCGAGGTACACTATTCCTGAAATCGCTATGGCTACCGCGGGCCTGCGATCCGCTCCTGTCTAAGTCGTGGGGTCCTGTTCGTTGAACCGGTAGCCGACGTAAGCATCGGTCAGCAGGTACCGCGGATTGCGCGGATCATCCTCAATCTTCTTGCGCAACTGCCGCACAAATGTGCGCAGGTATTCGAGTTCGTTTCCATACTCCGGACCCCATACCGACTTCAGCAACCGGGCGTGTGGAATCGGCTCACCGGCGTGCATCATCAGGTAATGCAGCATCTCGAATTCCTTGGGCGTCAGATGAATCGAGCGCCCACGCTTCTGCACCCGGTACTTCACCGGGTCCAGCTCCAACTCGCCATGACGAATCGGCGCGTCGCGATTCGCGTCCTGCGCATTCCTTCTGCGTACCGCCGACCGCAATCGCGCCGTCAACTCCCGCAATTGAAACGGCTTGGTTATGTAATCGTCGGCGCCTGCATCTAGCGCCAGCACTTTGTCATCCTCGCTATTCATCACCGTCAACATCAGAATCGGCAAGCGCGCAATGGCATGCCGGATACTGCGGCAGGTTTCCACTCCGCCCATTCCCGGCATATCCACATCCAACAACACGGCATCGAACCACGTCACGCGAGCCAGCGACAATGCCTCCTCGCCGCGAGCCGCTTCCACGACCGTGAAGCCCATTCCAGACAGCGTCACGCGCAATGCCCGCCGCGTGGAACTGTCGTCGTCTACCACGAGAATTGTTCCCTGTCCCGCATTCGCCGGTTCCGTATTCAATGTTTCCTCCTTGCGCCCTTGGGAAGGGAAAGAAAGAATGTCGTCCCTTCCTTGTCGTCGCTGATGACCCACACGTGGCCATGATGAGCCTCCGCCGCCTTCCTTACTACGGAGAGACCTACCCCCGTGCCGGGAATGGAGTCCTTCATCTCCGGCGACCGGTAAAAACGGTCGAAGATCCGCTCCCGGTCTTCAATCCGAATCGTCGGCCCAAAGTTATGTACCGAGATCAGCACCTCGCTATGACTCATGCGCGCCGCAATCTCGATCGGCGTGTCCGGCGTCGAATACTTGCGCGCATTGTCGATGTACTGTGCCAGAATCATGGCCAGTAGCCCGCGGTCCACGCGCACCGTCAGCGCAGGGTCGTCCACCGCAACCTGCATCCTGTTGCGGTCCCTCTCCGCAGGCCGGCCCGCCAACACTTCCAGGACCAACTCCTGTACGTTCACCTCGTCTGTCTGCAGGTCCACCTTGTCTGCTTCAAGCTTTGCGGTCAGCAGCAATCGCGTGCACAGTTCATTCATGCGAACCGCCTCGTTGTCGATCAGCGTCACCAGATCGCGTTGCGAGTCGCTCAACCCTCCCAACTCAAGCAGGCCTGAACTGGCCGTTTGGACCGCCGTCAGCGGCGTCTTGAACTCATGCGCCAGCGCATCCATTACCGCCGCCCGCAACTGCTCGCCCTTGCTTGCCGTCTCCGCCCTGTCCTCCTTTTCAAACGACTGGTGCCGGTCGATGGCAATTGCCGCCAGCGATGCAAGCGCGTCCACCACCAGCGGACTCAGTTTGCCCCGCACCACCAGCGCGCCCACCGGCCCGGGTCCGGCCACGAGGATGCGCTCCGAAGTTCGTGTCAGCGGATCGTCCTTTGCGCTCCCGCGCAGATAGCACTGCTTCGCCAGATGCTCCTCGCCCTCGTTCCAGTCGCCGGCCCTGTCCTCGCGCCCCAGGCTCACATCGAACAATGCAACCGCGCGCACATTGAATATCCTTTGAATCAACACCACCAGTTGCGGACCGGGAGGCTGCCGCAAGTCCAGCAGAATCGAGTTCCGGCTCAGTTCATACAACTGCTCCATCGCCGTGCGATGGATCGCTGCCTCCCTCGCACTGCGAAGTTCCTTGGCGGACAGCCTGCTGATTACGAGCGCCGTTACCTGGAACGCTCCAAGCGCCACCCAGTCCTGAGGATCTGCGATATAAAAGTGAAAAAGCGGCTGCGTAAAGAAATAGTCCAGGCAGGCGGCCGCCACAAACGACGCCAATGAAGCCTGCCAAAAGCCGCAAAACAATGCCAACCCTACTACAAGCAGCAAATAGAGAAAGCTGATCGTCGTCAGGTTGACCCGCAGCACGAGTCCGCCGTAGGTCAACAGCGCGAGGCCCGCAAACGCTGCCAGGCTTTGCCCCAGAACACGGAGCCCCCGCGGCGCATGCGTCCATCCTAAGACGATTGAATTTGCCATTTGACCTGAATCTTGCCGGACTCAATGCTCGGCCGAGCTAGCTTTAGGCTAGTTAGACACATGTGAAGAAGGCATAAGGAATACATTTGAATGGCATGGGAAAAGGAACTAGGGGGAGTGGATGACTTACCCAACTCCCCCTGTTTCACCCGCATCGCCGCCAAGTATTGTCTATCCTATAGATATGCAAGGCGTTACTGTACCGTGGCTGGCGTCCCCGGAGCCGCCAGTCGACTATACTTTGCTGAAAGCTCGGCCACTTCCGACGCCTTGCACATATAGTATTCGTAAAGGTTGCGCGCGGAGTCTGCCGGCCTTGGATACTTGGCGGCCACGACCATGATGTTCTGGCTCCTGCGTATCCACTCATGCTTCTCCTCCGCTGCCTGTTGCAGGTAGTCCTTCTGCTCCCGCCAGTAGTAACTGGCAAGTGCCCTGTATTGCTCTGGCGTATGCGCTTCGCGCGCCATCTGCTTCAGTTGAGCCCGCGTGTAATGCGTGCCATTCTCCCCGGAAGAGACCGCTCCCTGTGCACTTCCCGGACCTGTGAGAGCGAATGACAGAATGCCTACTGCAATTAGGCTGCGTGTCATGCGTGAATTACCTCCCACGCTTAAGCTTGTGGTGTAAAACATGAGAGGCGCATGAAGATAGCAGTGTATTTTCCTAAAGATACGATGGAGGGGCACCCCTATTCACGACCAACAGAGAAAACGCCTGGAAATTCAGCTCTCGCTGTCTCCCGCCTCGCTTGCAGCATAGGTTAGAAGTGCCAGATCAGGTCGGCCGCGAGGATAAGCGACTGGGTCTTTGCGCCCAGCGCCTTCATGGTCGCGTTGCGAAGCTGGCCCGCCGGGACATTTGAAAGTGCGGCAACCGACGATCCAGGAGCCATATCCATCGTCCGCAGCACATAGGGGCTGAAAGAGTGGATGTAGCTCAACTCGGGCCGGAAAGTCACACTCGAACCGGCCCAGAAGTCGAAGCCCACCATGTGTTTCTCATAAATCGCGGGAGTCCCGGTGCGCCGCCCTTTGTGGTCGTCCACCCTCTCGTTGCGGATATTCAGTGACGCCTGATTCTTCCAGAGGTTGTGTTCCAGGTAGTTGGTGATCGCCCAGTCCGGTGCATAGCAGTACGCCGCGCGGGATCCCGTGTAGGAAGAGCTGGGGTTTTCGCACACCACGCCAAAGTTCAGCGTGGAGGGCATGGCCTCGCTGGGGAGAAGATGATAGTTGCCCGTATTCTCCGGCCAGGGCGAACTGACCTTGTTATACGGAACGCCGGTTTTGTACCACCACATATTGGGCGTGTCTTTCATGTACTGGTACCACATTTCCGTGTCCGTGTGCCAGTGATCGTTGATCTTGTGGTACCAGGTCTCATAGATCGCCGTCAGGTTGTTGTAGGCGTACTTGCCGTTCTTGATTGTGTTGTCGCGGAAGTTCGACACGTCGCCGCCGTTGGACCAGGTATAGACGATGCAGAAGCTTCCGGTTACCTGCGCATCGGTGGTCCAGGGTGCGGGAGCGCAGCCCGGCGAGACTCCGCCTTGCAACGTCCAGTGACCGTCGATCTTGACCGTCAGGTTGGCGCCCAAGTGCGTATAGCAGTCGTAGGTGTACAGAATGGAGTGCGAGCACGAGTAATTGTTCGGCGCCAGTTGTGCTTCGATGTCCGGCAGCGAGATATAGCGCCCGATACGCATCGCTGAAAAAGGAACAGTGCCCGGGACTCCCGGGCAAACTCATGCAGCATTCCGGTCTGCGCGGCGGTAAATGGTTCAATCGCGGCCAGCAGTTCCTCGAACTGAGAAGGGGTAAGCACCTGCGTACGCTTTTCGCTCTTCGAGATCGGCGCCAGAGACGTAGAGGGGTCCCGCTCGATGAAGCCAATCTGCACGGACCAACGGCAGAACTGCTTGAGCCTGCCTTGAAACGTGGACTGACTCGTCTGGCCGATCCGGTCGAATTTGCGCTCTGCATCGAGCGCCCAGTTGCCACGCCACTCGTCGAGCATGTCCGGGGGTCACGTCGCGGAGGTCCTCGATGCCCTGATCCTTCGTCCAGGACTGAATCCTTCGGGCAGCCCGCCGGTAAATAACGGCTGTTTCATTAGGACTGAAACCTCTGAGCAGCAATCCACCGGTCGCACGCCTCCGTGACCGTGATATTCTTGGCTTTCTTAACGGCGATCTTCTCGGCCTCTTGTGCCTTGATCTTGCGCCGTTCAATCTCTATCGGGTCCCTGAGATCGCGCTCAACCTGGGCAAGCCGTACAGCTTGCTCCCATGAGCGAGTCCTGGCGGATTTGATCAGGCCGCGGCCGCCCTCATGGATGTACAGGGCTTTGCGGCAGTTGCAGCGCCTCCAATATCGGCCTGCTTTCTTCTTGCACTCGGGGGAATGACGCGTGAAAACGGTGATGGTGGTGGTGGCGGGGTTCGCCGGTTTGTCCATGGGGAAATTTTGCGCCTTCCTGCAGTTTTCCTACAAAACAGGTTTTTCACATCATAGGTTGTTGATTCCATTAAGAGCGGCGTGATGCACCTGATCCTGTTCTTCCTGTTTGCCGGATTCTGCCTGGCCGGAGCCATCAACCTCCTCGTCCAGAGCCATCCCATCTCGAGCGCCCTGTCGCTGATTGTGGTGATGACCTCGCTGGCCGTGCTTTACCTGCTGCTCGGCGCGGAGTTTCTGGCCGCCGCGCAGGTCATCGTCTATGCCGGCGCCATCATGGTGCTGTTCACTTTTGTGGTCATGCTGCTCAACGCCGGCCGCGAAGAGCGCACCATGGGCAGCCGAACGGCCTGTACCGTAGGCTTTCCCGCCGTGGTCGCCATCCTGGGCGTCCTCGCCACCGTGATCCTGAAGGCGCAGGGCCTGGGCGTGGCTGGACTGCGGGATGGCATCACCTCCACGGAAGAACTGAGCCGGGTGCTCTTCCACGAACTGCTGCTGCCCTTTGAAGTCACCTCGGTGCTCATCCTCATCGCCATCCTGGGCGCCGTTGCCCTGGCCCGTCACGGCGACGGAGACCCGCACGGGAACCAGGACCCTCACGGCAATGGAGAAAGGACGGCCGGCAAGTGAGTTCCCTTTTCTCCATGGAAATCCCCATCACCTGGTATCTGCTCTTGAGCGCGGTGCTGTTTTCGCTCGGCGTCGTCGGTTTCCTCATCAAGCGCAACCTCATTACCGTCTTCATGTCCATCGAGCTCATGCTCAACGCCGTCAATCTCTCCTTTGTGACCTTCGCCCACCAGTGGCACGCGGTGCGGGGCCAGATCTTTGTCTTCTTTGTGATGATGGTGGCTGCGGCGGAAGCTGCCGTGGGACTGGCCATCATTATCGCCGTCTTTCGCGCCCGCGCTACCCTGGCCGTCGACCGCATCGACCTGATGAAACTATGAACGCAATTTCCCATCTCTGGTTGATTCCGCTGCTTCCCTTCGCCGGATTCCTGCTAAATGGAATCCTGGGCCGTCATCTGCCTAAGTGGATGGTGACCACGGTAGCGCTGCTGGCGCCGCTGGCCTCATTTGCGGTGGTGCTCATCGCCGTATCTAGTTTGCTCGGCCCCGAAGACGGTTTTAGCCCTCTGCCCTACATCGAAACCTGCCCCATCCCCTGGATCAGTATCGGCACCCTCCACATCGACTTCAGCTTTGTCCTCGACGAGCTTTCGCTCGTCATGCTGCTGGTCGTCACCGGCGTCGGCCTTCTCATTCACGTCTACTCCGTCGGCTACATGGCCCACGACGACGGCTACGCGCGCTATTTCAGCTACCTGAACCTCTTCCTGTTCTTCATGACCACGCTGGTTCTCGCCGGCAATGCCCTGCTCATGTTTGTCGGCTGGGAAGGCGTAGGCCTCGCCTCCTACCTGCTCATCGGCTTCTGGTTCCAGAAGACTTCGGCGGCCGACGCAGGCAAGAAGGCCTTCATCGTCAACCGCATCGGCGACTTCGGCTTCCTGATCGGCATGTTTCTCCTGCTCGCCAACTTCGGCACGCTCACCTACCACGAGATCGCCGCCAGGCTGGTCGCCAACCCCGGCTGGCAGGGCGGCGTCCTAACCGTGACTGCGCTCTGCCTCCTTCTCGGCGCCTGCGGCAAGAGCGCGCAGCTTCCGCTCTACATTTGGCTGCCTGACGCGATGGAGGGCCCCACGCCGGTCTCCGCGCTCATCCACGCGGCCACCATGGTCACCGCCGGCGTCTACATGATTGCCCGCACCCATGTCTTGTACGACCATTCGCCCTTCGCGCTGGGCACGGTCGCGGTCGTCGGCGCAGCCACGGCCCTCTTTGCGGCCACCATCGGCCTGGTGCAGAACGATATCAAGCGCGTGCTTGCCTACTCCACCATCTCGCAACTGGGCTACATGTTCCTTGGCTGCGGCGTGGCGGCCTATTCAGCCGCCATCTTCCATTTGGTGACCCACTCGTTCTTCAAGGCTCTGCTGTTCCTCGCCGCGGGCTCGGTGATCCACGCCATCGGAGGCGAGCAGGACCTGCGCAAGATGGGCGGCCTGTGGAAGAAGCTGCCGGTCACCTTTGCCGTCACCACCGTCGGCGTTCTGGCCATCGCCGGATTCTTTCCCTTCGCCGGTTTCTTCTCCAAGGACGCAATTCTCTACGCCGCCTTTGCGCAGGGCGCGGGAGGCAAGGCGCTTTGGTTTGTGGGTCTCGTCACGGCCCTGCTCACCTCCTTCTATATGTTCCGCCTGTGGTATCTGACCTTCCTTGGCAAGCCGCGCAGTGAGACTGCCCATCAGCACTTTGCTCCCTGGTCGATGCTCGGTCCCATGGTGATTCTGGCCCTGCTCTCGATCTCCGGCGGCTGGGTCGGCATCGAGCGCTTCGCCGCCTACCTGGCGCCCGCGACAGGCGCGCGGGCAACCGAGGCGGGCAGCGAGCATCTTGAACTGATCCTGAGCATTCTCGCCGTTGCCGTGGCGCTGGTTGGATGGTTTGTAGCCGACCTGCTCTACCGGCAGAAGCCCGCGCGTCCTGCGGAGTTGGCTGCGGAATATCCGGAAAGCTACAAGCTGCTGGCCCACAAGTACTATGCGGACGAGTTTTATGGCGCCACGGTGGTCAAGCCGTTGCTGACCATTTCCACCTACTTTCTGGGCTGGGTCGTCGATAAGGCGCTCATCGGCGGCACGGCATGGCTGCTCGGAGGCATTGCCACCTTCGCCGGCGCCCTTTTGCAGCGCTGGCAATCGGGAAACATTCGCTCCTACGCGGCCTGGCTGGCTGCTGGCGCCGCGGCCGTGCTGCTTTTCCTTGTGGTTCCCTGGTCTGCTTTCCTGGCCAACTTCGGAATTCACCTCAACCTGGCGGGGCATTGAGAGAATGAACGCGATAAACGAATCGATTCTCACGTTGATCCTGCTGGTTCCGCTGGCAGGAGCGGTCCTGGTGGCGCTGGTGCCCGACCGCGGCAAGCTGCCCAACTGGATCGCCCTGGTCACGGCCCTGGTGAGTTTCGGCCTTACCCTGCACCTGCCCGCGCATTTCATCCTCGGCCAGGGCGGCTTCCAGTTTGCAATCAACCGCCCCTGGATCGAGAGCCCCGCCATCTTCTACCACGTCGGCGTAGATGGGCTGAGCCTGTGGCTGGTGGTGCTCACCGGGCTGTTGGCGCCCGTCGGCGTTGTGGCCAGTTGGAACTCCATCAGGGAGCGGCGCAAAGTCTTCTACGCGCTCTTCCTCGTCCAGCAGACGGCCATGTTCGGCGTCTTCATTTCGCTCGATCTGATGCTCTACTACGGCTTCTGGGAGCTGTCGCTGGTGCCCATGGCCATCCTCATCGCCATGTACGGCCGCAAGCATGGTCCCAAGGCCGCGCTCAAGTTCTTCCTCTTTACCTTCATCCCCTCCGCTCCGCTTCTGGTTGCGATTCTGTGGCTCTACGCCCAGACCGGCACGTTCGACTTTGCCACTCTGCAATCCCTGATCGCCTACGGCTCGTTCCCCGCCGGGCCGCTCTCGTGGGCAGCCTTCGCGTTCCTGTTTGCCTTTGCGGTCAAGGTGCCGCTCTTCCCGCTCCACGGCTGGCTTGCCGACACCTTCAGCGAGGCGCCTGTGGCTCTGGCCATGGTCGTCGCCGGCAAGCTCGGCCTCTACTCCATGCTCCGCTTCCACATCGGTCTCTTCCCTGTGCAGGCGCGCGTGGCGGCTCCCTATCTCATTGCCCTGGCCGTCATCGGCATCCTCTACGGCGCGTGCCTGGCGCTGGTGCAGCGCGACTTTTGGCGGCTGCTCGCCTTTGCAGCCCTGAGCCATATGGGCCTGATCGCCCTGGGCATCTACGGCTTCACGTTTACCGGTTCAGGCGGCGCGGTCTACCAGATCCTCTCGCACGGCGTCGTCGATGGCGCATTGTTTGTGCTGCTGGGCGTTCTTTATGACCGCTACGCCACCAGCCAGATCAACGCCTATGGTGGCCTGGCAAGCAAACTTCCTCAAACCGCCACGCTCTTCGTCATCACTTCCCTGGCCATGATCGGGCTGCCCATGCTGAGCGGCTTTGTGGGCGAATTCCTGATCCTCTCCAGCACCTTTGCCGGCGTCAGCCGCGGCTGGGCCATTGCCGCCTCGCTGGGCGTAATCCTGGGCGCGGCTTACATGCTGTGGCTGGTGCAACGCCTCTTCTACGGGCCGGAGAGCGAGCTGACCGCATCGAAGCCGGCCATCGACCTGGACGGCCGCGAGTTGGCGGTACTGTGGCCATTAGCCGTGCTGATGCTGGTTCTGGGCCTGGCTCCATCGCTCTGGCTCAACGCGATCCAGCAGGGCGTACTCCGTCCGCAGGGGAACCAACCGGTCGCTTTGTCCGCGCCCGTCTTGCCTCATCTCGCTTCGACTACTTCGTCTCCAGGGGAGGGCCAGCGGTGAATCCTGTTCCCGATATCTTCCGCGTCCTTCCCGAGGTCATCCTCACCCTCACCGGCGTGGCCATAATGTTGGCCGACGCCTCGCTCCCGCCCCGATTTCCGCGCCGTTCGCTGGGCTGGGTGGCCGCGCTCGGCACCACCTTCGCTCTCTGGGCCAGCCTCTGGCAGCTTTCTCTGCCCGTGGGAACCGGCTTCTTCTCGACCATAGAAACCAGCCCTTTCACCGTCTTTTTCCACGTCCTCATCTGCGGCATCGTGCTGGTGGCCCTGTTGCTCTCGCTGGATACCCTGCCCGAAGACAGTCACCACCAGGGCGAGTACTACGCGCTCGTCGTCTTCGGCGCGGTGGGCATGTGCCTGCTTACCGGCGCGGTCGAGTTGCTGCTCGTCTTCATCGCCCTCGAAATCTCCTCCATCTCCACCTACATCCTGGCTGGCTACCGCAAGCAGACAGGCCGCGGTCCCGAAGCGGCCATCAAGTACTTTCTCCTCGGCTCCTTTGCCACCGCGTTTCTCCTCTACGGCGTGGCATTGATCTTTGGCGCCACCGGCAGTACGCAGATCTATGAGATCGCTCACCTGGCGCCCACCGCACAGAATCATTCCCTGGTGTTGGCCGGTTTGGCTCTGATGCTCGTCGGCATTCTCTTCAAGGTCTCGGCCGCCCCCTTCCACGTGTGGACCCCGGACGTGTATGAAGGCGCACCGGCGCCGGTGGTGGCGTTGCTCTCCACCGCGCCCAAGGCCGCGGCCTTCGCCTTGCTGCTGCGCGTGGTCTACGAACTGTTTCCCACGCTGCACTCCCTCTGGTCGCCGCTTTTGTGGATCGTCGCCGTGCTTTCGATGACCGTGGGCAATCTGGCCGCGCTGCGCCAGCAGAACGTCAAGCGGATGCTCGCCTACTCCTCGATTGCCCACGCCGGCTACCTCCTGGCGGCCTTCGCCGGACTCGGAACCAGCGGCATCGCCGCCGCCAGCTTTTACGCCGCGGCCTACGCAGCCATGAACGTGGGCATCTTTGCCGTGATTACGCTGGTGAGCGGGTACGACGAGGACCTGCCCATGGTCGAGGATTATCGCGGCCTCATCTACCGCTCGCCGCTGCTCGGCAGCCTGCTGATCTTCTTCCTGGCTTCCCTGGTAGGTATTCCCTTCACCGGCGGTTTTTTCGGCAAGTTTTACTCCTTTTCGGCAGCGGTGGACGGCGGAGCGGTGGCTCTGGCCATCATCGGTCTGCTTAACTCGGGCTTGGCGGCGGCCTATTATCTGCGCCTGGCCCTGATGGCGGCGCAGCCCTCGGCCGGCAAGAACGCCGAAGCCGCGGTTCCCACGCCCCAGGTTGGCGTAGCTGTGGGTGCGGCTCTGCTGATGGCTGTTGCCGCTACCCTAATCCTGGGCATCGTGCCCGGCGAGGTGCTCCGGGCAGCCGAGGCCGGAGCGCACACGCTGCAAGCGCCTCCTTCACCGCAAAGCGTCCACGGACTCGGGATCGAGCGGCGGCCCAATCCCTGACGCAGCTGGCCGCCGTGTTTTTCCTGCCGCTGTCGACGCCAGCAAGCTCTTGTAATAGTCGACGGCAAGCCCCAGGACGCGTCGATCATCAAAGTTTTCTAGCACCCAGGCGCGGGCGGCCTTGCCCATCCGCCAGCGCCGCGCAGGATTGCGGAGCAAGGTGAGCGCCGCCTCGGAAATGGCTTCCGGGTAACCGGGCGGAACCAGCAGCCCGGTAACTTCGGGCACCACGGAGTCGCGGGAGCCGGTGCACAGTGTGGTAATGGCGGGGATGCCCGTTGCCGCGGCCTCCAGCACCACGTTGGGAAAGCCCTCCCGCCAGGTGGGCAGAACCATCAGGTCCATGGCCCGAAAGTAAGGCACTGTGTCGTCCACAAACCCCGTGCAATGAATGCGTGGGTGGCTTAGGATGCGGGCACGCACACCGGCGCCCAGCGCATCTTCCGAAGCATCGAAAAAGCCCACCAGCAGCAGGTGCGCTTCCGGCTCCGCTTGCAAAATGGTGTCAAAGGCATCGATCAGTTCAGGCAGGCCTTTGTCACGGGTCAATCGCCCTACAAATCCCACCACGGGAGCATCTCGGGCAATCCCCAGCCGGTCGCGCACGTCGCTCGGCCCCGGCGAGAATCGGTCCACGTCGACCCCGTTGCTGCTGCCTTCCCCCAGCAGATGCAGTTTGGTCGCGGGCGCCACGCCCAGCGCTCGCGCCTCCGCGCGCAGGCTGTCGCTGTTGCACAGCACAGCCTGTGCGCAGGCGGAGGCCATCTTCTCCGCTGCCAGCAAAGTGCTGCGCTTGATGCCCAAGGAGGTCTCCAGCTTCAGCCCGCGTAGCATGTAGACGCGCGCGGGAACGCCGGCGAGCATGGCCGCAAAGGTCCCCAGCAGTCCGGCTTTGGGGGTGCTGAATTCGGTCAGGTCCGGCTTCAGCCGCAACAGCAACCACCAAAGTCGCGCTAGCGACACCAGATCCGCAACCGGCGCAATGCCCCGCCGGATGGGCAGGCCAATCGACTCCACCCCTTCGCGTGCGGCTGTGCGGTCCAGCAACTCGCCCGGACTTGAGACCAGCGTGACGCGGAACCCCGCCTCGCGCAGCGCGCGCAAGCGCCCGGTCAGCGTCAGGCAGGTCTGTGCATGGGTGATCCCCACCACGATGTGGGGCCCCGGCTGCGTTGAATGAAAGTGCAACTTAGGAACGGATCGCGTCGTTTCAGAAGCAAACATAGGCCAGCCACCACTCCCTGCCACCACTGAAGACGCAGGTGCGCCTTTTCAGAGGTTTGAGTTCAACGCTGGGGTGAAGGTCGGCTCGGTCTCTCGCCGTGGCTCAATGTGCAAGCAAAACAACAGGATCCTACGGGCTCCGGAAAAACTCCTCCGGCCGGTAGGTCGTGGTTTTGACCACTTCAGATCAATGCAACAGAATCAACGCGGGCTTTGGCCCCTGGGCATGCTTCTCGGAATCTTCGCCTGGCTTTTGCCTTTTTCCGCAGTCTGTTTATCCCTGAAGGATGCGCTGCGTGCATTCCTTTTTTGATTCTCGGTTCGGATTCTCAGAGAAATCAAAAATAATGTACCACTTCTGCACAGCCAGCAAGAGTGACAGAAGCAGTACAAAAGTATTCAATCCTTGACATATACTCACTTTCCTGTGGAAAAGTCCATGACTGAACGTCCCAGGATCCTCTTGCTGATCCCGCATCTCGGTGGTGGCGGAGCCGAAAAGGTGACTGCCCTCCTGGCGCGAGGCCTGTCCCGCGAGAAGTACGACCTGCATCTGGGACTGGTCACGCAGGCCAGCGCCGCCGCGGATGCTCTGCCACCTTGGGTCACAATCCACGCGTTCGGTGCGCCGCGGGTGCGCGCCGGAGCATTGCCTCTCCTCCGTTTGGTCCGCCTCCTCAGGCCGCAAGTGATCTTGTCCGGCATGTTCCACCTTAACTTTCTGGTGCTGCTGCTGCGCCCATTCTTCCCGCGGTTCACGCGTGTGCTGGTGCGACAGAATGGGACCGTTTCCGCTGCCCTGGCCTCTGGAGACCTGCCCGTCTACACCCGCCTGCTCTATCGCCTGCTCTACCGCCATGCGGACCGCGTGATCTGCCAGACGGCAGCGATGGCAGAAGACCTCGCCGCGGAGCTCTCCATTCCAGAGGGCCGGCTGGCTGTGTTGCCAAACCCCCTGGATCTGGATGAGATCCGCATTTCAAGCGGCGAAAATCCAGTTCTTTGGACTGGTCCCGGCCCCCACCTGCTGGCAGTGGGCAGGCTCGCGCGGGAAAAGGGCTTCGACCTGTTGTTGCGTGCGCTGGTCACCGTGCGCGAGCGATATCCAAACGCCGACCTCGTGATCGCCGGCGCCGGCCCGGAGGAAGCTGCATTGAAAGCTCATTGCCGCGAACTGGGGCTCGATCCGGCCGTCCGCTTTCGAGGCCACATCGACCATCCCTCGGCGTGTTTTCCGGGGGCTTCGGCATTTGTGCTCTCGTCCCGCCACGAAGGCCTGCCCAACGCCCTGTTGGAGGCGGCCGCCGGCGGCTTGCCCATGGTTGCTTTGCCGGCCTCGCAAGGTGTGGTGGACCTGCTGCGCGGTCAGCCCGGCACCTGGCTGGCGGCGGAGATCTCCTCGGCAGCGCTTGCGGCCAGCCTGTTGGCGGCGCTCGAAGTCCTGCGCCCTGGGGAGCGGTTCGCACACGAGTTCATTGACGAATTCAGAATCGAACGCGCCATCCACGCCTATGAAAACCTGATCGACGCTGTCCTCAAGGAGCGTCAACCGTGAGCCACGTTGCCCTGATCATCCCCGGCTTCGCCCGGATCGGCGGCGCCGAGCGGCAGGTGATCCTCCTGGCCACAGGGCTGCGCCAGCGCGGCTGGCGGGTGAGCGTGGTGGCGCTCTCAGGTAGCGGAGGCGACGCAGCCGCCGAATTGATCGCTGCAGGAATCCCATTTCTGAGCCTGGGCATGCGCAAGGGTCTGGCCGATCCCCGCGGTTGGATGCGCTTCCACCGCTGGCTGCGGCGTGAGTCTCCGGATGTAGTCCACGCCCACCTGCCCCACGCCGTGTGGCTGGCGCGTTGGTCGCGGCTGGCCGCGCCGGTGCGGGTGTTGGTGGACACGCTTCATACCTCCTCGACGGGCACTCTGGGCCGCCGTCTGGGTTATCGCTTGAGCGGCTGGTTCCCGGATCGAGTGACTGCCGTCAGCCGCGCCGTGGCGGAGGCGTATCTCCTTGCCCGCATGGCCACGGTGGGCAAACTCGTCGTACTCCCCAACGGCGTGGACCTGGAGGCGTGGCGCCCGGACGCATCGATCCGAGAGGCCATGCGCCGCGAATTGGGACTGGAGGACGAGTTTCTCTGGTTTGCCGCCGGTCGATTGGACCCGGTGAAAGACTATCCCACGCTCCTCTGGGCCATGGTCGAGGTACCTGAGCCGGCGCGGCTTGTCATCGCCGGCGGAGGGCCGTGCGCGGGCGAACTCCGCCGTTTGTCAGCCGAGTTGGGATTGGACCGCCGCGTGCGCTTTCTCGGCTTCGAGCCGGATGTGCGCCGCTGGATGCAGGCCGCCGATGGATTCGTTCTCTCTTCCCGCTGGGAAGGACTCCCGATGGCGCTGCTGGAGGCCGCAGCCTGCGCATTGCCCGCGGTGGCGACCGATGTCCCCGGCACGCGCGAAGTCATTGTGCAAGGCGTGACCGGCTATCTGGCCGTGGCAGGGAGCGCAATAGCTCTGCAAGGGGCGATGACCAGGATGATGCGGACCCCGGCTGAGGAGCGCAAAGCAATGGGCGAGCGGGCGCGTCAGTTTGTGTTGGAGCGCTTCGGCCTGGAGGCGGTGCTGGACCGCTGGGAAGATCTCTACGCGGATTTGCTCAAGCGGAATCCCAGGCCGGCGCGCCGGGGTCACGCGAAATGAGAGGCCTGGATCGACCCAATCCTTGACCCGGCGTGTTCGGGTGCTTGCAAAATGCGCGGATTCCAAAGACAGATACGCTATTCTCAATGCATTACCTTAATAAACTATGCAGATATGCTGATAATAAGATATTTAATGTAATCATCATCGCTTGGATCTGCGCCCCGTTCTCTTCCTTGTCCGAGAGGCCTTGGCCCTCCACAGCGCGAATGCTTCGTAGAGCCGTTCGGCCAGATCCAGTTTCGTGGGCTTCAATTCGGCCAGTACTCGATCCACGGAAGTGAACTGCGCGACATGTTGGCGCACGAAGGCAAGCAGTTGATCCACGTGCGACCCACTCGCCGTATTGGAGTGGACGCAAATGGTCCAAAGCCCCTTCGACTTGTCCACCGGCCTCCACAGTTGCTGCGGAATCCAGGTAACCCCGCCGCGGGTAAAAGGAACGCGTGCCAAACCGTCAGAGAGCACGCCGATTCCCTCCTTGCGAAGCGCCTTGAGAGTGCTGCGGTCAAAGCCGTGGCGGGGCGCAACCCATACCCGCGGTTTGAGCCCGTGGCCACGAAGTATGTTCAGGCCCGCCTGAATCCACTCTCGCTGCGTCTCCTCGGGAACTCCGGCGAACTCCGAATGGCGGTGCAACGGCACCAGGCTCTTTCCTTTGCTGTTGCAGACATGCCGGAAGCCGTGCAGGGCAATGGTGGCCCCGGCCGCTTCCATCGAGCGCATCCGGGCCCAGAACTCCGGGTCCGGCTCCGCGTGCTCCAGTTCGTAGTCCTGGTTATCGGGAACCACGGCTAGAATGGGCCGGATTCCGAACTCCTCTATCAGCGGCAGGAAGCGCTGCCACTGGGCGCGCGCGACCGTGGGACAGAGATCGTCAAAGCGAAGAAGATATTGAGCTGGCCTTGGAACCATGCCCTTGCCCCTTGCAACTTTATGCTTCCGTTGCGGTTTTGACATTTCCGCCAGGATGAAGACGTTCCCCATCCCCGTAACGGATTCCGTTCAATACTCTTTCATCTGCGCTCCGCCGGAAGCTGCCGCGGGAAGAAGCCTCCAGGTCCAATACCAAAGAAAAAGAAAGGTGCTCACGGTCCAGAGAGAAGTGGCCAACGCGATTCCAGCTACCCCGAGCCAGCGCATCAGGATCAGGTTCAGAACAATATCCAGCGCCAGATTGAGCATACCGCAGTAGAGAACCAGATCGGTGCGGCGCATGGCGACAATAAAGCGGTAAAAGACCCGGCTGACGACAAAAAAGGGAATCTGCAGGGCGTACATGGCCAGCACCGGGGTCACCGCGGCTGTGTCGCGCGGCCCAAACGCCCCGCGCTCGAACGCAATGTGAATCAGAAAGTGCGAGCCTGCAATCAACAGCGCCGCAATGGGCGTAGAGACTGCCGCGGTGAGGCCGGCCCACGTGCGCAGCGTGTGCCGGCAGCCCGCCCAGTCCCGCAGCGCGATCATGCGCGAGAAGTAGGGCGTCACCGCCGTTGCCACCGCCCCTGCCAGCAGGGTGAGCGCCACGCTCACAAAGCGGTTCGCATACACCAGTGCGGAGACGCTCCCCGCCGGCAACATGGCGGCCATCGACTGGTCCACCAGCAGACCGCCCGAAGCCACCACGCCGCTCAGCAACACCGGCCCATACTGCTGCGCCACCTCGCGGGTGGCCGCGGTCATCCCGTACCAGCGCAGACGGAGCCGATATCCGTGCGAGTTCATCATCCCCGCCACCACAGCCGCATGGATCAGCGACCCGGCCACCGTCGAGTAGACCAAGGCCCAGATGCCGAAGCGTCCGCCCAGCGTCAGAGCGCCAAGAATGATTGCCAACGAGATCGTCACCGGCGCCAGCGCCGGCAGGGCGAAGCGGTCGAATGTGTTCAGAACCGCGGTGCAGTTGGTGGCGATTCCGGTAATTAGCACCACTGGAAGCAGCCCGTAGAAGAGCTGTATCGAAAGGTCCAGCTTGGCTGCCGGAAAATGCGAAGCAATTAGCGGGAAGAAACCGCGCGCCGTGAGAGCCATCGCTGCCGAGCAGGCCCCCAGCAGCAGGCACAGCCACAGCATCGAGTTGGAGAGCAGTTGCTGGGCGCGGTCGTGCCCTTCCTGTTCCCTGACCCGGACCAGCGTCGGCACCAGCGCCTGGTTCATCGACTCGGAGATCAGGTTGATCAGCAGGCCGGGGATTAGCGCGGCAGCGAGGAACGCATCCATGGCGTCGGAGCGGCCATAGACGCCGGCAACGGCAATCTCCTTGAACGTCGCAACAATCTTCACCACAATCCCCGCGGCAGTGACCAACGCGGCAGCGCGAAAGATGCGGCGATTGACGCTGGCGCCTTGGAAGAACCGGTCGGCTTGGGCGATGGGGTACATGCTGGCCGGCTAATCTGCCGCTCCGGAGGACAGCCGTGTGGCTATTTCAAACTCCGCGCGGGGGTCGCCCTCGGGAAAGCAGGCCGAAAGCCGCTCCGGTTCTTCCACGGCAAGCCGGCCGGCGAGCGCAATCATCCCCAAAAGCAGCCAGGTGGCGCGGTTCTCCTCCACCGTGTCCACCAGCGACGTAATCACCCAGACCAGAAGTACGGTGGCCAGCGCCATCGGGAGCGGGCCGCGGGTTTTGAGCGCCGCACGGGCCGCCAGCACCACAATGCCAACGAAAAGGGAAAACGCGACGAGCCCCCCGCCGACAAGAATCGAGAGTGCGGCGTTGTGAGCCGTGTCGATCGGATTCGTCCCAGCGGCGCTCACAAACGAACCAACCCCGGTCCCAAACACCGGCGACTTTGCAAAAGCATGCCAGCCCGCCACCCAGATATTCCAGCGCTGATTCAGATCGCCGCCCTGAACCTGCTCGGGGATGGTAGCCAGACGTTCAAAGGTCTCATGGGGAACTGCAAACCACAAAACGGCCGCAAGAACGGGCAGAGCAAGAGTCCCGGCCAGCACTCCCCTGGCGTGGTTCCTCATCAGCAGCAAGCCGCAGCCAGCCAGCGCAATCACGGCCGCCATAAACCCTCCGCGCGAGGCGGTAAGCACCACGGCGACCAGGCCCAGCGGCAAATATCCCAGCGCCAGCAGGCGGCCTGGCCAGCGCGACTCGCTGTTTACCAACAGGGCTGCCAGGGGAAAGCCCAGGTCCAGAAAGCGGGCCACATCGTTCGGGTCCTGTCCTTCGGCCACAAAGCGGATCTGGCCCGCGGCGATGGCCTCCGCCGAGCCAAAGTTGGCCAGTGTAAGCGCGGCCAGAATCCACGAGCCGGCAACGTAGGCGCGCAGCAGAGCGCGTAAATCCTGTGCGCTCTCGGCAAACTCCCACACCAGCCAGACGATCATCATCTCCTGGAAGTATCCGCGCATCTTCTCCAGTGTGGCCGGCGGTTCGATGGTCCAGAAATAGGAGCAGCAGAACCAGAGATAAAGAGCCAGAACCAGCCACTGCATGGGCCCGGGCGTGCGCAGACGACCCGCCTGCAGAACGGCCGGAATGGCCACCAGCAGCAGCAGCAAACCGGCGATGCGGGCAATGTTGCCCAGCGGTTCGCCCAGATCCAGGGAGTACTCCCACGGAATCGCGAATGCGAACAGCAGCAACAGTCCCCAGGCAATGCGCCTCATGCTCTAAAACCTCTGCGAATACACCAGGCCTGCATAGATGGTTACGCCGACCGCCGATTGGATGGCCGCTTCCATGGTCCTGTTCCAAAGGTTCTTGGCCGTCGAGTCGGGCACGAAGAGAATGTCGCGGTCGTAGACCGGCTGGTCGGGCTCCTGGCCGTGGATCATGCGCCTCAGGTTGACGGTGGTCAGGGTCCGGCCGCCTTTCTGCTCGCGGATCAGCAACGCCTTGCCGGCGGCGGCGTTTTGGCTCGGTCCCCACGCCAGTGAGAGCGCCTGCACCACCGTCAGCCCCTGTACTGGATCCACCGCGAATCCCCCTGGACGAACCACATCGCCAACCACGTAAACCAGCCCGGCGCGACTCACCTGGACGGTGTCGCCCGGAATCAGTTCCGGGTTGTGATCGGAACCCGTGTCGGTCCCGCCGGGGTCCAGCACCACCGCATGCGGCGTTTTGGGGTCGCTGCGATGAAATACATTCACCAGGCGGCCTGCGTTAGGCGCCAGCCCGGAGGCAGCCGAAATCAGATCCAGCAGCCGATGGTGCAGCGTGAATGGATAAACTCCGGGACGGGCCACTTCGCCCAGAATGCTCACATCCTGCCCTGCGTAAGAGGTCACCAGCACCGAGACCTGTGGATGCAGAAGCATGCCCTTGGCCGCCAGCGCCGCCTCAATGGCGTGCGCAGCGGCCAGTTCGTCCATGCCGCCAACCTGCACCTCATTGACCATGGGCAGCGTCACCGTGCTCTGGGCCGACACGCGCACCGCCGAATGAAACTCCGGGGTGTGGTACTCGCTGATATCGAGAAAGTCTCCGGGACCGATGGGAGCCGGCATGGGAGACGCCGACAGTGCGGTTGCCTGCGCGGGCAACCCCGCCTGGTTTGCGCCCCCAGGGCTGTTCCACACCGCCGGCGACTCCTTGGGATTGGGAACGACCTTGGTATCGGGCGTAAAAGGAATGCGCGCCACGCCCGTGGGCAGACCGTCGAGGCTGGGCGTGGGCGCCTGCGCATGACCCATGGCGCCAGCCAAAAGCACCGCCAGCAGCGTCACCGCCGCGCGGGTCGCGGAAGAATGAAGAGATTCGAGCAAGAGCGCGCCTCCTACTGCCAGCCAGAGTCCGGCAAAAAGCGTGATGGTCATGTAGAGCTTCAGGTCTGGCGCCACCGGCTTGACCGGCTGGCGGGCAGAATCCACCACTGAAATACTGGAGCCCTGGACGCCGGCGGCCAGTCCGGCTTCCTCCACCTTCTCCTGCACGCGCATGTAGAGCTCGTGGCTGGAGTTGGCCTCCTGGCGCATCACCGCGTACTCGGTGGCGGCCTCGTTCAGCTTCATGCCCTCGCCGGTGCGTTCCTCCAGGCTCTTCCGCACCAACTGCTCGCGATCCACCGCCGTCTGCCAGGCGCTGCGGAAGCGTTCCGCCAGCTTGGCGTCCTCGGCCTGCTTCTGCCCATCCAGATCCTGCAATTCGCGCCGGATCTCCACCACGCGGGGAAAGTTCGGACCGTGTTCCGTGCTCAGTTGCGCCTGTTCCAGCTCCAATTCGCTGTGCCGCGTGTGAATCTGTTCGAGCAGGGCGGTCGCAAAGCTGCCATTCTCGATCTGTAGCCGGGGATCGGATGCCATAACCAGTTCCGGATCGCCCTGTGACGCGGAGCGGTATTCGGCCTCGCGCAGAATGCGGTCGGTAGTGGTGCTCACCAACTGCCGGCCCAACTCGTCGATCTCCAGCAGGATGGAGCTGTGCTGTGCCTCGCCCGGCTGGCCGTTGGCTAGCATCTCCGGTGTGTTCAGCAGGCCGTGCTCGCTCTGAAAGGCCGTCAGCCGTTGCTGATCGCGGTCCACGCGGGTCTTCAGTTGCTTGAGCTGGCTCTCCAGCCAGTCTGAGGCCTGCGCGGTGGCCTGCACCCGGGACTCGCTCTCCTGCTCCTCATAGACGCGAATCAAGTCATTCACCACGGACGCCGACAAGGCCGCGTCCTTCGACCGAAACCGTATCTCAATCAGCAGCGTACGCGGCAAAACCTGCACCCGGAGCCGCCTTTGAAACCTCTCCAGAAGATAGGCCTGCGCAGCCGGCGAGGCCGTCTCCGGGTGAAACCCTGGGAAAAGGCTGCCAAAGTGTCCATTGAAGCCCGGCGCCTGGTAAAGCTTCAACCCGGTAATCACTCGCCATGCCAGCCGGTCGCTGCGAAGGACATTGGCCAGCGTCTCCTGTTGCACCGGCGCGGAAAGAATGGACGCCGAAACGTATGCCTCCGATGCCGCCATATTGAGCTCGGAAGCAGGCGAGGTGCGCAACGCCACCCTGGCGCTGGCCTCATACTGATTGGGAACAATAAGGCAATACACAAGGCAGGCCAGCAGCAATCCCCCCAATACGTACCCAACCAGCCGGCGCCGGCGGACCACAGTCTCCCCAAGCGCGCGCAGAGAGGTCGAGCGGCTGTGCCGGCTGACGCCTGCCATGAGCCGCGCATCGGAATCGTGCGGCGAATCCTGCGGAAGAGCCGAGCTGTCCTGCAAGGGGTGGGAACCTCATTCCCAGGGACCACTCCCATAGTCGCTAAGCCAGGGCTTCGCTAACCAATCTGAAGCTGCTTTGTAGGCTACGGATGGGGTAATTAGAGTAGAAACCGCACAACACAGAGGGTTACTAACTGGTTATCTTAACGCTGTTGGGAACCAGTCCCATGTCCCCTCGCGCAAGACTATCCCAGCGTTCACATCGAAAAGCCGTTGCGGAGGAAATCCCTGACAGTGTGCTCCATTGGAAGCGATTCGTCAATAGACCGCATCACAGAAGAAAATGTTTTGTGGAAAAAACAGGTAAATCGCCTGGGCAAAAAACCGCGAACCGCCAGCAGTCGCCTCAAACGCCGCTCCTGTACCACTCCACGGTGCGGCGCAGTCCTTCGCGGAAATCCACGATCGGTTTGTAGCCCAGCAGCTCTCCGGCCCGCCGAATGTCGGCCAATGAGTCGCGGATGTCTCCCGCGCGCCCTTCAGCGTAGTCCGGCTTGCCGCTGTAGCCCGTCAACTCACACAGAATTCCAAAGGTCTGGTTCAGCGTAATGCGCGTGCCCGTGGCCGTGTTCATCATCTGCCCAGCCACCTTCTCAGCCGGGGCCGCGGCGGCCAGCAGATTGGCGTGAACCACGTTGTCGATGTAGGTGAAGTCCCGGCTCTGCTCGCCGTCGCCATAGATCGTAGGCCGTTCTCCAGCCAGCATCCGGCGGCAAAAAACAGCCAGCACCCCGGAGTATTGCGAAGTCGGGTCCTGGTAGGGGCCGAAGACGTTGAAGTAGCGCAGAACCACCGTCTCGAGTCCGTAGACGCGGGTAAAGGCGCGCATATAGTGTTCGCCGGCCAGCTTGGCCACGGCGTACGGAGAGATGGGGTCGGGCAGCATTTCTTCCTTTTTTGGCAGGGTGGGCGCATCGCCGTAAACGGAGGAAGAACCCGCATAGACCACCCTCCTCACCCCGGCGGCACGGGCGGCTACCAGCAGGTTGAGCGTAGCGTCCACGCAGTTCACGTTCGTAGCCACAGGGTCGGACACCGAGCGCGGAACCGACGCCAGCGCCGCCTCGTGGAAGACGATCTCCACCCCGGCGCACACCTCGGCGCAGGCCGCCGGGTCGGCCAGGTCGCCTTCCAGGAACTCCATCGCCTCCAGGCCAACCAGGTTGGCGCGCTTGCCGGCGATAAAGTTGTCGATGCCGCGCACGGTTTGACCGCGCGCCACCAGGGCCGCGGCGATGGAGCGGCCAATAAACCCGGCGGCCCCGGTTACAAGATAGGTTGGCAAAGGAATCTCCTCGAACGCTGAAGGCGGCTGCGGCAGCCGCCAGGGTCTGCTTTAGACAGCATACAAGCGCGGACTTCCCGGCACACCAGGCGCCGCCACAGCTTCAGGTTCTACAATTTAGAGCATGACCCCAGTAACCGGGAACCAGCTGTCTGATCTCAAGCTCAGAATCGAGTCCCGCGAGGCCCGCATCGGCATCGTCGGCATGGGCTATGTCGGGTTGCCGCTGGCGCTGCTCTTCAGCGGCGAGCGGTTTCGTGTCACCGGCTTCGATATTGCGCCGGACAAGGTAAACACCCTCAACGCCGGCGGCTCCTACATTGTGCGCATTCTCCCTGGCGACATTCAGCAGGCGCAACGGGCAGGCTTCCGCGCCACGGCGGATTATTCTGAGATCGCTCAGATGGACGCGGTCATCATCTGCGTCCCCACCCCGCTCAACGAGCACAACGAACCGGATCTGAGATACGTGCGGGAAACCGTCCAATCGATCGCTCCCTGGATTCGTGAAGGCCAGTTGATCGTGCTTGAAAGCACCACCTATCCCGGCACCACGGAAGAAATCGTGGTGCCGCTGCTGGAGGCCGGCAACCGCAGCGGTCTGAAAGTTGCGCGCACGCTCGAGGAGCCCGGCGTGTACGTCGCCTTTTCTCCCGAGCGCGAAGATCCCGGCAACGACACTGTGGCCCGCCGCGACATTCCCAAAGTGCTGGGCGGTTGCGGCCCGGCGGCCACGGAACTGGCCTCCGCGATGTACTCTACGATCTTCGCCCGCGTGATGCCCGTCAGCAGCCCCTCGGTAGCCGAAATGGCCAAGCTGCTGGAAAATATCTACCGCTGCGTGAATATCGCGCTGGTCAACGAGCTGAAGCAGTTGTGCATGAGGATGGGCATCGACATTCACGAGGTCATCGATGCCGCCAAAACCAAGCCCTTCGGCTTCCAGGCCTTCTATCCCGGCCCCGGCCTCGGCGGCCATTGCATCCCCATCGATCCCTTTTATCTCGCCTGGAAGGCCAGGGAGTTCGACTTCCGCACCCGCTTCATCGAACTGGCCGGCGAGATCAACACGGCCATGCCCTACTTCGTGATTGACCAGATCGCCGCCGGCCTCAACGAACAGCGCAAGTCCATCAAGGGATCGAAGGTGCTGGTGCTGGGTCTGGCCTACAAGCGCGACATCGACGACCTGCGCGAGTCTCCCTCGCTGACCATCATCGAGCTGCTGCGCGACAAAGGCGCCGTCGTCGCCTACAACGATCCCTACTTCCCCACCGTGGGCCGCGGCCGCCACTACGATCTGAACATGGCCAACACCCCACTCGACAACCTCGCCCGGTTCGACGCCGTGGTGATCGTCACCGACCACTCCAATTACGACTACAAAGCCATCGTCGAACAGTCCCAGTTGGTGGTGGACACGCGCAACGCCACCAAAGGCATCGATTCGCCCAAAATCGTGCGCTGCTGAGAGGACGCGTTCCTCCTCAGCTACAGGCCAAAGACACCGGTGAGTACGGGATTCCTATTGTTCTCAGAGACTTGCCTCTGTTCGGCGCCGCGTTCATAATGGCCGCAGGGCAGCATTCCATGAGCGCAGAAGCGATCCAACCCGATTACGTGACCCTCTACAGGCGGGCCTTCGCGGAGTTTGGCGCGCAGGCATTGTGGAACTTTCGCTTCTTCGATTCACCGTCCCCCGAGGATGCGCTGGTCGTCGCGCGTGCCCTGCGCATCGAGGGCGACCTCGTCGCGCGCCGCCTCGCCGAGCAGATCGAGCAAGCCTGCCATGCCGCTGTCTAGCCTGCAAATCGATATTCTCCGGCTGCTCGCTGCGCATTGGGATCCGGAGAGCTTTGTAGGGGACTCGACACCTCTGAACCGCAACACTCTGCGCTATTCCGGCGACATCGGCGTCTTCCGCGACCGCGAGGAGCGTGTCACCGCCGCCGCTCTCAACGACGCCAGCGTCTTGGAAGCAGCGGGCTACAGCGTCACCTGGCTGCGCCAACTTCCTTCGATCCACACCGCCCAAATCGTCTCTGGGATTGAATCGACACGTTTGGAATGGGTGGCCGACAGCGATTACCGCTTCTTCCCCGCCGTTGAAGATGAGGTCTTCGGCTACGTCCTGCATCCCGCCGACCTGGCGACAAACAAGGCCATGGCCGCTGCCGGACGGCGCGAGGTCCGCGATATCGTAGACCTTGTGGTTACCCACGAGACCGTCCTGCCGCTGGGCGCCACGGTGTGGGCCGCGGTAGACAAATCGCCCGGCTTTACTCCCGAGGGCCTTATCGCCGAGATTCGCCGCAATGCCCGCCATTCGGCCGCCGAGTGGAAGGCGCTGGTAACCGCCGAACCGATCGATCCGTCCGTCGTCCTCGCCCGCCTGCGTGCCGCTGTTGAGGAGGCCGAAGCCTTCGTCGCCCGCATGCCCACCGAGAAAGCGGGCCTGCTGTTCCTGGAGAATGGCCGCGTGGTCCAACCCGACCCGGACCATCTCGATCGCTACGAGACTCACGCGGGCCAAAGGCGCGGCCACTGGCCGGCCAGCGCGGAGATTTCCTCCGCCATGCTGGAGCGGTACACCCAGAACCCAGGCCCATAGCGTTGAGCCAAGACGCATAGGTTTGCGTCCCCCAGCTCGCGTCCCCCGCGGCGGAAGACCTGGATTCCAAAATCTCTCCGTAAGGAGCTTCTCATGGCACTTGAGCTGCAAGGCTGCTGTACTCTTCTGTCGGTCTTCGACATGCCCACCTCAATCCGCTTCTATCGCGACGTACTCGGCTTTCAAATCGTCAGCGCCTCCGACCCTGAACCGGAAGGCCACTTCGACTGGTGCTGGCTCAAGCTGAACGATGTGGCTCTGATGCTCAACACTGCCTATGAACGGAGCCGCCGCCCTCCCGCGCCCGATCCCACCCGTATCGCCGCGCACAGCGACACGCAAATCTACATCGGCTGCCAGGACCTCGACGCAGCCTGCCAATACCTGCGCGCCACCGGGCTCGATGTCAAAGGCCCCGTGGTTCGCCCCTTCGGCATGAAGCAACTGTTCTTCAAAGACCCCGACGGCTACCAGATGTGCCTGCAGTGGACCGCCTGATCCGCCTTTCAGCTAGATTTGCTGGCCGCCGCATCGCCTCCGCTCACACCCCGGGACGGATTTGCCCAAGGAACTGCGCTTCGAGCGTGGCGGAAGCGCGAAACGTAGTCTCGGTAAGCAGCCGGCGATAGGCTGCCGCGGGATCGATCAGTCTCAGTTCTCCGGCGCTCAATAGAACACCCAGCGTTCCCGTTGTTCTGAGTCCGCGCCGTCTCGCTTCCAGGCGCCCTTTTCGCTCATCCATCAGCAGCAAATCCGCGTGCCGTTCTTCAGCAAGTTGAATGGCTTCCCGTTCTCCCGGCCCCAGGAAAGCAAGCTCCCGATCTGGCAAAGAAGCGGCCGCGCTCACGTCGATCCAGGCCGGAACATGACTCAGCCACGCATGCACAGCCGCCGGCGCGCCACAATGAATCAGCTCCCGCATCACCCCGGAGGGAACCACAATACTGCCGTAAAGCTGCGGCAGAAGGCTGTCGCACCCAATCTGAATCAGATAGTTGAGCGGAGAAGTATCGGCAACAACGATCATGCCCGGAGAAGTCCGTCAGCCTGAAGTTGGCGCAGGGTCTCGCGGTCCTGCTCAAAATCTTCCACGCCGTAAGCATGGTCGTAGATAT
>JBEKZJ010000249.1:0-10595 GCA_049509995.1 Occallatibacter sp. | reverse complement strand
CGAAAGGCGCAACTCGCCGAGCGAGTGGCCAAATGCGTCGAGCAGCGCATCCCAGATGGGCCGCTCCCGGAGTATTGAACGCATAGTCAACCCCCTGCTTAGGGTGCCGGTTTATTGCGTTCAATATACTATTTCCGGGGTGCCGGATTGCATTGAGGATCAGTTGTACGCCCTGATTGACCGCAAAAACAGGGTCCAGTACCCTTGTTTTTCCTAATTAGGGACGCCCGGCGAGCCGCAGTGTCTCCGCAAGAAATCTGCTTGCTGCCAGAACCGACTCAAAATGTGGCACTTGCGAGCGTCACAGAAACAAACATTGCGTTCAATAGCTTAACGTCAAAAAACGGCCTTCAGTGCCCGCCAGTCCTCGTCCATGGCCTTCGTCCGTTCCCGTTCCTCACGCGCGGTGGCGCGCTTCATCTCGCCCATGTCTTACTTCCGAACTACGATCTGCGAGGGCTTTATCGGGGACTTCCCGACCCACTTTGACCTGGCCGATGCGGACCGTCAGCGTCTTCCTGCGCTGAATCTCGGGCATATGACCCTGAGAACCAGTTTAAAAGGACTGGAGCTGAACCGGCTTCGGCTAAGATTTAGCGCGACGTTCCAGCTTCAGTAGTCCGAGTCGGCGTCGGCAAGATGATGGGTGACGGCGACGCCGCCTTTGGAGATGGTCATGGTTCCGGCTGCGTCGACAGTGACCACATGATCGAGAGTCTTCACGTTGAAGTCGTCCATAGTGCCAACGACGCGCGCCAACTGGGGGATGCTCCATGTGAAGGTGCCGACGCCTACGACCCCTGTATTGGTACTAACCGTATCGTAACCGGAGACCATGGAACCATTTACGGAACTGTCGCCGCCGTCTACGTTGCTCCAGTCCGCGCGCACCGGGTGAATGGTGTTGTAGCTGGATCCCAGTTGGGCGAGGGATGCTTCGCGGCGGGCGAAGATGCCTGTGCCGACGTAGGAGGCGCCTCCTTCCCGGAATTCGAGATTACGGAACGAGACATCAGCGGGGCGCAGGTAGGTGACTGCCTGGAAACCAGCGCTCGGCCTTCCATGGCGATGGAAATCACCGCTGCCTGGACGCTGAGCGAACACGACGTCATCGGGCCGGATCACAGCGAACTGCTTCCTCGCTTTGACGGTGACCGGCGGGTTGACTGTGCGCAGTTCGACCATCACGATCCCGTCCGTCGTCCCACATGTGAGCTGACCGGTTCCGACATGGCCCCCGTCCTGCGCGATAGTGGCGGGTCCACTGCGCACAAACCAATCCAGCCCCCCAAAGGATGCCGCAGTCTGCCCTGGAGGAAGGGTCACGAAACTGAGATTGATTCTCTCGCCGATTCCAAACCGGACCATGCTTCTGTTGGGGAAGCCTGCTACCGGGGTAAGGACGCCACTGACGGTGTTCACAACCGGCTTAACCACCGGCGCGACAGGAACAGCAACAGGCCTGGCGAGCGCAGCCCGAACCCTGGCAGCGGCATAATTTTCCGCGTCGTACCAGACTCCGTCGATCTGAAAGCGTGGCATGGAACCTCCTCAGCGATTAGTTATCACGGACATGGTTTGCAACACAAGCTATTCGGGGGGCTTTGCCCAGAGGATAAGGCGCCAGGAGCCGGTTGCGGCTGCTCCCCGCTTCGCGCGAGAGAACGATCAGCGCTCAAGCTGGCCCGGATGGATGTGAGCTTTGTCTGGCGCATGCTTCTCTTGCACCAACCAAAGTTATTCCTTGCCAGTTCTTCGCATGAAATCGGGATTTCCATTTTGCTGTGCCAGCGGGGGGATAATATATCATCGAGTGCCCGGCTCGCAACCTTTTTTGCATTGGTTTCAAAGCCAAAGACCCCCGGTCGTGCGCCATACAGCCTTTGCCGGGACCAAGAAGCCATGATTTGCCCCATTTCGAAGCGATTTCTCGGACACTTCTTCTTCAACTCCCCTCCGTCGTCCAGATTTGTTTCACCTTGCTGCCGCGCCTACCCGGCTGGCTGCGGCAAGGCCTCCATCCGCCGCAGCATGCTTCCAAACAGGCGCCGCGTCAAATCGGCCCACGAGCAGCGTAGCTGCGAAAGAATACTCTAGCGTATTGTGCGCAAGGTAGTCCCCCTCGATACGACCAGCTCTGTATTCTGTTTCGCATAGGTCAATCCGGCCTCCGCGACCGAAAGATCGCGGTCAAGCCGATAGATACCGTTGGGATGATGTGGAAGCCGGCCAGCTAGGGATGGTCCCCAGGCTTCTTGGCTGTAGGCTGTATTGCACGCAAGATAATCCCCCTCGATCCGGACCCGCTTTGCTGAGTATAATGCGGGGGTCCGCGGGGAAACGTAGCACACAAGTGGTCTTGCACGCAGGACTTGTACGCAATGAAACGCGAGATTATGACTGAGGGGCAGTTTTTATGCGTTTTCTTGCTCTAAAAACGCCCCGGAAGGGCTCCTTGGAGTACTTTTTCGCAGCTACTGTGAATTGAGCGGAAGGTAATGATTCACGCCCGTTGAGTGGTCCACTCTCTCTGACCGGATCCCTGAGGAGGGCTAGAACAGCCGTTCCAGGCTTGAGCGATAATCAGGGGATGGTGTTGAAGTGATGCGAACCTATGTTTGGATTGCTTTGGTAGTGGTTCTTGGCGGGCTAGTACTGTGGGGCTGGTGGTACCAACATCGCCGCGCTTGGTCCACACATAAGCAGGATGAATCCATGCGACGTCACGTAAACAGAAATTATGACTGAAAGGCAGATCGAATGATGTCGCGCTGCGCTTAAATCGGATCTTCCGCACTTTCGGTGCAAATCGCAGACGTCCCGCCGGGTCTAGACAGATGTCCAACGTGATGATAATGCAGCGCTTGAGCGGCTATTCGTTTGACTGCTTCTGTTTCCGGAACCGGATGAGGAAGTGACAGCGGCACTGTCATTTTGGGGATTGTCGAATACCTGCCGCGACCCCATCGCTTTGGGGATGCGAAGGTTGCATCCAAGCAGAGGCCCTCTGGGCGTAGGAAACAGCTGAGGAGACCGCTGGCTTCATATTTCTCACGCTCCCGTGCTGCTGAAATGGCAGTCCTCACGACTCGCTTCGATCTGCACCGAAAGTGCGGAAGATCCGATTTAAGTGCTGCGCGACACTCATAGAGCTGATTGATGATCTCGGAGGCAATCCAGATATGTCAGTTGGGCGTCCGGCTTAACTGGCTCGATCAACGAGTATGCTTTTGCGTACATTGCCAACTTCGTCGCTTCGCCAAAGTACGCCTGCCGCAGCGGCGCAAAGCTGGCGCTGGTATTTACTTCCTCCGTGAGCCCCGGCAAGATCGAGGCTTTCGCTTCTTCAACCTCCAAGAATTATGCCGGCTAGAATGTCATTTCTAATTCAACACCGGAATAATTGACCCGTGGAGCAATCTGACGCCCTGGTCCTTCCTCGAAATACACCAAGCCGTATCTCTCCATTGTCTTGAGGGTCCGGGATAGATTAGATTTGGCGCGTCCGGTCTTCTCGGCCAACTCATTGAGCGATTGTGGCTGTGTCTTTACGATCAGCCCAAGCAGGGCTCGGTTCTTGTCTGAAAGAACCTGAGACATCGTTGCAAGAGACTGGAACCAGATCTTCGGCTCGTCCGGGGCTGGGACGTATTCACCCCGTGCGATGGCCATTGTCCGCTTCTTATATTCTTCGAGGGTAGCGATACCGACTTTCAATGTGGTCATGGCGTACTCCTTTTCTGCAAGATGGCTTCAACTTCAGTCCAAAAGTCTGCAAACAGCGTGGAGGCATCGGCGTAGACATAGAACCTGACCCTCTTCCCACTATGCTTGTGATCGTACTCAATACGCGTCCGTGCTCCCGGCCCGGAGGTCTCGTGGACTGGGTGGGCGTTGTCGAAACCCAACAGGCGCTTGCCGTCCTCATCGTGAAGTGAAAGCGAGTAGTTCAGGCCATGCGGTCGCTCAGGTGAGACTTCCACTTGCTTTGCGACAAACTTCACCCACCACATGCCCTCCGCATCAGCGATAAAGGTCTCGCCGTCCAGGAGTAGGAGCGTGTCGAGGCCAGGATCGCGCGTTACCATTCCCATATATTATCACCCGCTGATAACCTAATCAAGCGACCATTCTGTACCGCCAATGCCCGGCCAGTTGACGGTTCAAGACGCCTGAATTTCCCCGGTCAACTCACCGTCGAAAGGAGCTGCTGGCTGTCCGGCGCCATCTCCGCGCTGTAGACCGAGGCGAAGACCTCTTCCATGCGGCCTGCTTTGTAAAGCTCATCGAGCGACGCCAATCCAAATGTCTCAAGAAAAAACGGAGTCGTCCGCCATATCCTCGCCCGCCGGGGCCCGAGGTGCGCGGAGCGCGCGATCAGCTTCCGGTTTCGCGAGCATCTGAATCGTTCCCGCGCTCTCGATGCCGCGGATGGAGTTGATGTCGCCGGTCGACACCGGCTGCTTCAGAGCCACGATCGCCAGCGTCTCGAGCGCCTGCGAGGTAATCGGCTTCGCCCTTTGCTCCGGCAAGAGGCGCCCGATCAGGTTCGTATATTGCGGCTTGGTCTCGATGCGCACCCCGTGCGGCCGGCGCTTGAGCTGGATGCCCCGGTCGGCGCCGAGCAGATCGGCCTCGAACTCCCGGAGCGCCTCGTCGGCCTCATCCCCGGTGACTTCCAGGCACAGGGCCAGGGCCGCGATGGTCACCGGGCGGTCCGAGGCGACCAGCAGCGCCTCGAACTTCGGCTTCAGTTGCCTGGTCTCTTCCACCGGCTCCTCCTTTAGAGTCCCAGCCTGCCGGCAGCGGCCTGCCGGTCCTTCTGGTCCTCGCGCATATAACGATGGACCATGGCGATCGACTTGTGCCCGGTATGCTTCATGATCTGGCGGTCGGTGGCGCCGTTGGCGGCGGCTTCGGTTACGAAGCCGGCCCGGAGCGAATGGCCGCCATAGGAGTCCGGGTTGGCGAGCCGGGCGCGCCGGACCAGACGTTTGACGATGCGGCCGATCGAGTCCTTGTCCAGAGCCTCGCCGACGTTGCCGTGCTGGCCGACGCGGCGGAACAGCTGCCCGGCTTTCACGCCCGAGATCTTGAGCCAGTTCTCGAGCGCCATGACCGGACAGGTCAGAGCGTGCGTCCCCAGCGGGATCTCGACTTCCCTTCCCTCCCCCTCCTGGTCGGTCTTCGAGCGTGGGATCAAGAGGGTGATTCCCTTCCCGTGCCAGGCGACTTCTTCGACGCGCAGGGCGGCAAGTTCAAAGCGGCGCAGGCTGCCCGCGAAGCCGATCAGCAGAAGCGCCTTGTCGCGCGCGGCGGCGATCGGACCCTCGAGCGCGCCCAGAAGCTTGACGATCCGGTCGCGTGTCAACGGCTTCTTCCGGGTCTGGGCCACCCCCAGCGTGCGGCGGATGCCGTGCAGGGTGTCGGCCACCAGGCGGTGGTTCATGGTGGCCGGCGAGTCGAGCCCCCTTTCCTTGTGGGCGGCGTTGATCGAGGTCAGCCGGCGGGTGATGGAGGCCGCCTTGCGGGGTTTTTCGCCTTCCCCGGGGTGGCGAGCGATGTAAGGTAGAGGGCGACCGTGGACGGGGTGGCCGGCAGAGAGCTGAGGCCGTTCGGTTCGCACCACTGGGCGAAGTGCCGCCAGTCGGAGGAGTAGGCCCGCTGGGTCGAGACGGCTTTGGCGGCCTCCATATATTGATGGGCGGCCTGGACGGTGTCGTAGAGAGGATCGCCCGGGGGAAGCTCCGGGAGTCCGGGCGCCGCCTCGCCCCCTGGCTCCATCCTGCCGAGGGCGAGCGAGGCCGGCGCCGGGGGCAGGATCTCGGGCTGCGCTTGGTGGGCGTTGACAGGTTTGGTACGTTGGCGACATGACCCAACGTGTTGATCTTGTTAGGAATTCTCTACCATCGTCGAACGAACTGGTCCTGGAAACTGTTGAGGAAACGGCAGGTGGCATCGTCTTCCGGGCGCTGACCAAGCGGCTGCCATGCTGTCCAGCGTGTTTGCAGAGCCGAGTGTCCTATCACAGCCGTTACGTCAGGCGGATGCGTGATCTTCCCTGGCAGGGCAGGCGAGTTGAAATTCATCTACAGACGCGACGCTTTCGGTGCCGGAACACGGCATGCAGCCGGAAGATCTTTGCAGAACAATTGCCGGCCGTGGCGGCCCCACACGCACGTGAGACGGTGCGGTTGTGCGAGATATTGGGCTTGGTTGGATATGCGCTCGGCGGGCTGCCGGGCGAACGGCTCCTAAGGCGGCTCGGCATTAAGAGTAGCGACGATACCGTGTTACGACGAGTCAAGAAGCAAAGTCGTGGAATAGGCAGAGCGCCAGTGCGAGTGCTGAGCGGTCGGACTTTCCTATTGTCGCCCGTCGGACGAGCCGGATTCGAACTTCTCAAAGCCAGGGTGCTGCCTTGGGATATCTCAAAGGCAGCGTGAACCTGCACCGAAAGTGCGGAAGATCCGATTTAACTGCAGCGCGACAGCAGTTGAACAAGAATCTCTGCTTCTACTCGTCGCGCAGGGCAGCCATGGGATCGATGTGCGCCGCCCGCCGCGCCGGAAGCCAGCTTGCGAGCAGCGCAATCAGAACGATTGCGCTCGTAATTCCCGCAAACACCGCCGGGTCGTCCGGCCGCACGCCCCGCAGCAGGCTGGCCACGCCGCGCGCCAGGGCAAACGCCATCACCAGCCCCACGCACACGCCCGTGCCGGTCAGCCAGCCCGCCCGTCGCAGGATCATGCCCAGCACGTCTTCGCGCCGCGCTCCCAGGGCCAGCCGCACGCCGATCTCGCGTGTCCGCTCGCCCACCAGGTTGGCCATCACGCCGAAGATGCCGATCGCAGCCAGCAGCATGGCCACCAGCGCGTCGATGCCCAGCATCGCGGCGGCATACATCAGCCCGGTCAGCAGTTCATGCAGGTACTGCTCGTAGCTCATAACCACGTCCAGCGGCAGCGCGGGGTCGATCTGGGCCAGTGCCTTCCGCGCCGGTGTCGCCACGGCCATCGGATCGCCAGTAGTCGTGATGGCATATGTGGTTTCCATCGCCGGCATCTGTGCCGCATCCATGTACACCGCGGGCTCAATCATCTGGGTCCACATGGAGTAGCTCGTCTCTTCTGCAACCCCAACGATGGTCAGCCAGGGCTCATGGCCGATGTTTACATCGCCAATGCGGATGCGATGCCCGATGGGATTCTGTCCTGCGAAGTACTGCGCAACGAACTTGCGACTCACGATCGCCACCGGCAGCGAGCCCAGCGCGTCGCCCCTGCTGAACCGGCGTCCCGCAACAACGGGAATCTTGAAGGCGGAGAAGTAGCCCTCGCTTACCCGCAGCCGCAGCGCGCTCTGGAATTTGCCCGGTACCGTGGGGCGATTCTCGATGGCAACATCGTGCGGCCAGCCGTTGTCGCTGTAGGGTAGCGCTGTGCTGACCTCGGCGCTGGTCACGCCGGGCAGCGCGCGCAGCTTGGCCAGGCTGTCCGCGTACCACGCCGATTGTTTCTGCGGCGTGTCATAGCGGGTTGCCGGCAGCGTCACATTGAAGGTAAGCACCTTGTTTGGCTGGTACACATCGGCCACGTGCAACAGCCGCACCATGCCCTTGGACATGAGCGCCGCGCCAATCACCAGCGCCACAGCCAGCGCGATCTGCGATACGGCAAAGATGTTCCTCAGGCGTCCGGCGCGCCCGGACCCGGTAGTCCCGCGCGATCCCGACTTGAGCTGCTCCACCACGTTCACGCGCAGGGCTTCGATGGCCGGCACAATTCCCGAAAGAATCCCCGCCGCCACCGCCAGCAGGATGGAAAAGATCATCACCCGGCCATTCAGCGATGTGTTGGACCAGCCCGCCATGTAGCGCGCCACCCGCGCCGGCATGGTGATCAGAATGACGTGCAGGTAGAGCCCACCGAGAAGGATGCCACCGCCGGCGCCCACAATGCCCAGCAGAAGGTTCTCCGTAAGTAGCTGTCGCAGGATCCGTGTGCGGCTGGCGCCCAGCGCCGAACGCATGGCGATCTCCGGCCGCCGTGCAATGCCGCGCGCAAACTGCAGGTTGGCCACGTTGGCGCAAACCACCAACAGCACAAAAAGTGTCGCGCCCATCACCAGCCGGTAATAGAGCGGCGTCCATTCGCCGTTGATGCCGTCCAGCAATTGCTCAACCTTGACCGTCATTCCCAAATTGGTTGCCGGGTAAGCCTTCGCCAGGCGCTCGGCCAGAATGTACATCTCCGCCTGGGCCTGCTTCACGGTGACGCCATCGCGCAGGCGTCCGGTCACCAGGTAATCGTGGGCCACCCGGTCTACCAACTGTTGCGGCGTGGGCGCCAGCGGAAGATAGAAGTCGGCGTCGGAGGGATACTGCAGGGTCTTTGGCATCACGCCGACGATGGTGTATTCCCGTTGATCCAGTTCGATCTTTCGCCCCAGCACCGCCGGATCGCCCCCAAACTGCCGTTGCCAGACCCCGTAATTCAGCACAGCCACTGCGTCGCGGCCCGCCTGGGTCTCCTCTTCGTTGAACACCCGCCCCAGCAGCGGCCGCGTGCGCAGAACACTGAAGAAACTGGCCGATGTTAGCGCCGCCCGCACATGCGCCGCATCGCCCGCTCCGGTCAGGCTCATGTCGGCGCTCGTACGGACAGCCAACTGCTCGAACGAGTGGCTCTCCTGCTTCCAGTCCTGGTAATTGGCCAGCGCCACATTATCGTAGTCGCCGCTCGCCTTCTGCTCGGCCACCGTCACCACGCGATCCAGTTGCGGCACCGCCAGCGGATGCAGGATGACCGCATCCATGCTGCTGAATCCGGCAGTGTTGATGCCGATGCCGATGGTCAGGGTAAGTAAAGCCGCGAAGGTGAAGCCCGGCGACTTCCAAAGCTGGCGTACAGCGTAGCGCAGATCCTGAACAACGGCGTGCATGAAGCCTCCGAATGGCTGAATTGAGGAATACGGGTCCAACACAGCCTAAGTGCAATTCTCCGGCCAAAGTCGAAACCCGGCAAGTGGCTGATTCCAGGGGGCGACTCCGCAAGCGCATGGCCGGAGGGCAGGGAAGTCTGTTCGGAATCGAAACCGGGCCGTCCGCAAACGGACAGTGTGGCCCGCCTGCCTGCACCCCCAAAAAGCCGGGTGGGCGACATAGAAGTGGAATCATGCAGCCCGGCGCGCCTCCCAGTAATCCTCGAATTGGTTGTTTAGCTGGCAGCACCGCAGGGCAACGATAGCGTTGGCACCGCGAACTGTCCAGAACATGCCGGACTGCTTGAGGCGTGACCCGATTACAGTTTTGCATCCCGGGGTCTGAGTAGCAATTGGACGGAAAACCGGGGTAAGGAGCGGACGTCACTGTTTCTTTCCGCGAGGATTTCGAGTCTTTCCACCCTCAACGACCTTCAAGCCGTCCTTACCTAGCGTGCCATCCGGCGCGACGTGCCGGTAGAGCGTCTGCCGGGTAATGCCAAGTTCGGTGCACAGGTCAGCCACCTTCGTTTCCTTTTGCCCCATGGCGGCCATGGCCAAACGCACCTTTGCCGCCGTCATTTTGAAAGGCGCACGGCATTCCGGGAGTAACGGAACAGAAAACTCGCTTAAGAAATCAGTAAAGTGCCTCGATCACTTCGGACGAGTTGCGGAGTAGGCGTAGCGGCCCACGGTGGGCCGCTTCCGGTTCGGAAAAGGCACAGCAAGATTGATGTGCTCGTAATCGAAGATCGAGTTCCTCTTCAGCAACGGCGGAACGGCCAGCAAACAGTATTGGATCGACACCAGCCTTTGAGTTGCGGTCATGTGGCCCAGCCTGTCGCGAATCGTTGCCACACCGTTGGTTACGGACCGCTCCGGAGCCCGTCCTATTCGATGGTCGACGTCGCCTGAATCCATAAGCGAGTTTTCTGTTCCGTAGCTCCCCAATACCCAAGCTAGCGGAATTTTCGGGGTGTGGGCTACAACGCTGAGAAAAGGATTGACTGTTATATGCCATTGGCATATAGTCTTTCTATGCAAACGGTGGTCGAAACCCCGATGTACCTGAGAGCCGCCGAAGCCATCTATAGCGAAGCGGACCGGGAAGAAATCGTTCGCACCATCGCCTCTTACCCAGAATCCGGAGACTTGATGCCTGGCACAGGCGGGTACCGCAAGCGGCGCTTTGCACGTTCCGGCATGGGAAAACGCGGCGGCGCACGAGTCGTTTATCTGTACGGCGGTGAGGATCTGCCGATCTTCCTCATCACCGTGTATGCCAAATCGGAGAAGGGCAATTTGAGCAAGGCCGAGCAGAATGCCCTGGCCAAGATGGCGAAAAGTTTCTTTGTCGATTACAGGGGGAAGCGATGAGCAAATTGTTTGAAGAGATGGCACAAGGAACGGCTGAAGCCCGCGCCTACATGGAAGGTGAGCGCAAGGGTTACAGGGTCACTCTGCCGGAGACCGTGGACGTGCGAGGTCTCCGTAAGCGCCTGCGCCTGAGCCAGGGGCGCTTCGCGGATCGTTTTGGCTTGTCGGTGGATGCAGTTCGTCATTGGGAGTCTGGGCGACGCCAGCCCGAAGCCGCTGCGCGCGCGCTTCTTATC
>JBEKZJ010000248.1:0-6066 GCA_049509995.1 Occallatibacter sp. | reverse complement strand
TTGAAGCCGACCTGCGGCCCGAAGTTCAACTTTTGCGCCGTCCACTCGCCAATGCCGGTGCGTATGGATATCCCCGTCAAAAGGCTGGTGCCGGCGCCAAAGGAAAGCACTCCCATGTGGTTGTCCTTATCGGTGAGCGGTCCAAAGTAGGAGTAGCGCAGCCCGGCACTCAGGGTCAGGTTGGGACGGACCCTCCAGTCATCCTGGAAGAAGATACCGAGGAGGTTTTCGCGGTTGTCGTTGCGGTAGCCTCCGGGAACGCCGGTGGTTGCTTGAAAACCGCCGCCTTCCGCCTCCGGGGCGTCGTTCATGAAGTCCCAGAGATTGTAGAAGGTGTAATTCGGCGTTCCCAGCGGAGCTTGCAAGTAGTAAAGCTGGGTTAAATCGAAGCCGAACTTCATGGTTTGCGCACGCAGAACCTTGGTTGCAACGTCTTTGTAGCCGTAGGTCCATTGGTCAAGATGGCCTGGGGCGCCTACGCTCAAGCCGCCGATGTTTATACTCCCGATCCCGGAGACAAAATCCTGAGGCAGGCCAAAGGGAGCCTGGGGATTGTCGGTTAGTTCGTTGTAACGCCACCCGGCGGCGTTGGCGCGGGCCTCATTCAGGAAGGTCGGCGAGAAGGTATGGTTCCAGATCACCGAGAAGGCATCGTTAATCTGCGTGTGATTGAATAAGTCATAGCCCAGCCCGCCGTTGTAGTTTGTTTTAGTGTCTGGTGTCCAGTAAATTGCAAAGCTGGCGTGATCTTTACCGGTTACGTCGGCATCGAGACGCCCATTGTACTGCTTGAAATCACTACTGACTGGACTGCTGGTGCTGTACTGGGCGATATCGGCGACGTCTGAGAGTCCGCTGCCTACGCCAGGGTTGCTGCTGTTGACATAGGTGAGGTCCTGCTTGCCCAGGCCGGTGGTGAGCGGCGAACCGATGTTCAAGCCCCCTCCCGAGACGTTAGTGCAGTTTTCGCTTGTAAGTCCGGCATCAGAGCAGGTTGCAGTGGCAATCAAAGTGCCAAGAACGGCTGCTCCCTTGAAATTCAGATAGGTTGAGGCAATGCTGCCCGAGGGAGCCAGCGGTGCAAGCGCCGCGGCGTCGTAGTACCATCCTGAGCCCGTTGAAGAGCTGTTCTGGCTTTGTCCCTCGTAGTTGAAAAAGGCAAAGACCTTGTTTTTCCATATCGGCCCACCAACGCTGCCGCCGAGTTGGTTGTAACGGTCAGTGTCCCTTTGCAAAAGCCCTGGGCGGGCCGCGCCGGGCGCCGCCGAGGCAGGACCGTTCCAACGCTGGTAGGCATTCAACCCTGGGCGAACGACCTGGACGAAAAGGCTGCCGTGGATATCGTTGGTTCCGCTCTTCGAGGTGATTTCGGTGATCGCGCCCGAGAAGCGGCCATTTTCAGCGTCGTAGGCATTGGTGACGACTTTGACGTTGCTGACCGAATCCTGACTGGGAGTAACGATGGTCGCTCCGCCCCAAACGGCGCTCACGGTGCTGACACCGTCCACGGTGAAGCCGTTGCTTTGAAACTGCTGGCCATTGGTGTTCGCCGAGACGCCATTTTCCGTGGCAAAGATACTGCTCGAACTTCCGAGGTTGCCGCCGCCACCATGGCTGGCGCCGGACTGCGTCCCGGGCGCCGCATACCCGCCGCCGCCGCCCTGCTGCGCTCCATCGGACTGGACACCGGGAGTCAACTGAATGAGTTGGGTCACGTCGCGCTGGAAAGCCGGCATATGCTGGATTTCATTTTCCGAAATGGTTCGCCCGTTGTTCGCGGTTTCTGTATCCATGGTCGGCGCGAGTGAGGCATTAACGGTCACCGTCTCCGTATCGGAGCCAATATCCAGTACAACGTTCAATGCGTTCGCCTGCTCGGGAATCAACTGCAGGTCGTCGAGGACTTTTTTCTTGAAGCCGTCTCTCGTGACAACCAGGGTGAAGCGATCGGCGGGAAGAGCGTTGAAGTTGAAGATACCTTCATCGTTGCTTGTTCGCACCACCGTCTCGTTGGTTGACTTGTTTGTGAGCGTGAGGGTTGCTCCGGGAACCAATGCGCCCGTTGGGTCAGCCACGGTTCCTTGGATGGATGTCCGGTATTGGGCCTGAGACGGCACGGCAAAGAAGACCAGCAGTAGCAATACGGCCGGCCACCAGGAGGTCAGGGAGGTCAGGACGGACAGACTCCCTGATCCCTCCAGTCGTTGGTTGATAACGCTCTTTGAATCAACTATCTGCATAGTGGTCTCCTCAGAAAGCAGTTGGGGTGGGTCTGGTGGATGATTCGGTCTTTCAGAAGCGCAGCGGGAAAGATCGTGTGCATTGCACAATCGATTGCGCAACGGCATATTGTTAACACTCGCAAGATTCCCCTGTCAAGAGGGTTGTTGTTGTTGGGCGCCCGCAAACCCCTCTTCCTGGCGGGCTGTATGCTGATCAACGTGTGTGGCAGGTCGTCAATCAAGGTGAGGCAATGGTACTCGTGAGAATACAGGCTCTATTGGTCAAAAAGAAACACCTTTGTCTGCGCTCCCTTGTTCTGGCATGGCTGATTTGCCTTTGCGTTCAGACACTATCTGCGTTCGGCGCCAGTCGTCGTGTTCCACTCTCGCTGAAACCCGACGATGTTTTTTCCACCGGCAATGAGTGGATTGCCCTGCCGGGCACCCGGAGCTTGCCTGTTGCGGCATCAAAAAACAGTTCAACTCACTGCGACGAGGAGGGCCGCAGTGAGGGAAAGCAGGCGGCGCCGCGCGGACCCTGACGCTAGGTAGGAAGCAAGTCTTTGCCTGATCATCATCATCTCCTGAAGTCTTAGCTTCCGGTCTGCTTAAAGTGGCTTGAGCCGACGCTGGGGAAGGCTGGGAAACTCCCGACTTCCTGGATCGCATTGCCGGAGCCTGTCCAATGGGCCTTTGCGCCGCCCAGACAGGGACTGTGATTCAGAAGCAAAGCATCAGTCGTGAAGCTGTGGGAGAGTCTGGCCTTCGACTTCCTGGACCAGCTTTCTGCCGCACAGCGGACAGATATCCAGGGGTCCGGCGCGGACACTGCCGATGAGGAGGGTGTGTTCCTGGCACTCGACTGTCTCGATGGTCCGGACAGTTTGCCGAGAACCCTGGAGAAAGACGTCGGTGCGCAGGGAACTCGCCCGTTGACGGACCCATTGAACCAGTCGATTCATGCTGCCCTTGTTGCTCATCGGCGCCGAGTGTCGCACGGCGTTGGGATGAAGGCAAGTGACCAGTTCTGACAAGTTCTGAAACGGATGAATGTCGCGGTAAGTGGCTGAAACGGATGATAATTAGCGAATTATGGCTTGGTACAGGAAGGCCACGGAATGGGCGCGGGCAAGCGGGGCACTGCGCTTGAGGGATCAGATTGGCACGGGAATGGATGGCCTGAATTGGCCGTTTCGGGAGTGGGTCTGGGGTCAGGGCGCCGGTAGTTTTGAGTATTCTTCCTGTGCCTGGAGCAGTAATGACAATTGTGGGTCGCTATTCTTCCAGGCGTTGAGGAATGCCTGGTATTCCGCGCGGGCCTCGCCGGGCTTGTTCTGGAGGACCAGAACGCGCGCCAGGCGGAGATGAGAGAGCGTGTAGTCGGGCCAGGTCGGGTCAATCCCAGGGTTGGCGAGAATCAGCCGATAGTCCTCGGCAGCCTGGTCGAGCATGCCGGCCTCCACCTCCGCCCTTGCCCGCAGATAGGGCACACCGATGTCGCGCATCTGATATTTGCGGGCGGGTTCAAGCTCTTGCACCGCCTCAGCCGGCCGATGGGTCTTGAGGGCCAGCAAGGCACGGAGCATGGGCAGATCGAAGTAGAGGTTGAGCGTATTTCGAGTATCGCTGCCGGTCATTTTGCCAATCTGCCTCTGCCCCGCCGCCAGGTCTCCCAGGTCTGTCCTGAAAAATGCCGTTGTCCCGGCGTCGATCGCATCGCTGCTCATCTGCTTCAAGCTGGCTGCGGCCTCGCCGGGGTACCCGTATTCCATCAGAATGCCGGCCAGGAACATCGTGGCGTCGTCGGCAAAATCGACATCGCCGCTGCGGATGGCTTCCTGGCGGGCGCGGGTAAAATCGTTGACGGCTTCGTGCAATTTACCCGAACTCGCCGCCGCAAAACCCAGATCGGTGAGCGACTGGCCCATCTCCCCATGGGTGAATCCCCACTCTCCCTCTGTCTTCATCCGTGCTGTGTCATGTTCGACAAAGGCGATCTGGAAGAGAGTGCTGTGCACGCCCCAACGGTCCTTGCCCTCGGCAATGGCCGCCTCGGCCACTCGCTTGGCATCGGAAAAGCGGTTGGCCCGCTTGTAGGCGCGAGCCAGAATCTCGGCGCCCGTGCCGGAGTGAGGCGCCAGGCGATAGGCATATTCCCCAGCTTCAATGGCCTCCTGGGTCTGGCCCAGTTGGGAATACATCCTGGCCAGGGCGAACCAGTTCGAGGCATTGTTGGGATAGATCTGGTTGTACAGCCGCATGCTGGTAACGGCTGCCTCATAGTCCCCGCTCCCGAAAGAGTTGTAGGCAATCTCGATGGACAACCGTTCCCGCTCGGTGGTTTCGGCGCGCAGGTTGTAGGCTGTCTGAATCAGCGACGCTCCCTGCACAAAATCGCCCCGATTGTGGTAGCCGATGCTCAGGTCTTTGTAGGCGGAAGCGAAGTTGGGGTCCAGGGCAATGGCTCGTTCAAAGAGCGCCTGCGCCGTCTTTGCATCCCCCCGGTCCGAGCTTTCCATTGCCTGCGTGTAGGCACGGAGGGCTGCAAGGGACCTGGTGGTGGCCAGGGCAATCGGCGTCTGAAACTTTTCGAGCGATGCCGCCGACTCGCCCAACTGCTTGCGCACACGCCCGGCAGCCGCATCGAGCGCAGACAATACATCCCCTTTTGATGAGACCTGCTGCTGGTATCCGGCAACACTCTTGCCGGTCACGCAGCTGCTGGCGTTCACCATCAGCAGATACTTGTCGGCAAACGTGGAGATGGAGCCGCTCAGAACCGCCTGCGCGTTGTTGCGTTCGCAAACCTCGCGTGCCAATTCCGGCGTAAGCAACTCATCCGCCTTGTGCTGCATCTGCACCAGCGTCTCCTTGACCGTGGCGCGGGGCAGAATATCGAGAAAGGGCGACTGTTCCAGTTCGATCTGAAAGGCCCGGTTCAGGGCGTAGTTGAAGTCCTTGTCGCCAGTGGTGTTTTCAAAGTCCGCCAACACCACCGATGCCGAAAGCGGGGCTGGGTGGAAGTGCCTCCACAGCAAGTAGCCCGTGCCTCCTGTCGCCGCCAGGGCAATCGTTGCTCCCAAAACAAAGGCAAGCCACCCCAATGCAGTAAAACGCGACCGGTCCTGCCGGACCTCGCTGATTTTGGTGCGGATGGTCCGCTGCAGGTGGAGAACGCCGATGGCCTGGGTTTCGGCGCTCAGCGCCAACCCCGCGTGGGTAGCTTCGCGGCGGGGGGCGATAATCTCCACGGACGCTGCAAACTGGTACCCGCGGCCGGGAAGAGTAAGAACGAAAGACCTCTCGGCGGAACCATCATCGAGCGCCTTGCGCAGCACGGAGATGCTCTTGGCAAGGCTGTTTTCGTCGACAAACGTATCGGGCCAGATGTTCTTGAGCAATTCGTCCTTGCTCAAGCTCTTCCCGGAGTTCTGCACGAAGTACAACAACAGGTCGAAGGACCGTCGACTAAGGCCGATGGCGGCTGTTGCGCTTCAAGGTGCGCGCAAAAGGGTCCACCTCAAACTCGCCAAACCGGTAGACTGGGCTCTGTTCAGGAGGCATACCGGCATTCTAACCGGTTCGGAGAATTGTCTGAACTGGCAATGCGGGCGACGGCAAAGGAAATCCGGTCCGATCCGCCGCAGGATTTCTATCCTATGCCCTCAAGAGCTTCTCACTTGGCATTTTGTCCCGCATCCACTGCTCCGCGCATTTGCCCGCACTCCAACCCGAGGCCGAAGCCAGGGATCCGCATTCCATTCCTATTTACAGATTCAAGAGGGTCCCTTGTTTTTGGCTCCTTTGAAGACAATTTCCGGAAACGAATGTCCAGCCAGCGCCG
>JBEKZJ010000247.1:0-6117 GCA_049509995.1 Occallatibacter sp. | reverse complement strand
AAAAAGACGGACCCCAGGCCATCGGAAAGTCCCGCGGCGGATGGACCACCAAGATTCATATGGTTGCCGCGAATGCGCGAGCGGCCATAACCTTCTCGCTTTCGCCCGGCCAAGCCTCCGATGCGGTCGAGGGCCGCACCCTGCTGGGCGGCATCGGGCCGCTGCCAGCACCGCTGCACTCATCATGGATAGAGCCTACGAAGACAACGAAACCCGCCAACTGGCGCTGGATTTCGGCTTTATTCCGGTGGTTCCACGCAAGAGCAATCGCCTCGAACCCTGGCAGTATGACAAAGCCATGTACTGCAAGCGCAACGAGATCGAACGGCTCTTCCGGCGTCTCCAGGGCTTCCGCCGCATCTTCTCTCGCTTTGAGAACCTCGATGTCCTCTTCCTGGGATTTCTCACCTTCGCTCTGACTGTCGAGGCTCTCAGATAGTGTTAACACGCTATAGTGTGGGATTTGCACCAAGGGATCAGGTCCAGAGGGTTCTCTTTTTTCAGCAATGGCGCGCTCCGGCTAATAGCCACTTCTCCAGAAACCCTCTTAGCTCTACCGGCGGCCGCAGCCAAACATCAGCCTTTGTCTCGTGCCATTGGCGGCGCATCAGAACGCTCAGGCCGTGCTGGCCAAAATTGTTTACGGCGCGAAACGCAGCCTCATCGGTCAAATCGTCGCCCAAATAGGCGACCGGCCAGGCAACCTGCGCGTCGGCACCGGCCTCTCGCAGGATTGCCGCAACAGCGCCGCCCTTGTCGCAACCCACGCGCAGTTCAACCCCAGCCTCAAACTCCAGCAAGGCCAAGCCATTTGTCCCTGCAAGTGGCTCAAAGAGCGCCCGCGTCTTCTGCTCAATGAGCCTTGCCTTGCGCGGGGAGGCGCCCCGCCAGTGCATCACCACACCGTTGGCCTTGTCTTCGAAGAGTCCGCCCAGGCTGTCGCACTTCAGCATCGCTCGCAGCTTGTCCAGCATCTCCCGAGCCGCAAAAGACGCCTGCTCCAGCTCGCGCCGGCCATCGGGCAACAGGCGCTCAGCTCCGTGCAGGCCCCAAACCTCGAGCGGCGGGTCAATCCCGAGCAGCGGAGCAATCTCGTGCGCGGGACGACCGGTGATCACGACCATGCGCGTTCGCCCCTGCCGCTCGATGCGAGTCAGAACCTCTCGCACGCCGGCCCAGGGCCGAGCCAGAAACCGATCCAACCGGAACGGGGCCAGCGTGCCGTCATAATCCAGCAGCAGAAGCGGCGTTGCCGCGCCCGCCAAGGCGCTAAAAAACTCTTCCAGCTTCTTTGCCGCGTCGGCTGTCACCGGATGCTCGCTTTCTACGCCAATTTGCGATGGTCCACTTCTACCGGCGAGATAGAGACGGGCCGGGCGTGGGGCAGATCGGTCACCACCGGGCTCTCCATGCGCAATTCGTGCAGGTCGCCCAGGATGTTGGCTGCCCAGCGATAAATGTTGTGGTCCATTACATGATGGCGCATCCGCTGCATCCTCATGCGCCGCTCGCCCCGGTTCATTTCCAGGCCCTGATGGATGGCCTCGGCTACACCTTCAATGTCATAGGGATTTACCACTAGCGCATCCAACAGCTCGGTGGCTGCGCCCGTGAACTTGCTCAGCACCAGTACGCCGTCCTCGTCGGCGCGTGCGGCCACATACTCCTTGGCCACCAGATTCATCCCATCGTGAAGCGAGGTCACCAGGCACACAGCCGCCGCGCGGTACCACAGTTCCACATCCGCGTGGCTCATCTGCCGTTCGATCAGCAGAATGGGCTTCCAGCGGGTCGTCTGGTAGCGCTGGTTGATCCGCTCCACGGTCTCCTCAACCTGGCGGCGCAGATTCACATAGCTGGGAATGCGCGAGCGGCTCGGCGCGGCAATCTCCACCATGGTTAGTCGCTCCAGGTGCCAGGGATGCTCTTCGAGAAGCTTCTCGACCGCCATCAGCCGTTCCACGATTCCCTTGGTGTAGTCCATGCGGTCCACACCTACGATCAAGGTTTCACAGCGCAGGCCGAACTCCTTCAGCAGCTCATCGTGCGAGGGGCCCGGCGCCTTTCGCTCTGGCTTGCTGCCGTCCAAAGCCACGCTTACCGGATAGGGGCGCACGGAGCTGGTGTGCCCATCGCGGCGGGCGGTCATGTGTTCGCGATCGGTACGCGACTCCAGCACGCGGTCAACGGTGGAGAGGAAGTTGTTGCAGTGCAGCGGGATGTGGAAGCCGATCAGGTCCGCGCCCAGCAACCCCTCCAGAAGCTTGGCCTGCCATGGGCAGATACCGAATGACTCTGGATTGGGCCAGGGAATGTGCCAGAAGATGGCCACACGCGCGTCCGGCCGCGCCGCCTTGATGAGCCGCGGCGCCAGCGCGAAGTGGTAATCCTGCACAAAGACAATGGGCTTGGAACTGCCCTCCATCTCCTCCAGCAGCGCAGCCGCAAACTTCTCATTCACACGCTGGTACCACTCCCAGTCCGAAGCGCGGAAGATGGGCCGGGTGTGCGCAATATGACAGAGCGGCCACAGGCCCTCATTGGCAAAGCCGTCGTAGTAGCCTGTTTCCTCCTCGCTCGAGAGCCACACCCGGCGCAGTGTGTAGCGGGGATCGCCCGGCGGCACGCGGAGCCGATCGAACTCGTCGACGTTCAGGGCGTCCTCGCTGCCGCTGCCGTGCGCCACCCACACGCCGTCACAGGCCCGCAGCACCGGCTCGATGGCCGTCACCAGCCCGCTGGGGGGAACCACGCATACCGTCTCCCGCCCCTGAAGCACGTGCACATATGGCTCACGGTTCGACAACACAAAGATGCGGCTGGAGCCAAAACGCTCTCCAATATGGACGGCCAGCCGCTCGGCTGTCCACTGGTGTTCTCCGGCGTCGCGCAGCCGGGCTTCGGTTTCAGCGGCGGCGCGTGCCTCAATCAGGCTCTCGGCCATCGACTCGACTTCACGGGCCAGCGGTGTAAAGAGACTCAGCTCCGCTAGACTTTCGTCCGCGAAATCATCGGGTTGACCCATGCGCAATCGCCTGAGCCGTTCCGCCACCCGCATCATGGGGCGCATCAAAAACCAGCGCACCATCAGCAGCGTCACGAAGAGGATAAGCAGAACAAAGGCGGCAATCCGCCAGAAACTTTGCCGCCACACCCGCGTGCCCTCCGCGCGAATGGAGCGTGCATCCTCCAGTACCACCAGCGCTCCGGCCACATGCCCGTCGACATACAGCGGAATCGCCTCCTCCAGCCACTGCTGATCGCCCTGGTGACCAAACACGGATGAGTCGACACCCTGCTTGACGGCCTTTTCCAACGGGCCGCGCGGCAGTGCTCCGAACACCTCGGCAGGCCCCGCTTCGGTCACCAACCCTCCCTGCATGTCATAGACGGCCAAGCCCAATCCCTCATTCCGCGAGCGCAGGCGCGCCGCCTCTGCCGCAATTTCCGCAGTCTGGCCTCCGGCCACCGTCTTCTCCAACTCCGATTGCAGGCTCTTGCTCAGCCAGGCGGTCCTGCGCTGCAGTTCCAGCCGCAGAGCGTGCTTGTGGGCCAGCACCTCAAAATAGGTCGAGGCAACCGAAACCAATGTGATTCCTACGATCAGCGCAAGAATCAATCGCACGCGAAAGAATTTCATGTCACCTCTGTTTCTCTTCTATACAAACTTCTCCTGGTTCCCTGTGCAATTTGGAACAGCCTTTTTCCCCTAGAAACGAAATCCAGCTTGTTCATGCCTGTGGCATCTCAAAGGCCAGACGCCAACTTATTGAAAACACGGCAAGCATCGCGCCAGGCGGCCTTTGAACCATAGATTTTCTGCACACCACCGGGTAGTTCTTGCCTGGTAACCGGGCTTCCGGCGGAGCAGCATACCCTCGCGTTACCCACCGGACGCGTCCATCTCCAACAACGCAAACCCCCAAAAAAAGGCAAGTTGCTATCGAACTGCTCCATCAACTGCCGTTCTGGATTTCTCAGAAATGCCGAATGGGATCGTCAGGCCTGGTGGTTGGGGGTGCGACGCTGCGCTCGCTGGCGTGTTCGGTGTGGCTTTCGAGCGAGCGGCTGACGAGGTCGCGGGAGCCAAGACCCACGGCGAGAGACAGCGTGAGGACGATGCCGCCGAAGAGGATGCCAAAGGCCAGCTCAACCACGTTGCCGCCGATCTGGAGGTGGTCGAGGACCATGGCAGCGGTAAGCACCAGCACGAGCCACTTGATGCCAAGGGAAAGGAAACGCGCGTATTCAAGCTGGGCATTGACGGCCTCGATAAGGACAGACCGTGCCAGGAAACGCGCGAAGAGCGTTCCGGCGATGAGCAGCAAGACGGCGCCCACGACGCGGGTAAAGTAAGGCAGGAGCGAGCTCGTGAGCGTTGCGGCCGTTGCGTAGGATGCATCGAAGGCCGAGACGCCGATGATGAGTCCGAGCAAGACGCAGACCCAGAATGAGGTCCGGGCAATGAGCGCGGTGGGGGAAGTGGATGGCGCCCAGTCGTTGCTGCCCCGGCCGTGGGCGAGCCGCTCGTCAAACCTGGCCGCGGTAAGCCCACGCCGCAGCAGCGCGGAGAGAGCCATACCGATCATAGTGAGCACAACAAGGGCAACAATGAAGGCCAGGATACCGGGCAGGATGGCAATAAGCAGCGAAAGGACCCGGTAGAGCGACTGATGGAGCGCCTCGGACATATGGTGCCAGATAGAGGTGTTGTCGGCATACAGGGGCTGCGCGGCCTGATATGGGTCTGGCTGGAGCATCGTGGCAAGAACGCTTTGCATAGGACTAACTCCTAGAATCGATCCTCTTGCTTCGTACCTGGAACAGGTTTGTTTCGGGGTACTTATGGATTGAACCGGTCGGGCCATCGCCAGCGCGAGACAATGTAGGTTTTTTCCGCCTCGAAGGCGGCAGCGACGGCCTCGATATGGCTTTCAGTGTGAGCGCCGGAGGTGGTGATGTTGATGTGGCTTGCGACCCATGCGAGGTAAAGCGGGATAAGCACGCCGAGGAGATGTCCGCGGTTGATGGTGCGGAGCCGGTAGGCGAGAAGAAAGTCGTAGACAATGCGGGCCCAGAGGCTATCGGGCATGCGAAATGCCGCAAGGTCGGTTGCGGCAAGTCGCTTGAGTCCGAGCAGTGAGTTCGGCGGCAGGACGAGCGACCAGATTTCCTGGAGATTGGTGTAGGCGAGCCGAAAGGCCTGGAGCATAGGGGCAATCTCAGCGGCCGCATGGCTCGAGGGTTCTTGCGGCATGGGCATGGGAATGGGATCGCTCGCGGGCGGCAACGGACGGAAGCGCTGCCAGAATGCTGCTTTGACGTCGATATCGGAGAACAGGGCCTCGGTGACCAGGGGGAGGATGGTGTTGAGGTCGGGCCCCGTGGGTTGGGGTTGGAGGCGCGGACCTGCGTCAAACTGGTCGATGGTGAACCCGGCTACGGTGGCTTCGTTGACCGGCCAAAGAGGCGCTTCGCCCTGGTTGATTGCGGTAAAGCGTTGGGCGGCGCGGGCGAGGCGTTCGGCCATGCGCACCGATAGGCCGAGATCGGGGGCCAAGGGAAACCGCACGCGGGAGGCGAACAGCGCGCGGGTAAGTGGATAGAGGATGGCGGAGTTGACCAGGCCGGCATGCGGCGGTAGATCGTAGCAAGGGACAGCGAGGTCGGTGGGGGTGGTGAGAACGGCGTTGGCGAGGCCGTGGAGTGCGGACATACCGAGCGAGCCGGACTCCGGGCCCAGCATAAGGATGGCGCGCGCTTCGTTCTTTTCGGCGAGCTGGTAAGCGTTGACAAAATCAGCGGCCGTAAGAGTCCACGCGGCGTTGGTCGCGGGAGCGGCGACGATCTGGAGAGACGGATAGGAGTCTGCCGGGAGCGCGTCAGGGGAAGCGATGAGCAGGCTTTCCGCTGGAAAAGAAGCGGTCAGGTTGGCGAGGACACCTTCGCGTTGCTCCGTCGTCATGGCGGCAAGCAGGACGAGGAGTCCGGCGCCGGGGCCCGCGGAAGGGGCGGTGATGTCGGGAATTTGATCTGCTGTCGCCATGATTAATCGGGACACTCATCCTGAAGCGACTGGAGGGTTGTTGCAATCTCCGACTGACTCGCTTCTCTCCT
>JBEKZJ010000246.1:0-10439 GCA_049509995.1 Occallatibacter sp. | reverse complement strand
ATAGGGCCGACGGCCACGGTCAGGCCCTTGTTGTAATCGCTCAGCCCATAGAGCCGCACCACCGAATCGATGATGCCGGAGATCACTGCAATATCGAATCCGAAGATAAGGCCGCCCAGGGCGCCTGTCAGCGTTGATTTGATCAGTTTGGAATTGGGTCGCATAACGTCTTGCCTCTCAACCGGTATTTTCATTTTGTTCTTCCGGCACCGTTCCAGCGCGGGGCACCTCGCTGGATCGGAACCGGTGAAATCTCAGGTGTTCAGGTTGTGAGCCGGTCAGCGCAGATGGCCGGCAAATTGACCTGCCGACAGCCCTCACAGCGCCGTTGCCATACCTGCCCGCGCCACCAGATCGCGGACCTCATGAAGAACGCTCTCCGGCAGCGGTGGAGTCGCCGACACATGTTGCACCACCCAGCTGGACAGAACGTTGGCCAATTCCAGGCTATCTTCGCTCGCCCATCCCTGCATGATGCCGAACAACAACCCGGCTGCGAATGAGTCTCCCGCGCCAACCGGATGAACCAGGGCCTGGTCCAGCCCGGAGTCCGGAAGGCTGATTTGTTTCCCCCCGCTGGCCAGCAGCCCGCCTTTGGAGCCACGCGTAATGGCCACAGCGTCCAACGAAAACCCTACGCGGAGCCGCTCCATGAATAAGCGGGTCCGTTCCTCCTGGTCGCGCGATTCCGGCGTGAACCCCAGCAGCAAACACACTTCTTCCAGTTCCACATCGTTCATCTTCACCACGGTCGCCAGCCTCAGGCTCTCTGCAACGATTTCGGCATTGTAGCCGGCCACGCCATTGGTCGTGTTGCGACGAAGGTTCACGTCGTACAATCGGTGACCATGCACCTGTGAAACGAAGTGCCGAATGCTCTCCCGCGAGACCTCTGCGCGTTGCGCCAGACTGCCGAACACCACAGCGTCGCAGCGTTGCGCAAGCTCGCAAGCGCTGTCGCTCAACCGGATATAGTCCCATGCGACATCCGGTTGAATTTCGAAGCCTGCTCCGCCCTGGCTCTCAAAGACCAGCGCCGTGCCAGTGGGCCGGTCCACTTCCGCAAGGTAGTTGGTCGACATCCCCGCGGCGGCCATTTCGGAACGGATAGAACTGCCCCATGGATCGCGGCCGACGGCGCTTAGAACCACCGCCTCTCCCATCGAGAGCGTGGTCAATAGCTGATGAAGGTGAAAAGCAACATTGAACGGCGCGCCACCTAGGGTGGTTTCTCCGTTTTCAAAAACGTCCATGAGAACTTCGCCAATTCCAACTACACATTGCTTTGAATACATTGCGCGGCTCCGTTGTTTCTGCGCCAAACAGGCCCAATAGGTGCCATGATGGATCTATCATTTCTTGACTTCAGCGTCCGCCTATCGAATTTAGAAGGGCGGACCAAAAGATGATTCAGTGAAGTCCAGTCCCTTAGGTCGTAAGCCGGTTGGTGGAGAGCTACGCGAAGGTTCTGGCTGAGAGCCGGCAGAGCGGCCGCTCCAATCATGCCGGAGAGAAAACCACGACGGTCAACATTCATGACTTGTTATCTCTGAACAGAGCACGTGTCAGATCATCTGCTCAAGCCTGGAGCGTGCTCGCGTGTAAAGGGTTGGTGTTTCGGATCGGGCAGGCTGTTGTTCATCTGAAAAACCCGAGGGTTAGGCGCGACGGATTTCTCCGTTGCGCCTCCCCCTCGTCAGGAAAGTCGGTCAAGGCTGAACAAAAAACCTTGACCGGACCGCCTAGAAGCGGAAATTGGTGCTCAGTTGCAGAGTGCGTGCTTGTGCGGTGCCACCTGCAATGCCGAAGTTAGGGTCGTTCAAGTTGGTGTCCCATCCTTGCACGTTAACGCGGTTAAAGGTGTTGTAGAGGTCCAGACGGAACTGGAGGTTGGCCTTCTCATGCGAGAACCACGGAATGCCCGCGTTTTTCGAGAGGGAAGAGTCGGTCTGCGCGAAGCCGGGACCACGATAGGTGTTGCGGCCTAGATCTCCCTCCTGCCCGGTAGGAACGCCATTGGCGTCCACGGGCAGCGGGAACTGGCTTGCCTTGAAGGTCCCCTTGAGATAGTCGGAACGATGCAGACCCTTAAGCGTTCTTCCAAGGGAAGGCACGTTCGGCAGGTCGTAGTCCTGGCCGTCCTTGTTGAAGTCGTCATGTGGGTTGGTGGTATAAACAGTGGCCGGAAATCCGCTCATCAGTGTGCTCAGAGCGCTGATCTGCCATCCGCCGACAATGCTCTTCAGCACCCCGTTGCTGATGCCGGGAGTCGGAATCAGGTACAGGCCGTTGAACGAGAGCTGCTTCGGCGTGTCCTGGCTGGAGAGTCCCCGTTGCGCGGCGATGTTGTAGGCATCGATGACGACCGAGTACTCGGCGCCCTTCTGCTGGCCTGGAACCGTGCTCATCAGATCGATGGTCTTCTGCGCCGTGAACGACACCTGGAACTCGTATCCGTTCTTCAATTGCCGTCTGACGAACGTCGTCAGGCCGTTGTAATTGGAGCCGGCGCGGTTATCGGCGTAGTTGATGGCAGCGAAGTAGGGGTTGGGAAGTGGGCCCAGGGTCTCGGAATAGTTGCCGTTGCCGAGATAGGTGATGGTGTTGATGCCATCCATGCGGTTGAGGTTAGTGATGGAGTACTCGTGAATGCCGTTGGAGTGAACATAGTCGGCTTCCGCGATCCAGTTGGACTTGAAGGCACGCTGAACGCCGAAGAAGTAGTTCTCGGCATAGGCCATCTTCAGGTGCGGATCAGGGCCGCCGATGCCGTCGTAGTCGCCGAAGCCGCCGCGCGGATTGAGCGGAGGCAGAGTGCTCACCAGGCCTGCGGGAAGCGGGCAGTTGTAGGGGAATACAGCATTCTGGCAAAGCCCGAATGCCGGGGGTTGCGGAGAGCCAGGGGTGTGAATGCTGGCGGAGAAGTTGCCGTCGATGGGCGGGTTGGCGGTTTCGGTGTCGCTCCAGTTGGTGTTGCCGCCGCGGTCGAAGAAGACGCCTGCTCCGCCACGAACCGACCACTCCTTACGCCCGAACGGCTGCCATGCGAAGCCGAAGCGGGGAGCAAAGTAGGTCTTCTTGTGGTCGATAAACGGACGCCGATCGGAGACGTTGGGATTAAGTCCAACCGAGATGCCTTCGATCTGCTGCAACAGGGTCAGGTTGCCCTGGGGCACTGTCAAGGTTGACATATTGCCGTGAGCTTCCGACGGGTTCGATGTCGCATCCCAGCGCAGCCCGATGTTCAGCGTGAGGCTTGGCCGCACCTTCCAGTCGTCCTGAACGTAGGCGCCATATGTACTGTCGCGGAAATAGCGGTTGTTGTTGGCGACGCCGCCGGTGGTGGGGTCAAAGGAGATGGTGCCGTATTCATCCGGCTTGGCATTGGCAAAGTCGAAGATGGTGTCGAAACTCCAACTCTGCTGCCGGTTGTCGGGTACGGTAAACGGCGCATAGTCCTCGTTGTGGAACCATTCGAATCCCGTCTTGAGGGCGTGCTTCCGATGAACGATCGAAACCATGTCTCTCCAGTGGAAGTCGTTCTGCGCGAAACCGACCGGGGCAAAACCGTCTCCGAATCCAACGATTCCGTTCACGCCGGTGGGAAGCAGATTGCAGTCCTTGCAAGGGATGAGGACTGAGGTTCTGGTATACCCAAAGGCATCCTCATTCACGATGGAAGGCGAGAAGACGTGCGTGTAGTTGAGGGCGCCAAACCAGGCATCCTGCGGGAAGTTGATGTCGAAGCCCTGGCGAACGCCGTTGTCCCAAGGGCCGAGAAGGTGCGTGTTGTACATGTTGCCATAAACGCGATCGCGCGACTGGGCAAACGACTGATCGATGCGCGCATTGTACTGGTATCCATTGTGGATCGATATGCTTGTGCCCTCTGATGTGTCGATCAGATTCATGCCGCAGGGCATGCCCAGCGGTCCGATTCCGTTCGGATCGCTGACGGTATCGGCGCAATTGTGGGCCGCACCCGCAGGATCCCCCGTGGCCCCGCCCTGGTTGGCTTCCACCTGGGCGACTGTTGCAACCGATTTTGGAGTCGGATTGACGGTTGCCTTGTAGGTGGTCAGAAGGGTTGTTGAAAGAGAGTTGGGCTCGTTGGTGCTCATCCACGATGTGAAGGCAGGGTCTTCGATGGTGGTGAGGCCGGCAGAGGTGGTCTGCGCGCGAACCACGTCCGCACTGCCAAAGAAGAAGGTCTTGTCCTTGCGGATCGGGCCGCCGACCGCGCCGCCGAACTCGTTGCGCGTATAAGGAGTGATGTATCCGTTGAGCGGGCCGACCGCGCCGCCGAACTCGTTGCGCGTATAAGGAGTGATGTATCCGTTGAGCGGGTCGTTGTAGTTCTGGAACTCGGTGCGCGCGGTCAGGTAGTTGGCCTGAAAATCCTCAAAGGCAGAGCCGTGAATTTTGTTGGTTCCTGCCTTGCTGGTGATTTGCGTGACCAGGCTGGCCGCTTTTCCAAACTCTGCCGAGTAGTTGCTGGTGGATACCACCACTTCCTGAATGGAATCGGGGTTGGGAACCAGCTTCGAGTCGCCGCCGGAAGGTGAATCGTCCAGCGAAACACCATCCAACAGATAGGTGTTGCCGTGGTTGGGTCCCCCGTTGGCCACCACCGCCGGAGTGGTGGTTGCATAGAAGATGTCCGTGTTGGACGAGTTGGAACCCATCAGGCCTGTGCCGGTGACGCCGGGCGTCTGGTTGGCGACGGTGAAGATATTCCGGCCCTGAACGGGTAGTTCTTCGATAGACTTCTGGTCCGTGACCGTGGAAATGGTTGCTTCATCGGTCTCCACCGCCGTGGGGTTCGCCTCAACTTCCACGCTGGTTGTGACTGAAGAAAGCTGAAGCTTGATGGAGACATCCCTGGTCTGCATGGCCGTCAGAACGATGTTCTCTTCCGTCACCGGGGCAAAACCCTGGACCGTCACAGTGACCTTGTAACTCCCTGGCCCCAACGTCGGAAACTTGTAAAAGCCGGCAGAGTTCGACTCTGTTGAACCTGTCACGCCTGTATTTGTACCTGTTAAGACAACTTTGGCGCCCGGAACGATTGCGCCGGTGCTGTCGGTTACGCTGCCCTCAATCGAGCTGCTGAATTGTGCGAATGCCGCGCTGCTGCACAGCAAAAGCACAATCAGTAGCCATACCTGTCTCCAGAACGGTTGCTTCATCGTTCCTCCTCATTTGCACTCGATAGATCGATCTGTCCTATGCACCTTGGCCCGAAGAGAGATGATCTTGTGCGTCATCTTCAGTACCGGACCTCGATGCCGATCGTCAGGTTGAGTTCCCAAGCTGGAAGCCGCTTTTGCTCCGAGCCTTGGGAACTGCCAGCGGCTGGCCGGGAAGTTGGCCGGCAGACGCTGCGGAAACCCGTTGCCTATCGAGACTGTTGGTGCTCCGACTACAAAGACGGGGTCATGGTCGGGAAATCAGGCTCACTTGTAATATTTTTCTGGATTACTTGTAATAATTCTTGTCAAGAAAGGTCATTTGCGCGGAGTGCAAGAATCCTAGCAGACGGAACCTGAATTCCGGGGCGCTCAAACGTCTTATGAACAGGGTTAGTGTAGGTATAGTCTTTTGACACACTTCAAGGCGATGGCGGGAGACGCACCGCAATGGGGGGACCATCGAGCGGCGGTAATCTGCCTCACGGGGTCAAATCCGCGGATGGATGAGCAACTTGCTGGATATGTGAGCGGGCTTTACGAGGAGCACTACGGCGGCCTCTTCCGCCACCTCGTGCTCTCCGGATCGACCGCCGCGGAGGCCGACGATCTGATACAGGAGGGGTTCCTGCGCCTGTTTCGCCACTTGGGGAGCGGGCGCGAGGTGGACAATCCGCGCTGGTGGCTGTTGCGGGTGATGCACAATCTGCGCATCGATGAACTGCGCAAGCGGAAGCGGGAGTTCACGCTGGACCAGCCGGAGTTCACGAGCCTGATTGAGCAGTTGCGCACCGAAGGACCGGATGCGGAAGCGCAGATCATTGCCCGTGAACAAGAGGCACACATGCAGAAGGCAATCAGCAAACTGGCCCCGCGTCAATTTCAGTATTTATTGCTTCGGGCAGAGGGACTCAAGCTTCGCGAAATCGCGGCGATGTTCCGGGTGACGGTGCAAACCGTTTCGGAATCGTGTGCGAAAGCCATGCTTGAGTTGGGGAGAGTTAACGATGAATCGTAAGCTATGGCAAGATCGGGACGGGCATCCTTCAGCCGACCTTCTTCTGCTTCACCTGGAAGATGAACTTGAGGGGCGCGCCGCAGAGATTTTGCGAGCGCACGTAGATCAATGCGCGGCATGCCGGAAGGAGTGCGAACAGCTCCAGCTGGGCGCTTCGCGCTTCACTGCGTTCCGCGACAGCGTTGTGGTGCCGATGCCGGCTCCTCGCACCAATGCGTTCCACGAGCGGCTGCTGAGAGAGGAAGAGGAGCGTTCCTCGGCATCTTTCATCGGTAGACTTCGCGGCCAGTTCCGGATCAATACTCCACGGCGCCTGGCGGTTGCATTCGGCGGAGTTTCGCTTTGCCTGATCGTCTGGATTTCTCTCTTTCTCAGCTCCCCAAGGCAGTCTGTGTATGCTTCGCAACTGCTCGACGATGCGCGCAGCGCCTCTGACTCTTTGATCGCTCACTCCAAGGTCCTGAATCAGAAGGTTCGCCTGCGCCGCGGGAGCCTGGTGATTGAACGAAGCGTTCACCATGGCCGCCCGGCTCCGGTTGAAGTGCGGGAGCCGAGCATCGACTCCAAACTGCAGCAGAATCTCGATCTGGCTCACGTCGACCTGAACGATCCGCTCAACGCCAATGACTTTGCCGCATGGAGAGCGGCGCTCAGCGAGCACACCGACACGGTGCAAGAGACGGCGCAGGGCGTGATCATCACGACGCGTGCTACCGGGGCGGCAATCAGCGAGGGATCGCTGACGCTGTCGCGTTCGGGCTGGCGTCCCATTGCACGGAGCGTCGAGGTGAGGGGCGAGGAGCCGATCGAGATCAGCGAGGTGAGTTACGACATCAGCGACTCTCCGTCGATGGTTGCAGCTTCTCCGATTGGCGCACTGGCCCCCAGCGCTGCAAGTAATGTGAACGCAGCGGCTGCGCCGGTCGAGGTGTCCACGACCGAACTGGAAACCTCCGAGTTGGATCTGCGCGAGGCGTTTCACTCGATCGGAGCCGATGTTTCCGCGGCTCCCGAGATCGGGCGGTCGGAGCAGACGGTGCTCTACCACGCATCCACGACGAAGCCTGGAGAGATGGAAGCGATCCGCGAGGCCGCGAGCCGCATTCCTCACGTGAAGGAAACAGAGAAACAACTGGCAAGGCTTGCGGAACCGCCGCCTCTGGCAGGTGGGTCTGGTGCTTACACCACGACGCCGCCACTGGCAGCTGCGCTTGAAGCCAAGCTGGGCGATGCGCAGGCGGTGGCGGGTTTCCTCGAGTCACTGCGAAGCCGTTCCACACACGTGCTGGCCGAGGCGGCGGCGCTGGACGCGCTGGGCAAGCGTTACTCAGTGGACGCGATAAAGGCCCTGCCGCCTGAACTGCGCGGACGCGTCAATCGTTTGGCGGCCAGCATGCTTTCCTCGCTTCAGCACGACTCGGCGGACTATGTGAAGGCGTTGTCTCCAACCCTGGACGAGATGGCGCACGAGAGGAACATTGCAGAGCCCAGCGACGACGGCACGAATCTTCCCGGCTGCCTCCCCTGGCAGCAGAATGCGGCGCTGGCTCAACCGCAGTTGCAGGATCTTGCCAAAGACGTCTCTCTGCTGTTCGTTGCCAACCGCACGGAAAAGCCGGTTGTTCTCACGTCCGACCAGTTGCTCTCCGACAGCCTGCGGGCAAGGTTGTTCCTGGATCTCCACCTGATGTCAACCTGCCAGTTGTTTGGGGCCAATTAGATTCCTCATCCGGCATTCTGCGGCCGCTCACGGAAGCACTTTGCAGCGCCTTCAGAAGGTGAGCCGCAAGGCGAACTGAACAGTGCGCGGAAGATTGGATTGGTTCTGGACCTGGCCGAATCCGGGGGAGGCCATGTTCACGTTCGGTTCGGCGAACTGAGCGTGATTGAACAGGTTGAAGATCTCGGCGCTGAATTTCAGCCTGGTGCGCTCTGTGAGGTTGAAGGATTTGTTGATCGACAGGTCGAAGTTGTCTTCTCCCTCCGACTTCAGGCGCGGATCGACACGGGGTTCGTTGCCGAAGGAGAAGTTGGCGGGCTGCGTGAAGCACGCCGTGTTGAACCACTGGCTGGCCCGGGCGGCGCTGTGCGGTGATCCTGGCTCTTGCTTCGTGCATCCTGCTGTGTAGATGGGCCGGATGGTTCCTGCGCCAAACTGGCTGAGGCCATTTCCGGCCGCTATCAACGCAAGCGGAAGGCCGCTGCGCAGCTTGGTGATGCCATTGACGCGCCAGCCGCCGATCACTGCGTTCGCCGCGCCATGGATGTGGGAGAGCAAGGGCTGGTCCTGGCCGAAGGGCAGATCGAGGCCGTAGTTGATGACCAGGTTGTTAGCGGTGTCTTCCTCGCTGACGGCCTTCTCGGCTTTCAGATTGTTGTTGTCCTGCACCACTGCGATGCCGCCTTGGCCGTCTTCGAAGGCGCTGGTGTTCTCGGTGTTGCTGAGCAGCTTTCCCCAGGTGTAGGCGCCCTGCAGCGTGCCGGCGTGGCCGAAGTGGCGGATGTATGTGACCTGGAGAGCGTGGTAGGAGGAGTTGCCATCGCGCGGCACCGATTGAGAGAGACCGCCGGGGTACTGGGGGTGGGGCATGAGCAGGTAGCCCTCGGCGACGGTGGGCGCGCCCATGGTGGTTCCGGCGGGGAGAATTCCATAGAAGGGATTGGCGACCTGAGTGAGCAGAGCGGGGCCTAAAGAGACGTAGGCGTCGGGAAGCTGATTCAGGTTCAGGCTCGTGCCGGTGTAGGTGAGCGAGAGAATCAGGTGGGTTCCCTTGGAGCCGGCATAGGCGATGGCGGCCGTGGAGTTGCGATCCAGCGCGCGCTCCAAAGCGAGGTTCCATTGCTGCGAGTAGCCGTAAGCCTGATTGGGAATGCGTCCAACAATGCTCTGGCCCAGTGCCGCGTCGAGGCCTGCCTGGGAGCGGCCGATGGGCAGGTGAATGCCGTTGGGCAGGGGATTGTCGACGGTGATGAGGAGTGGATTGCCCGGAGGAGGATTGGTGATGCCCGTGAATACCGCGTTGATGGGGCTTGCGCCGGGGGAATCGGCGGTCATCTCGGAGGGGAAGAAAGAGATTCCGTAGCCGGATCGGAGGACGGTCTTGGGGTCGGCGCGAAAGGCGAAGCCGAGGCGCGGCGAGAAGAGCTTCCAGTGCAGAGCTTCTTCGCGGCGGGAGGCGTACTGGGGGCTGGCGACAAAGGCAAGCTGGCCGGTGAGGGGAGTGGCGGCGCCGGTGACGGGATTGGGGATGGAAGTAAGGCTGCCGATGGTTACGGGGGCGTTGGGTTGGAGGATTGTGTCGAGGTTTTGCTCTTCGGAGTAGGAGCCGGGCTGCTCCCAGTGAAGGCCGGCAGTGACGGTCAGCTTGGAGGTCGCCTGGAAGGTGTCGGAGACAAACAAGCCGTAGTTGTGAAGGAACGCGTGCCAGGTGTCGAGCTGCTGAATGCTGGCGCTGGAGGGAATGCCGAGCAGAAACGAGGCCAGCGCGTTGCCGTGCGCGCTGTCGGTGGCGCTGGCCGCCGTGTAGAAAGGCGAGGCGTTGACGCCGAGCCCCTGGAGGTTGGTGTAGCTCTCCCACAGGATCTGTCGCCAGTTGCCGCCGGCCTTGATGGTGTGCCTGCCGAGAATCCGCGTGACGCTGCTGTTCGCGGACCAGGCGTTGTTGTTCCAATAGAGGTTAGAAAGCTCGGCTCCGACGTCGTAGCCCTGAATGCCGAGACCGGGAAGCAGGCCTTCCTGGTTCTCGCTCTGCGCCTGGATACTGCCATAGTTGGCGTTGATCGACGTCATATCGAAGCCGTCGCTGAGCGGGCGCTGGAAGTTGTAGTTCTCAAGATAAGAGAGACGCAGATCCGCAATGGTTGTGGCGTTGAAGATGTGCGTATCGCCGAGCACGCCTTCCTGGGTGGAGTTGCCCGTGGGCCCTGCGCCGGTGTGCGTGCCGAACGGATCGCTGGGCTGGTTGTGCGGGTTCCAGTATGTGTAGCGGGCAAAAAGTGTGTCAGCTTTGCCGACGTTGGCATCGATGCGGGCGTTCAACTGGTCCTGGTAGCCCCGGATGGACGCAGAGGCGTAGAAGTTGGTGGTGAAGGGCATCTGGATGACGCGAGACTCGTCGGGAGTTTCGAGATTGAGGATCGTGAGCGCGGTTTTGTCGAGCCGATTGGTTGGGATCTTGTTGCCTGGAAAGGGCTGCTCGGTTGTGGGGTCGTAGATGATTTGCGGATCGGCG
>JBEKZJ010000245.1:0-6215 GCA_049509995.1 Occallatibacter sp. | reverse complement strand
TCGGACGAGAGGTTACAAATGAGCAAATACAGGACTGTTTTCACGTGCTTCCTGGCGACTCTGCTGGTCGCCCTTGTGGCCGGTTGCGGTCAAGAAACGGTAACCATCCCAGGCGTGGTGTCAGTCACCCCCGCTCAAGGCGCTACCGACGTCGTCATCAACACGACCGTCACCGCGACATTCAGCATGGCGATGAACCCATCCACGATCACTACCTCAACCTTTACCCTGACGGGCCCAGGCGGAGCTGTAACTGGAGCGGTCACGTACTCCGGCACCGTTGCGACGTTTACGCCGGCTGCCGTTCTCGCATACGGAACCACCTACACGGCTACGATCACCAATGGGGTTGCGACCCCCGGCGGCGCTGAGCTGATTGGCAACTACGTGTGGACTTTCAGCACGGTTTCCCCGCCGCCTACGGTGATTTCGACGGTTCCTCTGGCTGGGGCTACAGGTGTATCCGTTAGCCAGGTGCTCAGCGCGACTTTCAGCGAGCCGATGGACCCGACAACGATCAGTACAACGACCTTTACGCTGACAGGGCCTGAAGGAGCCGTCGTGGACGGAACCGTCGCGTACTCCGGCGTTGTTGCGACGTTCACGCCCATGGGCAACCTCGCCTACAGCACCCAATACACGGCCACGATCACAACGGGAGCTACGAGCGGAGGCGTTCCGCTGGCTGCCAACTACGTGTGGACATTCACAACGATTACCCCGCCTCCTGTGGTGGTTTCGACGATCCCTGTGAATACAGCTACGGGCGTTCCTCTCAGCCAGGTGATCAGCGCGACCTTCAGTGAGCCGATGAACTGCGTGGGGTTCCCCGCGGCAGCGTTCATAGTCACAGGGCCCGGCGCGACGGCCGTACCCGGCACCATCGGCTGCTCGGGCGCGGTGGCGACCTTCACGCCGGACGACAACCTTGCATTCAACACCGTCTATACCGCTACGATCACCACCGGGGCAACGAGCCTTGGAGGCACTCCGCTGGCTGCCAACTACGTGTGGACCTTCAGAACACTTCCGGCTCCCACGCCGCCAACGGTCATCTCCACCGTGCCGGTCAATGGGGCCACGGCCGTGCCCATCAACCAGGCCCTCAGTGCAACCTTCAGTGTGGCGATGACCCCGGCCACGATCGACGCAACAACCTTCACGCTGGCAGAGACAACGAGCGGGACTGCCGTAACCGGAGTAGTCACCTATGTCGCAGCCGGCTCGGTAGCGACGTTCACTCCAAAAGCCAGCCTCGCGCCCACCACCGAATACACGGCCACAATCACCACCGGGGCTAAGAACCTGGCAGGCACCGGGCTGGCCAGCAACTACGTCTGGACCTTCACCACCGCCGCCCTCCCAAGTGCCATACCGCCAACGGTGGTTTCGACCATCCCTCTCGACTTAGCCACGGACGTGCCTCTCAATCAGATAGTCAGCGCCACGTTCAGCAAGGCGATGGACCCTGCCACGATCAGCTCGGCAACCTTTACGCTGACAGCACCGGGTACGCCTCCCGTCGCCGTGCCCGGCCTGGTTGCTTACGCAGCGGTTGGAAACACGCTGACGTTCACACCCACTGCGAATCTGGCCCCCAGCACCGTGTATACGGCCACCATCACAACCGGGGCTCAGGACCTGACGGGCACTCCACTGGCCAACAACTACGTCTGGACCTTTACAACCGGCACGGCTGTGAGTACCACCCCGCCGGAGATCGTTTCGACGGTCCCGGCGAACCTGGCCACCGACGTGCCCCTGAGTCAGGCAGTCAGCGCAACCTTCACCGAGGCGATGAATCCACTGACCATCACCACGGCAACCTTCCAACTTACGGGGCCGGGCGGAGCTGCGATTGTTGGAACGGTGTCCTATGATGCGGTCGACTTCATTGCCACCTTCACGCCCACTGCCCCGTTGACCGCCAGCACCACTTATACGGCGACGGTGACCATTGGAGCAACGGACGTGGCCGGCAATCCGCTGGGGACCACGGGCGCGCCCAATCCCTGGACCTTCACGACCGGTACGGCAGTGGTTCCACCGCCAGTCGTCCTCGGGCCAACCATAGCGCTGTTTGGCGGCTTTGGCGGCGGCGCCGGGATGACCAACCAGGGAATCCACACAGTGGTCAATGGAGATATCGGGACCACGGGCGCCTCTACCACGATGACCGGGTTCCACGATACCAGCCTTGCGAAAGTGGGTGCCGTATGGCCATGCACGTATACGGAATCCCCACTCAACGTAGGGCAGGTGAATGGAACGATCGACACGGCTCCGCCACCTCCTACCGTTGAATGCGCCACTGAAGGGACCGCCGCTACAATGGCCATCGCCACCGAAGCCGCGTTGGAAGCTCGAACCGCTTATACCGCTCTTCAGGGCCTTCCCTCAGACGGCGCTCTGGCAGCGGAGATAGGCAATACAACCATCTACCCCGGCGTCTATACAAACGCAAGCTCAGTAAAGATAACCCTTGGGCCTCTTACTCTCGACGCCCAGGGCGATCCCAATGCGTCCTGGGTCTTCCAGATCGGATCATCTCTCACCGTAGGCACGCCGACAGCATCTGAAAGCGTGATCCTGATCGGCGGCGCCCAGGCCAAGAACGTCTTCTGGGCAGTCGGGGGCCTCCCCGGCGCGATCATCAATTACGGGGGAGGCGGGACGATGGTAGGAACCATCATCTCTCAACCGGGAATCACGGTTTCAAGTCCCGGAGTTACCGCGATAACGACGATCAACGGCAGAGTGATCGCTTTGACTGCGTCGACCACAATCGTGAACACCGTAATCAATGTGCCTGCTCCTTAAGGCCTTGGCTGAGACCGCCCCAGGGCGGTCTCAGCCATCTTCGGGCCATGTTGTGTCCGGTATGTTCTGTTCGCGTTAAGTTAACCCGCCGCTGAGATTTTTGATGATCGCGACGCGCAGTTCGGGAGGCGACAATGAGATTGAGTGCAAGGATGATTGCCACAGCGGCATTTGCTGTTTTCCTAATGTCTGCGTTCAACCTCTGTGCGGAGGAAGCCACAAAGCCCTCAACCGGTGACCCGAAGGCTGTCGATTCCAGCGTCGCGGCTGTCGCCGATCCGGCTGCACCGCTCCCAGCGGCCCCGATGGCGGCAGCAATGCCGTATTCGGCAGGCCTGAACATTGGAACTCCCAAGGTTGAACTGTTCCTGGGCTACTCGTATCTGCGCGCTGTGCCGCAGCTGGCCGCTGGAAACCGGCTGGTGTGGCTCAATGGCGGCAGCGCGAACATCGCTTACAACTTCAACCGCTATCTGGGCATCGTTGCCGACGTTGGCGCCCTCACTAACTCGGAGGTCAAATTCACGGGCGCATATACGTCTACAGTCGACGTGAACAACGCAAATGTGAATGTTCTCACATATCTCTTCGGTCCGCGCCTTTCCTATCGGAAGTACAACAGGATCACTCCCTTTGCCCAGGTTCTGTTTGGAGGCGCGCACGCCAATGAGGTGGCGCTCACCCCTTGCACATTCAGCTGCACGCTCCTCCCCAGTCAGAACACGTTTGCCATGACCGCCGGGGGCGGCCTGGACATCAAGGTCCACCGCCATATAGCCCTCCGCATCATTCAAGCCGAATACCTGATGACCAGGTTCCAGGATTACGCCACCGGAACAACCTCTGCGCAGAACGACATGCGCATTTCTGCCGGAATTGTCTTCCGCTTCGGGGGAAATCCGCCCTTGCCACCACCCTTGCCGGTAACTTATTCCTGCTCGGTGAACCCAACCTCCGTATTCCCCGGAGATGCGATTGCGGTATCGGGCACGGCTCTGAATCTGAACCCCGCAAAGACGGCCGTCTACACATGGTCTGTGAATGGCGGAACGGTGACTGGGGTTACAAGCACAGCGAAGATCGATACGACGGGTCTGGCTCCCGGCGCCTACACGCTGAAAGGCCATGTCTCAGAGGGCGCCCGACCGGAAGAGAATGCGGATTGCACCACCCCGTATGCGGTGAGGGCGTATGAACCGCCGACCGTCAGTTGCACAGCCAATCCTGCAACTGTGCTTTCCGGCGATCCTTCCACCATCACGGCCATCGGCATCAGTCCACAGAATCGTCCCCTGACTTACAGCTATAGCTCGACTTCCGGTTCCGTGAGCGGGAGCGGCACCACGGCTACCCTGTCTACCGTGGGGGCCCCATTTGGAGCTGTCGGGGTGACCTGCTCTGTGGTCGATGACAAGGGCCAGACTGCCTCGGGCACAACTTCGGTGACGGTCACAGCTCCTGTGGTTGCGGCAAAGCCCGTGACCAGCGACCTGTGCTCCGTTCGCTTCGATCGGGACCCGCGCCGCCCGGCTCGCGTGAACAACGAAGGGAAGGCCTGCCTGGATGAAATCGCGCTCAATCTGCAGCGTAACTCCGATGCGCAGCTTGCCGTCGTAGGCAATGCCGCCAGCGGGGAGAAGAACGGCAAGAAACTCGCCACGGAGCGTGCGGTCAACACCAAGGCCTACCTGGTCACCGGGAAGGGTATCGATTCATCCCGGATCACTGTCTACACCGGTTCTCAGGATGGAAAGGTCGCCTCTACCACCCTGATTCCGGCGGGTGCAACGTTCGATAGCACCGGCGATACGCCTGTGCAGTAGAGCGCGGTCGAGGGGCTCCGGCTTCCCCGGCGCGGCGCCGTCCGCAGCGATTCTTCTGGACGCGCTGACTTATCAAAGGCTGACTGGAGGGTACCCTTCAGTCAGCCTTTGTGTTTAACAATGGGGAGTTGTCGAGAGGGTACCTACCTTGGGCGAGATAAAGCTGCGACGAAGATGGGGCGAGAAGTTCAAGAGGATCCGGAAGAAGGCTTTTGGAGGATTGCCATCAGCTCGACGGGCGGGGATGCGCGGAAGATTACGGTGACGGTGAAAGAAGAGCGGGGCTAAATTTGCTGGAGCTTGGACCGCAAGGGATTGGCCAATTTCTGAACGATGGATTCTGACTAGGTATAAGTAAATTCTCTTTACTGATTCCCGTGCGCTCGGTATACTGCGGTGCGGGAGGCACAAGTGTATGCGTTCATTTCACACCAACTCGATTCCAGCGTTACTCTTGGTGTCAAGCATGCTCTTCGCTCAGCAGCCGCCTAGTGGGACCCAGCAGAGCGCTAACCAACAGAAAACGGCAGAGAAGCATTCTGCTTTTCCACCTAGCCATTCAGAGAAGGCTCCAAAGTATTCTGCCGCAGCGCCTAAGGAAGCGCCTAAGGCGGTGCATCAGGCGGCGCCTAATGCAGAGCCCAAGACAGCAGCGCCTAAGGCAGAGCCCAAGGCAGCAGCGCCTAAGGCAGAGCCCAAGGCAGCAGCGCTTAAGGCAGCGCCTCGGCCTAAGGTACAAGCGCGGGAAGGCAACCCGGATTATGGAGCCGGGAACCAACATCCTGGTACGATTGGAACGCCGCCCCCGCCTAAGCCGGTTACCGGATCCAAAACCACCAAGCCGCAATAAGTGCTTCCAAAGGGGCTCAAATCGAATGAGACGGCCAGAAGATAAAGAACATCGTTCTTTAATTGAAATTGTTAAGGTGTGGGTCGAGATCATTCAAGGGATTACAACCGTCGTGGCAATTGTTGCTGGCGGGTACTGGTTTTTTCTGCAACGGTCTACGAAGCCACAGCTGAAGCTTGATCAGACAGTTACACAGCGGGCGGTTGAGGGTGAGCCCCAGAAAACGCTCATAAGTGTGGACGTTCGGGCCACGAATATTGGCAAAGTAAAGGTGGACCTGGATCCGGGGGAATTGGACTTGACGCAGGTCAACCCAGAGCCGGCGGCTCCGGGGGGAGCTTTGGCGTCGTACAAGCTAAAACGGCTGACGCTGGAGCCAGGCGAAAGTGATCAGGCCGCGTTTGTTGCGGTCGATGTGTGGGACACCATAAAGACGATTCAGGTTCACTCCGATTACAAGGTCCCGAATGAGAAGAGTCTCTATTGGAATCTGCTGAGTTTTGCAGACATTGGTGTTAACGCCAATCAAAAGGAATCTGCAAGCTCGGTGCGTTGAACCGTTTGTTGATGGCCTACGCATTCGCCCCGCCTCTTGGGATGTTGGGGCTCGTGAGGTGGAGCTCCCATTCAAAGCGGGTGGCAAACTACACGAATGTCTACCAACGAATTCCATCGAAGAGCGAGATTGCCGGGCGGCTTGCAGACTTTAAGCTCTCTCCAGG
>JBEKZJ010000244.1:0-6255 GCA_049509995.1 Occallatibacter sp. | reverse complement strand
GGGCGCGCGCCTGCCGGTGGGCGCCTGGGACGGCGAAGGGCGCGATGTGCTGGACGAGGTGAGCCGGCGCGATCATGAATTTGCGAGTGGCTTCACGCCGCTGCCGTATGACGGATTTGCGAATCTTCATACGCTCGCGCTGGACCTGGGCGAGGTGAATACGCATGCGCCGCTGAAGCTGTTGATGACGGGCTATGTGAACTACTTCAGCGCGACCTCGCTGTATGCGGCGTGGCAGGCGGGCGTGAAGCCGATTTCGCCCTATGTTGAAGCGCAGTCGCCTGATGGAACATGGCAGCGGATTGCGGACGATGTGGGTTTTCCGGCGGGACTGGAGCGCACCATCGTGGTGGATTTAACGGGCAAGATGCCGGCGGGAGCGAGACGCATCCGGCTGGTTACGAACCTGGAGATTTATTGGGACCAGGTGCTGATTGACAATAACGCCCAGGCGGAGGCGCACACGGCGGAGGTTCCACTCGCCGCTGCTACGCTGCATTTCCGCGGGTATCCGAAGCAGATTGAAGGCGCAAGCCCTGGGGATCTGGACTACGACTATGACCGCGTGAGTTTGACGGGGCCGTTCCAGCATCAGCGCGGCAACTACACGCGCATGGGCGACGTGACGGCGCTGGTGAAGGGCATCGACGACCGGTATGCGATCTTCGGCAGCGGCGAGGAGATTGCGGTGGAGTTCGACGCGACGAAACTGCCGGCGCTGCCGGAGCATTGGAAGCGCGACTACTTTTTCTACGCCAACGGATTTGTGAAGGATATGGACTGGTGGGATGCATCGCCGTTCACGGTGGCGCAACTGCCGTTTCACAAGATGAGTACATACCCCTATCCGGAGAGCGAGAAGTTTCCCGACGATGCGGGCGCGCTTGACTACCAGTTGAACTGGAACGACCGGTTCGATTCGGGCGAGCCGGTAAGGTCGTACCGGTTTGATTACCGTTTGATGCACTCGACGCCGGCGGAAGATTTTGCACCTGCGTCCACGAAGCTTACAGATCAGGTCGTGATGCATTGAGGCGGAGAGGAGCAAATGCAACCGCAGGTCCTTCGACTCCGCTGCGCTTCGATCAGGAGGACAGGCTTGTGGTGGGTCAATCATGAAAGATTTGGTGCTTGAACCGGCAGTGCGGCAACTGGAGCTTTTGCGCACGGGAGCAATCTCTGTTGCGGAGCTGGCCGAGGCGCACATCCGGCAGATTGAGCGGTTGAATCCGCAGCTGAATGCGTTTGCCGACTTCGATGCGGACCGCGTGCGTATGCGGGCGCGAATGCATGACGCGTGGAGGGGACGGCGTGCGCGAAGACCGTTGTTCGGTTTACCAGTCACGGTGAAGTCTTCAATTGCGACGCGAGGCTTGAAGTGCGAGATTGGCAGTCTGCTGCACCAGGGCGATGTGCCCCGCGAAGATGCGGTGGTGGTGGCGCGGCTCCGGGCGGCTGGAGCGTTGATTCTGGGCACGACGAATTGCCCGGAGTTCCTGATGGCTTATGAGACGGCGAATCTGCTGCACGGGCGGACGCGCAATCCATGGGACCTGGAGCGCACGCCGGGCGGATCGAGCGGCGGCGAGTCGGCGGCGATTGCGGCGGGGCTTTCGGCGAGCGGGTTGGGCAGCGATAGCGGCGGATCGGTGCGCGTGCCGGCGCACTTCACGGGCATCTGCTCGCTGAAGCCTACGCCGGGACGGATTCCGGGACGCGGGCATCTGCCGCCGTGCGTGGGGCCGTTCGCGATCCTCGGCGCGATTGGGCCCTTGGCGCGCACCATGACCGACGTGGCGCTGCTTTTCCGCACGCTGAGCGGCCAGGACCCGCTTGATCCGGCGAGCCCGCCGGTGGCGTTGCGCGAGCCCAGCCTGGATGAATTGCGGTCGAACAGGATTGGTTTTTTTGAGGACGACGGATTGGTTCCGGTTACGCCGGAAACGCGCGCGGCTGTGAACGCGGCGGCGGCGGCGTTGCGCGATGCGGGCTTTCGCGTGGAGCCGTTCAGGCCGCGCACGCTGGAGCTGCTGCGGCAGTTGTGGTGGAAGTTCTTTGTGCAGTGCGGGGCCATGTTCTACGCGCCGGAGATTCAGGGAAGAGAGCATCAACTGAGCCCCGTATTCAACGAGTTTCTGGCCATTGCCCAGGCCGCGCCGCCGCTCACCGCTACGCAGTTGCTGGACGCGTGGGCGGAGTTGGATCTGCTGCGCGCCAAGACGCTCCAGGAGATGCGCAAGTATCCGGTGCTGTTGTGCCCGGTGGCCAGCATTCCCGCTTTTCGTCACGGCGAGCGCGAGTGGATTGTGGAGGGTCGCGCCGTCGGCTACCTGGATGCCGTCCGGCACACGCAATGGTTCAACGCGCTCGCCTGCCCGGCGGCGGTGGTTCCGGTGGGAACCTCGCCCGAGGGGTTGCCGATCGGCGTGCAGATTGCGGCGCGGCCGTTTGAAGATGAGACGGCGCTGGGCATTGCAGCCGTGGTGGATGCGGCGTTCGGCTTTCGTTCGCCTCCGCTGGCACTCGCGTGAGGAGTTGTTTTCCGATTTTGTTGGGGTCAGTCGTGCTTGCCCGCCCTTGCGGCAGGAAAAAGAAGGCGGCAAGGATAGCGCACCCAGCTTTTGCAGGAATCGGCTTCATAAAAAGCGGCAAAGGGCTGCAGACAGGCGCGTCAAACCCACCTTGGTTGTGAGGTTCCCCGTTTCCCTGTTCCCTGTTCCCCGTTCCCTGTTCCCCGTTCCCTGTTCCCTGTTCCCTGTTCCTTGTTCTGTTCCCTGTTCCCTGCTCCCTGCTCCCTGCTCCCTGTCTTGTTAAACTCGAACTGCCATGACCCTCACCCAGCTTCAGAAGACGATCGAGCGCCACTTTGCCGCCGGGCACGCCGCCATCGCCGACCCCACCGCCATGATCGCCTTCCTGTCCCTTCGCACAGCCATTGAAAACGGCGAACTTCGCTCCGCCTCGCCCGACCCCGCCTCACCCACCGGCTGGCGCGTCAATGCCTGGGTCAAGCAAGGCATTCTGCTCGGCTTTCGCCTCGGCGTCCTTCACGACTTCCCCCCCGGTGAGCTCTCATTCCCCGGCCTCTCCTTTGTCGACAAGGACACCTACCCCATCCGCCATTTCACCCCCGCCGACGGTGTCCGCCTCGTTCCCGGCGGCTCCTCCATCCGTGCCGGAGCCTACGTGGCCCGCGGCGTGGTCTGCATGCCCCCCATGTATATCAACGCCGGCGCGTATGTCGATGAAGGCGCCATGGTCGACTCCCACGCCCTGGTCGGCTCCTGCGCCCAGATCGGCAAACGCGTACATTTGAGCGCCGCCGCCCAGATCGGCGGTGTCCTCGAGCCCGTCAACGCCGGCCCCGTCATCATCGAGGACGACGTCCTCGTCGGCGGAAACTCCGGCGTCTACGAGGGAACCATCGTCCGCAAGGGCGCCGTCCTGGCCGCCGGAACCATCCTCACCCGCGGCACGCCCGTCTTCGACCTCGTCAACGGCCAAATCCTCCGCGCCACCGCCGAGCTGCCCCTCATCATCCCCGAAAACGCCGTCGTCGTCCCCGGCTCCCGCGCCGTCGCCAAAGGCAAAGGCCATCAGCGAAGCCAGGACTGGGGCCTCAGCCTCTACGCCCCAGTCATCGTCAAATATCGCGACGACAAGACCAGCCTCAGCACCGCTCTCGAAGATTTGCTACGGTAGGCAGAAGAGGCGAACCGGGCCGGCCCCGCGGGCGGACTCTTGAATCCATGACGACTTCAAATCAGAAGACGCAGTCCATCCGCTGGGGCGTCATCGGCCCCGGCCACGCCGGCTCACGCTTTGCTTAGGGACTCGAAGCCGTCGAAGCCGCCTCGCTCCACGCCGTCTGGGGCCGCAACCCCGAACGCACCCGCGCTTTCGCCCTGCGCTTCTTTGTCCCTCAACCAAAAGACCCGCTCGGCCAGCTCCTCTGCCGGCCTCGACGCAATCCACGTCGCCACCCACCCCGACAGCCGCACCGCCCTCGGCGTCCGCTTCCCCGGCGAATAACCCGCCAAAACTGCCCGCAACTCCGCTGACGCCGCTAACTCCGCCCTCGTGCTGACTCGCTCACTCCTTGGCCTGCTGAAAAGCGCCCGGTGCCCTCGGGTGTTAAAATGGAATCAGACGGATGCAAACAAAGAAACTGAAAATCATTCCCCTCGGCGGTCTTGGCGAGTTCGGCATGAACTGCCTTGCCCTCCGCTGGGAAGACGACATTATCGTGATCGACGCCGGCCTGATGTTCCCCGAAACGGAATTGCTGGGCGTCGATATCGTAGTCCCCGATATCTCTTACCTGATCGAGAACAAGGCCCACGTCCGCGCCATCATCCTCACCCACGGCCACGAAGACCACATCGGCGGCCTGCCCTGGATTCTCTCCGAACTCAAGGTCCCGGTCTTCGCCACCGAGTTCACCCTGGCCTACGTCGAGGGCAAGCTCGAAGAGCATCACCTCCTCGACGAAACTACGCTCATCGAAATCACGCCCAAGGAGAAGTTCACCCTCGGCCCCTTCACCATCGAGCCCATCCACGTCACCCACTCCCTGGTGGACTGCGTCGCCCTGGCCATCGAAACGCCGGTCGGCATCGTCATCCACACCGGCGACTTCAAGATCGATCTCTCGCCCCTCGACGACCGGGCCTTTGACCTGCACACCTTTGCCGAGTACGGCAAGCGCGGCGTCCTCGCCCTGCTCCAGGACTCCACCAACGTCGAACGCTCCGGCTACACGCCCAGCGAGCGCGCCGTCATTCCCCGCCTCGACGAAGTCTTTTCGCAAACCAGGAAGAAGCTCTTCTTCAGTTGTTTCTCTTCCTCCATCTTCCGCATCCGCATCGCCCTCGAACTGGCCCGCAAGCATGGCCGCAAGGTGGCCATCGTCGGCCGTTCCATGATGGAGAGCACTGAGATTGCCCAGGACCTGGGCTATATCGACATTCCCTCCGGCCTGGTCATCAATTCCGGCCAGGTGCGCGACTTTTCGCCCGAGCAGTTGATGATCCTCATCAGCGGCACCCAGGGCGAGCCCATGAGCGCCCTCAGCCGCGCCGCCGTCGACAACAACAAGTACGCCCACGTCGACTCGGGCGACACCGTCATCCTCAGCTCCCGCATCATTCCCGGAAACGAAAAGAGCATCTTCCGCGTCATCGACCACCTCTGCCGCCGCGACGCCAACGTTGTCTGCGACGACGGCTCCAATGGCCTCATTCACGTCTCCGGCCACGGCAGCCAGGAGGAGCAGCGCCTGCTCATCAACCTTGTCCGCCCCAAATTCTTCATTCCCGTCCACGGCGACTACCGCCACCTCCAAAAGCACTCCCAGGTGGCCATTGAGACCGGCGCCGTCGAGCACGCCATCATCCTTGAAGACGGCGACGTCCTCGAACTCGACAGCAACGACGCCCGCAAGCGCGACAAGATCACCGCCGGCCGCATCCTCATCGACTCCGGCTCCTCCATCGATGTAGTGGAAGACCTCGTCATCCGCGACCGCCGCATCCTCTCTGAAGACGGCATCGTCCTCGCCGTGCTGGCCATCAACAAGCGCACCGGCAAGGTCGAGCAGCAGCCCGAAGTCATCATGCGCGGCTTTGGCGGCGCCGACATCACCGACCAGGCCCGCGAACTTGTCCTCAGCACCCTCGACTCCCTCAGCACCGAGCAGAAATCCGACTACGGCATGGTCAAGGAAAAAGTCCGCGCCGAGTTGAAGCGCCTGATCCAGAAAACCACCGGCCGCCGCCCCATGATCATGCCGGTCATTCTCGAAATCTGAGCCGACACGGAGGCTGCCATGCTGAGAGTCGTTATTGCGCTCTTTCAATCGTTCCTGTTGGCGCCGATCCGTTCTCTGTTTAATGGAGTGCATCCAGAGAAAGCCGCCGTTGCTCAAGCATCGGCAGCCCGGAAAAAGCGCAGGGTTAACGCAGAGACGATTCAGATTAGACCTTGTGCAGCGAGGGAAATGACGGAAACGGGGCGCGCTATCTATGCATCCTGCGATGCAATAGTGGATGGCGTATCTTATGAATTTGATCTAGTTCACCAGAACGGAACACTCGACGCGACAGGAAGACAGGAGCGCCCGTGCTGGTCCTGGGTTAGTCGATCCTGAAAAAGTCTCTTTCGGGCATTTGCAGACTTCGTTTGGAGCAGGGGCAGCCCTTGCAGGGGCGATATCCAACTCCAGATGGGCATCTGGCGGCGCAGAAAATTGCGCCA
>JBEKZJ010000243.1:0-6260 GCA_049509995.1 Occallatibacter sp. | reverse complement strand
CTGCAAACTCGTCCCAGGACTTGCTGCGTAGATTCGCAGTACTCAAGCCAGCCCTTTCTATTTGCACGATGGCTTCTGGCCTTACAATTCCCGCTGGATGGCTTCCGGCGCTGAAGGCGGTGAAGTTCGCCGCGCCTTTGCGGTTCATGATCGCCTCAGCCATGATGGAGCGGGCTGAGTTTCCAGTGCAAAGAAACAACACGTTGTAACGAGCCATTGCGGCGTCCTCTAGCATTCGGAAGATGGGTTAGGAGTTTGTGTTTGGCTTGATGGCGTAGACCTTCACGCTGGCCGCTGCCGCATTGATGTCGTACTGCGAGAGGAGCGTCTTCAGTTCCTCATGCAGTGAGGCCGACGTGCTGGGTGCGGGAGAACAGCACGGCTCCTCAATGACCTGGAAGGGATTGAAGGTGTCCATCTTTGGGGAGCAGCAACCGGCCTGATTCTCGACCTTGGCGTAGGCATTCAGATCCGCGCCGCTGTCCACGATCTCGATATGCTCGAAGCCCGCTGCCAGCAGTCCATTCCGGTAGTCGTCGATCAGGATGGCTCCGGCAATGCAGCCGACGTAAGCGGCAATGCTCTGCGCCACGGCCTCCGGAAGTTCGTGCTTCAATGCGATGTCGCTCACTGCCACGCGGCCACCCGGCTTCAGAACGCGAGCGATCTCGCGGAAAACCGCGGGCTTGTTCGGCGCCAAATTGAGGACGCAGTTCGAGATGACGCAATCGACCGAAGCATCCGGCAGTGGAATCTGGTCGATGTTGGTCTGATAGAATTCTACGTTGGTGTATCCACCTGCTTTGGCGTTTGCGCGAGCCCGCTCAATCATTGCCGGTGTCATATCGACGCCGATGGCGCGGCCTTCCGGACCAACCATCTTCGACGCGAGAAAGACGTCGAGACCTCCACCGGAGCCGAGATCGACTACAACCTCACCTGGTCTAATATGAGCAGTAGCGGTGGGATTGCCGCATGACAAACCCATGTTGGCTCCCGCCGGAATTGAGGTAAGCTCATCGGGGGAATAGCCGAAGGCTTCCGCCACCGCCTTCACGCCCGCATTGTCGCTCGACAGTGAACTCTCTGCCACCGCTCCGTACTTCGACTTCACCGACTCCAGAATCTGCTCTGTCACGACCTGCTCCTGAGAATATATTCGCCAAAACGACTATATCCCTTGCAAACATATTCGTCAATGCGTATAAACAATTCATGACGGGAAAATCGTCTCAGTTCAATATCGAACGCTTTTTCCAGGCTTTGGGTGACAATACCCGGCTCCGCCTGCTCAACCTGATGGGAGATCAGGAGATTTGTGTCTGCTACTTCGTCGAGATTCTAGGGCAGGGTCAACCCAAAATTTCCCGGCACTTGGCCTATCTCCGCCGCGCCGGGATCGTTGAGGCCAGACGAGACGGCAAATGGATGCACTACCGAATCGTTATGCCCCCGAATATCGGCGCCGCCCAGGTGCTGCGCCAGACGCTTGGATGGTTGAAAGAGGAGCGGGCTATGCAGGCGGACAGGGCGCGTCTTTCAAAGGCTTGCTGTAGTCCGGCAAAGTTCTCAGCGCTTCAAGGCGCACCCTTACCCGTTCCGGTCGATTGTTCAATTGCTCCCGAGGCCAGATAACCATGTCCAGCAAACCATACACTCAAGGCCAGAACTGCGCTCCGTTACAGCGGAAGAAGCTCTCCTTCCTCGATCGCTTCCTCACGCTCTGGATCTTCCTCGCGATGGCCATTGGAGTGGCCATCGGCCACTCCATCCCAGGCTCCAGCGGGTTCGTCAACTGCTTTCAGAGTGGAACTACGAATATCCCAATCGCCATAGGGCTGATTATCATGATGTTCCCGCCGCTGGCGAAGGTGCGATATGAAAAGCTGGGCGAAGTCTTCCGCAACAAGCGGGTTCTCGGCCTTTCACTTATTCAGAACTGGCTCATTGGTCCAGCGCTAATGTTCGTCCTCGCCATTCTGTTTCTGCGTGGCGAACCTGCGTACATGCGCGGGCTCATCCTGATCGGCATCGCTCGCTGTATCGCAATGGTTTTGGTTTGGAATGAACTGGCGGATGGCGACACGGACTATGTCGCTGGGCTTGTTGCCATCAATAGTGTCTTTCAAGTGCTCTTCTACAGCCTCTACGCGTGGGTATTCATTACGGTGCTTCCAAAGTGGTTCGGTCTCCAAGGAAGCATTGTCGACGTCAGTATCGCCCAGATCGCAAAGAGCGTCGCGATCTACCTGGGCATTCCGTTCGTCTCCGGGTTCGTTACACGCTTTGTTCTTATTCGGATCAAGGGCGGGGAATGGTACCGCACGCGCTTCATTCCCCGCATCAGCCCGCTCACGTTGGTCGCTCTACTATTCACTATCCTTGTGATGTTTTCGCTCAAGGGCGATCTCATTGTGCGCTTGCCGCTGGATGTGATTCGCATCGCAATCCCGCTGGTGATCTACTTCCTCATCATGTTTCTCGTTAGTTTTTGGATGGGCAAACGGTTGGGAGCGAACTACGCACAATCCGCCACCCTTTCGTTCACGGCCGCGGGCAACAACTTCGAGTTGGCGATTGCAGTAGCGGTTGCTGTCTTCGGCCTGAGTTCCGGCGAAGCATTCGTCGGCGTGGTTGGCCCGCTTATTGAAGTGCCGGCACTCATCGGTCTGGTCAACGTCGCATTCTGGATGCGGAGGCGCTACTTCGCATCCGACGGCCGGGTCTTCGCTGTTCATCCGGTCGAAGACGCGCCATAGAGGAATGGCCGCCACTCTCGTCAAATTCCGGCGCGTAGGAAATCGTTGGACAGGAGGCTAATCGGATGGTTGCCTCCTCATTTGTTGCTAAATCGCCGATGGTCATTTCGACCGTTGGCGGCCTGGAAACGCGGTATGGCTGTTGGCGTCAGTTGAAGTTGTTGCCCAGGAAGATCGGTAAACCCTTGCCGGTCGGGTCGAGGACCGGCGCGGTGCTCCGAAGGTCTAGCCTGGCGAAGGTCGTAAAGCAGCGTGCGGATTGTTCTTTCCCCTTGATCGCCTCTATTCGTAGCGCAGAGCTTCCATGGGGTTGATCTTTGCGGCGCGGTGCGCGGGGATGTAGCTTGCCAGGACGGCCACGCCGGCTAGCAGCAGCGAGACGCCGGCAAAGGTGAGCACGTCCGTGGGCTGGACACCGTAAAGCACGCTGGTTAGCAAGCGCGTCACCGCAAACGCGGCGCCCAATCCAACGCCGAGACCCACGAGAACCAGCCGCAAACCTTGCCCGATGAGGAGCCTGAGCATCCTCCCCCGCTTGGCGCCCAGCGCCATGCGAATGCCGATCTCATGGGTGCGCCGCTTCACCGAGTGCGAGATCAATCCGTAGAGGCCCAGTGTGGCGAGAAACAGCGCGATCATGCCTTGCGCGCCCGCGATCACTGTGCCGAAGCGCAGCGGAGCCATGGCGAACGGACTGCTCGCGATCTGCCGGTCCATCGTGCGAATGTTGAAGAGCGGGAGATCGGGGTCCAACTGGGCGACGATCTGATTCACCGGCGACGTGAGTTGCATGGGATCCATTCCTGTCCGCGCGACGAGGGTAACGTTGCCCTGGTAATTCTGCGCCAGCGGGTAGAAGACAAGTGGCCGATTCGTGTCGGACATGGCCCAAATGCGCATATCGCCGACTACGCCGACGACCTGCATGGCGTCTCTCTGGAGTACCAGGCGCTTCCCAACAGCATCGGCGTTCGGCCAAAGCTGCTGGGCCATAACCCGGTTGATGATGACCACGCGCGGCATGGAGGCGTCGTCCCGGTTGGTAAAATCGCGGCCCTCCACAATGCGCGTCCCCATGGTTTCGAGGAAAGCGTGATCGACGGCAAAGCAAGGGACATCCAGAAACTTCTGGCTCTCCGTCGGGGTTTGACCTTCCGGCCAGATGCCCGCGCGCATGCCTTTGCCGGTATCGAAAGGAACGGCATCCGCCAGGCTGGCATTGCGCACTCCAGGCAAGGCGCGGACCTTGTCCAGCAATTGCTCCTGAAACCGCCGCCCCTGGTCATAGCTGTAGCGCTGCAAGCGGAGATCGACGGAGGCGAGAAAGAGATGATCCGTCCGAAAGCCGAGATTCACGTGCGACAGTTTTTGTACGCTGCGCAGGGCAAGTCCGGCGCAGATCAATACCACGCAGGAGATAGCCACCTGGCCAATCACCAGCAAGCTGCGCAACCGGTGGCGGGTCCCGGCTATAGCGGGCGCAGTCTTCAGCAGCGACAGCACGTCGAGCCGGGTCGCTTTCAAAGCGGGTAGCAGTCCGGCAAGGATGCCAGTGGCCAGCGACGCAACAAAAGTGAAAACGAACAATCGCCAGTCCGTGCCGGTCTCGGACGGGGGCGCAAAGTCGCCCGGCCAGACCAACTTGTTGAGAATGGGATTCAAGGAGATTGCGGCTACCGCACCGATAACTCCTGCGGCGAGGGCGACGAGCGTACTTTCAGCCAGTAACTGGCGCAGCAGCCGCCATCGCGTGGCGCCGAGAGCGCCGCGAATCGCTACCTCCCGTTCACGATCGGCAGCGCGCGCGTAGAGCAGATTGGCCACATTGGCCACCGTGATCGCCAGAACCAGCAGGGCCATGGCCATCAGGACGGAAACGATCAAGGGTGTGTAATTGGCAACATAGGGCGACGGCCGGCTCATGGATTCGTGCAGAACCACGGCCGCTGCCCCCAGCGGGTGCATCCCGAAGTAATCCTTGAGCAGGCGCGCCATCACCAGAGCGGTCGCGGCGCGCGCTTGTTCCAGGCTTGCGCCGGGTTGCAACCGGGCCATCATGAAGAACGCTGTATCGCCGCGGTCGAAGATAAATTGGCTACGATCCGGGGTCATCTGCGGCAGCATCGTGGCCGGCACGAATCCGCTCAGTGCCGTGCCCCATGCCGCGCCCACAAACTTGGGCTGCGTTACGCCCACCACTGTGAACGGCAGACCGTTGAGCTTGATCGCCTGGCCCACGATGTGCGGGTCGGCGGCAAACCGGCTGCGCCAGGTATCGTAGGTCAGGACGATGATCGCATCCGCCCCCACCGTCCGGCCCTCGTTGGGCAGGAAGAGCCGCCCCAGCATCGGCTGCGCGCCCAGCACCGTAAAGTAGTTGCCGCTGACCATGTGTACAAACGTGCGCTCGGTAGTCTCGCCGGACCGGCTCAAGTGGGCTGGCGTCTCCATGTAGGCCATCACGCCTGAGAACGTCTTCGCCATCTCCGGAACTTCGCGGCCGTCCCCTTCGGCATAGCGCCGAAAGTCCAGAAAATCCTGATAGGAAAACGGAAACATCATCTCGGACTGAGGAACTTTCTGGGCGATCAAGACCAACCGTCCAGGGTCCGCTGCTGGCAGAGGCCGCAAAAACAAGTCATTGATGAAAACGAAAATAGTGGCGTTGACGGTCAGCCCCAGCGCTAGCGTGATCACAGCCACAGCCGCAAATCCGGTGCTCTTGCGCAACTGGCGCAGTGCGTAACGCAGGTCCTGAAGCAATGTGTTCATACTCGTTTCACCTCGAACGTGTGCGGTTACTCAGAACGTAGCGCCTGCATCGGTTCAATGGAGGCGGCGCGGCGCGCGGGGATCAACGCGGCGCATCCGGAGACGGCAATCATGGCGAGAATCGCGAACGCGAAGCTCACCGGGTCCAGCGGCGACATCTGATAAAGCATCGCCTTGAGCGGACGTACGGCGAAGAAGGTGAGCGGAATCCCTGCGCCAAGGCCGGCCGCGAGCACCCACAGGCTCTCGCGCATCACCATCCCCAGCACTTGCGCGCGGCTTGCGCCCAATGCTATGCGAACACCAATCTCTGTTGTGCGGCGGCCCACCCGGAACGAGTGCGTGCCGTAGAGGCCGGTCGCCACGAGCAACGCCGCCAGCACGCCGAAGAATCCGCCCATGGCGGCAAACATACGCTGCTGCGCATAGGACTCATCAAACTGCTGCTGCTGCGACATGGGCTTTTCAATAGGGATGTTCGGATACAGGGAGGCAACGGTCTTGCGCAGTTCCGGCAAGATGCTTATTGCATCGCCTCGAGTGCGCATTTCAATATTCATTGCGCCAAGCGAGGGCGCCTGCATCGAGGCATAGTAGGCCATCGGCATCGGTCGGGTCGAGGACTGGCGCGGTGTTCCGAAGGTCTAGCCTAGCCGTTGCTCCCCGTTTCCTCTGGGAGTGCCTCAGTAGCCAAACCGTGAATCCGTTTCCAGCCCCCGCCACATCGCA
>JBEKZJ010000242.1:0-6260 GCA_049509995.1 Occallatibacter sp. | reverse complement strand
GGCAATGTGCAGCCGGTCCACCGTGTAAAAAGTCTTCAGTATCTCTTCGTCCGAGCGCAGACCCAGAGCCCGCAAAAAGATAGTGCCCAGAAATTTGCGCTTGCGGTCGATGCGAACATAGAGCGTGTTCTTCTGGTCGTACTCGAACTCCACCCATGAGCCGCGGTACGGAATGATCTTGCCCAGGAAGTACGTGCGGTTGTTCGCCGTCTCAAAGAAGACGCCCGGCGAGCGGTGCAGTTGCGACACAATCACGCGCTCGGTCCCGTTCACGATAAAGGTCCCATTCGGCGTCATCAGCGGAATGTCGCCGAAAAACACCTCCTGCTCCTTGATGTCGCGAATCGTCTTGTTGCCCGTCTCCGCGTCCTTCTCATAAATCGTCAGCCGCACCGTCACCTTGAGCGGCGCGGAAAAGGTCATGCCCCGCTCCTCGCACTCCTGCTGGTCGTATTTCAACTGCAAGCTCACCGGGTCGCCGCACTTGTTGCAGAAGTCGGGCGTGTTCTTGTTGTACGTTCCGCACTTCTGGCAAAGCACATCGCCGGGAAGAAACGGATCGGTAATTACCATCGCCCCGCAATGCACGCAGGCTGTGCGCAGGTGGTGCAGCCCCTTCAGGTGGCCGCACTTGCACTCCCAGTTGCCGATCGAGAAGTCTACAAAGTCAAGCTGCGAGATGCCGCGGAAGTCGGTGATCGGAAAAACCGACACAAACACCGACTGCAACCCTGAGTCGTCGCGCTCGTTGGGAAGCTTATCCATCTGCAGAAAACGCTCATACGAGCGCCGCTGCACTTCTATCAGGTTGGGGATCTGGGTTGCGGTGGGAATCTTTGAAAAATCGAGCCGGCTGCGAATCGCGCGCTTCTCGTTGGGCATGTTCACTCCTGAGGCTCGTCTCTCCGGCTTGGCTCCCGCCAATTGGGGCCAGGCCGGACCAGCGCCCGAGTCCCGTGGCGCCGGCTGTTTACGGTAAGAAACTCGAAAAATCCGGACTGGCTCTTGCATCCAGTCCCTACCCGTGCAACCCCAGCTCGCCTTTTGAAACAGGCCGCCAGCGTGCCAGGACGTCACCCATGCCAAGCGTGTTTCGTGAGAGTCGCGTCAAAATCGCGTTTTGGGCATTGCCGCACATGCGGCAAGTGCGCTAGACTGCGCACAATCGAGTGAAGCAGGCGCAACGGGGAAGCCCGTGAAAGATATTTGTGCGCTGTGGGCAGATATTGTGCAAAACTGCTCTATCTGCCGCCACCGGGAGACACGAATAGCCCGCAAGGACGCAATGCCTCACGAGCGCAGCCCACAGCCTGTGCTCCCATCCGAATTCTTTTGCCCTGCTCGCGCCGATCCCAAAGCTCGCTTCTGCCGCTCGCTCGCCACCCGTCAACGGGCGCCCGGTAAAGACTCCCAGGCAAATCCTAATCCATTGACCCTAAGGCACTTAACCACTGCGCTGACCCGCCGCCAGAGTGCTTGGCTCTCCCCGGCTACGGACGCTTGCGTGCCACTCCACTTGTCCTCAAGACGCGCCATCCAACCCCGCTCCATTCCCTGAGAAAACCGGAATGAGCCGGAAAGACGCGTACTAACCATCGTAGCGCGTTCTGGCCGTGCTTGCAAGTTCCCAGGCGACTCCATCTCGCCTGCTTGATCTCGCCTACTTGATTTCGATCGTCGCGATGCCTTCGAACTTCTTCCGGATCGCCTCGGCCTCGTCCTTGGTTGCGCTCTCCTTGATCGCCTTCGGCGCCCCATCCACCAGGTCCTTGGCTTCCTTCAGGCCCAGCGACGTAACCTCGCGCACGGCCTTGATGGTGTTGATCTTGTTCGCGCCAAAGTCCTTCAGAATCACCGCGAACTCGGTCTTCTCCTCAACCGCCGGAGCCGCCGCGCCGCCGCCGGCCGCTACGGCCACCGGAGCCGCCGCCGCTGCCGAAACCCCAAGCCGCTCTTCCAGCTTCTTCACCAGAGCCGCCGCTTCCAGCAGGCTCAGAGACACAATTTGCTCTTCCAACTGCACCAGATCCGCCATTTTCTTCTCCATTCAGAATCGTTTGATCCAAATTCGCCGCGGCGAATTGGTTTGAATTGCTCTTACCGGTCGCAAACTCAGGCCGGAAGTTTCCGATGCGCCAGACCCGCGCACTTCCCGCCTGTCTTACGGCCAAAACCCTTGAAAACCAGCTTTCAGCTTTCAGCCGTCAGCTCTCTCCGTCGCGAAGGCTATCACCTCGGCCTCCGCAGGAACAGGCTGAAAGCTGAAAGCTGGTATTTCTAAGCCCCCCGCTCCCTGAGCTGCAAACTTTCCCTTCTCCACGCCCTGACCCAGTACCACCGCCAGGTCGCGGCCCGTCGCATTCAGCACCGTCGCCAGCCGCTGTGCCGGCGAATTGATCAGGAACAGCAGCTTCGAGAACAGCTCTTCCTTGCCCGGCATGGTCGCCAGAGCCTTCACTTCCTCCACGCTCAGCAGCTTCCCGTCCACGATGCCCAGCTTGAACCGGAACTCCGCGTTCTCGCCCGCCCACTTGGCAAACACCTTGGCCAGCGCCACCGGGTCGCCCCCGGTAAACGCTACCGAGTTCACGCCCCTCAGCCCCTTCAGCGCCGCCTCCACCTGCGTCCCCGTGCCGGAAATCGCCGCCAGCTTGTTCTTCACCACGCGATACTTGCCGCCCGCCTCGCGGATCACCTTGCGCAGCGCAAAATCCTTGGCCACGGTCAGCTTGCTGAATGTGCCGATAATCGCCGTCGTCGAGGTCTCCAGCTCACGCGCCAGCAACTGGACCTTCTCCGTCTTCTTCGCTTTTGAAATCGCCATCGTCCTGCTCCCTGTTCACGCCGCGCCCGGAGGGCTTACCCTCCACCGGCTCAACGGTTCAATTCCCAATCCCTGAACCCTCGGACTCGGACTTCCATTCTCGCCGCGCCAATGCTTTTCGCCTTGAGTGGAAGAGATCGTGGGCCGTCGCCACCAACCCCTGTTCCTCAGTCCCTAGTCCCTAGGTCCCTAGTCCCTGCCTTTTAGTGCTTGCCCGCCGCGTCCGCAACCGCCGAATCCAGCGGCACTCCAGGCCCCATCGTCGAGCTCAGCGTCACGCTCTTGATGTACTTGCCCTTGGCCGCCGAAGGCTTGCTGCGCACAATCGCGCCAATCACCGTCGTCGCGTTGTCCACCAGCTTCTGCGGCTCAAAGCTCAGCTTGCCCACCGGCACGTGTACCAGGCTCGTCTTGTCGGCGCGAAACTCCACCTTGCCGGCCTTGATCTCTTTCACCGCCGCGGCCACGTCCAGCGTCACCGTCCCGGTCTTCGGATTCGGCATCAGACCCTTGGGGCCCAGAACCTTGCCCAGCCGGCCCACCACCTTCATCATGTCCGGCGTGGCAATCAGCGCATCGAAGGCGGTCCAGTTTTCCTTCTGGATCTTCTCCACCATCTCCTCGCCGCCCACAAAGTCCGCACCCGCCGCGGTAGCTTCCTTTTGCCGGTCCCCGGTGGCGATCACGGCCACAATCTTGGTCTTGCCCAGCCCGTGCGGCAGGACCACCGTCCCGCGCACCATCTGGTCGGCATGGCGCGTGTCCACTCCCAGGCGCATGGTCAGATCGACGGTCTCGTCGAACTTGGCGTACTTCACCTGCTTGAGCAGCCCTACGGCCTCAGGCAGCGCATACGCCGGCTTGGTCACAGCCGCGCGCGCCTTCACAATGTTCTTGCTGATTTTTCTGCCCATTCTTCCCTCGTCTCCCACCGCCTCTGCCAGCCCCGCTTTGCGGAGAACCCGGAAGTGCCAGCCGCACCGGCAACGCTACAACCGCCGTGCCTGCCACACCCTCGAACGGGCCCAGAAACCGTGGTGCCTATGACTGTCCAGGGATTCCCCCCGGACGCATCTACTAAGTCTACTGAAACCCAGCCCGGAATGCAAATTCTGTCGCGGACGGGTAGTGTCCTAATTTGAAATCCACAGGCTTATCCTCCAATTGCGGCAAACAACGTGCTACGCATCCACTCCGACCGCGTTCTCTTTCCGGCTTTGGCTGCTGCGTCAATGCGCTTTAGGCCTTCAGCCTCGAAGCGCATGGCAACGATCTTACTCTTCGCCTCTCCCTTGGGCAGCTTTGGGCGTCCGGGTTTCCTAGGCTTCGGCGTTGGCATTGGCCCTAAACTCCTGAACAATGAAGGCTCTTACGGCTGCAACTGGCGACAGGGAAGGGTGAATACGGAGAACGGTGACAGGACGAAAAGGCTGCTCAGGGTCGCCAGTGTCATGCAGCCAATCTTTCTTGCCGACAAAGCCCCAAATTTCATCCATCTCCAGACGGCGGCAAGGCAGGTTCCGCATCTTCTCATCCACGAGAGTCGTGCAGCCTTGGCCAACCTTTACGCCCAGCCGCATAATCGTATCCCGATGGACTCCGGTAATCCGCTCGATTGAACGGATGCTGGAGCCTTCTGCCAGTGAGCCGATTACCGCGATCTTCCTGTCCGTGCTGAGCCTGTTCGCCATGTCCATTCCTCTAGCGATTACTGTAAAACAGAAACTATATCCCGTCAAGAGTTTTTGTTGTACAATTATGTAGCAAATATCAATTGGAGGCCACCATGGACGATCAAGCCCCAGCCGAACAGAATGACGAACAGCCCGATGCTGGTTTGCCTCCACCCGATGCAGCCAAGCCGATTGACCCCCCAACAGCAAGCCCAGCCACCGCACAGCAACTCACAGAAGTCGAAGAGCAGATGAGCGGATTTGAGAAATCTACTCTGCGATGGGCCAAAACTGCCGTCCTCATGTCGGGTCTCGCGGCTGTATTTGTCTGCGCTCAATGGTGGGAAATGCATCAGGGCGGAGCCGACACCCACGATCTCGCTGTGTCTGCGGGGAAACAAGCGGATAGGATGGAGGATTTCGCTGACAGGATGAAAGATCAAGCTGATCGAACCAAAGATCTTGCGGATCGAATGAAGGAACAGGCCGACAGGACGAAAGACTTGGCTAACCAGGCTAAGATTCAGGCTAGCGAAACCAAAGTTGCCGCAGATGCTGCGAAGAGTGCAGCCAAAACCGCCGACAAATCTCTGCACATCTCCGAACGCGCTTATATCGTTGTTGGACTGCCTATAATTGACACAACGACCAAGTACATCACGCTGCCTATAGTAAATACTGGGCATATTCCCTCTGGGAAAGTGGTAGGAATAGTTCACGAAATCACCATAGACGGGGTTGATCCGACGGCCGGTCAAGTAAGAGTTAAGGCAACTGAATCCCATTGGAAACACTACGAACTGGTCTCCGTCCCTACGACCGGACAGATCATGAATTTCAACGTCCAGGTTCCTGCCCTTAATGCTGACAATCTGAACGGCGGCCATCAGCAGATCGTTGTCGTTGGAGTCATCAGCTACGGCGACGGATTTTCGGATGACGCCGCGCAACAGTGGCCTTTTTGCGAAGGAAGTGCCATGCTCCCGCAAAGCAAGAATCTGCAGTGGGCTATCTGCGACCCCGACATGTACCTGCCGGAAGCAATCAAAGAAGATCATTACCCCAGCAATGAGTACCCAAATTAGGACACTACCCGCGGACGCTGTTTTCGATCAACGAAACAGGGTTACGATGGAGACGAGGACAAGATCATGGCGACAGCAACTCTCGATTGGTCCCAATGCCCCGCTGTGGAGAGTGTCCCCGGCAAGCGCAGTGGCGCGTGGGTATTTCGCGGAACCCGGACGCCCGTCTCCCTTGTCTTCGAGAACCTCCAGGACATGAGCGTGGACGAGCTGGTGGCAGAGTTCGGCGTGACGCGCGAACAGGTGCAAGCCGTTCTGCAATTCGCCGCGCACAGCACCGATGCACAGGCCCCGCAGTCGTAATGCTGGTTCTCTTCGACAACGGCACTCCCCGTAAACGCCCGCGCCATCACCCCAGCAGCGCATGCCTGACCCGCTTGCCCGACGCCTGCCAGCGGCGCACAATCTCATACACGATCACGGTTGCATAGGTCACCGCGATCCAGACAAAAACCTCTTCGATCGGAAGCCTGCTCCACGCCGTGATACGCACGCCGATCATGGCGTCATCCTGGAAGCCCCACCACCCATAAGGCACGGCCAGCGTCACCTCCCACAGCAGGCTTATAGTGACTCCGAAAGGGAAATAGTCCTGACCAGGGAATCCGCCCGGCGGCAAATAAGCGGGGATGGGGGTGCGGGGCAAGGGGGCGGCGTTTGAGCCCTCTTGCCCTGCTC
>JBEKZJ010000241.1:0-6310 GCA_049509995.1 Occallatibacter sp. | reverse complement strand
CCGGCCCGCGGCCAGCTTCGGATGGTTTCCGGGACGAATATCTGGCAAAGAGAAGAGCAGACGACCCGACCGGAACCTGTAAGACCGGGCCGAGTCGGGGCTGGAAACGTGACTCGGCCTGTTCTCGTCAATCCATGGAGGGGCTGGCGGGGCGACAACCCTCCGTACCATGCGCCAGCGCCGCCACGATCCTGGTCATTCTTCCGACGGCTGGCTCTCAACGTGCCGTGCTTTTTCGCCGCCGCTGCTCGCTCTCCTTCTTCATCTCGTCCAAATCCGCGGCCGGGCGTATCTCAATCGGTCCAAGTCCATACTTAAAGCCTGGAAGCTGCGAGATAAGCTGAATGGCGTGATTGAGGTCTCGCGCCTCGAGGATTTGAAGGCCGCCGAGCTGTTCCTTGGTTTCCGCATAGGGGCCGTCGGTCGTCGCGACTTTGCCGTTTTTCCAGTGCAGGGTCACCGCGGTCTCCGGAGGCTGAAGAGCTACTTCGGCTACAAGATGTCCGTTGGCGCGCAGATGGTCGTTGTGCTCAAAGCATTCGTCCAGCACTGTGTTGCGCTCGCTCTCGGTCATCCCTTCAAATTTTCCTGGCTCGATGTATCCCAAACAGATGTATTTCATCGTCTGTCTCCTCTTGTTGGGGCCAGCAGCGGAATCTTGCGCTGCTTCGTTCATACGGCTTCGATGGTGCGATGCAGGTCGTGATGTGGATCGGTAGCGGACACTGCTACCGATCACACCAGCTTTCGATCCGTGGATGCAAGTGCGGCTATTTGTTGGCGGTCTGATTCGGCAGCTCAGCCCGTTTCGCTACTTTGTGCTGGATCTGCTCTTCGGACAGGATGGGTGCGAAGTCTTCCATCTCAAAGACCTGGCGGATTTCGACTTCGTAGTCGCCGGGGCCGCAGTTGGGGCCACGCTTGACCCACTCGATGGCCTCTTCGAGGGACTTGACCTGCAAGATCGAGAAGCCGGCGATGAGCTCCTTGGCCTCGGTGAAGGGGCCGTCGACGACGGTACGAGACTTGCCGGAGAATTTGACGCGTGCGCCTTTGGAGCTGGGATGGAGACCATCGAGGGCGAGCAGGACGCCAGCCTTCATGAGCTCCTCGTTGTACTTGCCCATTTCGAGCAGGAGCTCTGGATCGGGAAGGGCGCCTTCTTTTTCTGCCTCTGGGGTCGATTTGACGATGACCATGAATCGCATTGCGAAATCTCCTTTGGGTTGAGCGATGGTTGGGTGGCTTGTTTTCGGGTTGAGCGATTTGTTGGCTATCCTGCCTTCACCCTATAGTCGAACGGCCGGACCGGAATTCGACAAATCGTCCAAGAAATCTTGTTTTCCGTGGGTTGTTTTCTGTGGCTTGTTTCCGATGACTCGTTTCCTGTTCACTCAGGAACCGTAGCTCATCGTTCTTTTGTCCTATAGTCGTTGGGGAGACGGAAAATCGACAGCTAGAGCAAACTTTTTTTGAAAAATTGGCGACGGGCCGGACGTTCACCAGCCCCACATCAGATCGAGAAGCCGGCAAACGTTCCGTCTGTCCCCGGCTTTCCCCGACGGCCCGCCAAGATTGGCTCTGGAATGCAATCCTGCCAACCGGCTGTTTACCGAGGCGGGTGGCCCCGTTTTCGACATAGATGTTATCGAGTTGAGGGTGCCCCCGGTCCCTCGCATTTGGGGACCGGGGAGGGTGGGAATCTGCCGGCCAATCCCCACTCCAGTTTCTATTTCAACTGCCGAATTCGCTCCTGCAGGAATTGCCGCTCCGGTTCCTGTTGGGTCAGCGCCAGGGCTTTCTCATAAGAGGACCGAGCTTCGGCTGTCCTGCCGAGCCTGCGGCACATATCCGCACGGGCTGAATGCGCCAGGTAGTAATTCGCCAATTCGCCATGTTCCAACACCGCGTCGATATGCGCCAGACCGGCCTCTGGACCATCGCGCATGGCAATGGCCACGGCGCGATTTAGCTGTACCACCGGCGAAGGCTGAATTCGTACCAATCGGTCGTAAAGCGCAACAATCTGCCGCCAGTCGGTCGCAGCGACCGATTCCGCCTCCGCATGAACGGCCGCAATCGCAGCCTGCAGTGTGTAAGGGCCGAAGCGGCGGGAGTTCAGGGCTTTCTGGAGCAATGCCACTCCCTCCGCGATCTGCTCCCGGTTCCAGAGCGAGCGATCCTGGTTCTCCAGCAAAATCAGCTCTCCGGCCGGAGAGGTTCTCGCGGCGTGACGGGATTCCTGGATCAACATCAGGGAAAGCAGCCCAATTACTTCCGGCTCCGGCTGGAGGTCGGTCAGCAACCGGCCCAATCGAATCGCCTCGCCGGTTAGCTCGGCCCGCGTAACCTCCGCTCCCGCCGCGGCCGAATAACCCTCGTTAAAGACGAGATAGATGACCTGAAGCACCGCGCCCGCCCGCTCCGGCAATTCCTGCGGCGTCGGCACCTCGTACGGAATCGGTGTCTCTCGAATCTTTGCCTTTGCGCGCACAATGCGCTGCGCCAGTGTGCTCGGAGTGATGAGGAAGGCCTTTGCTATCTCCTCGGTTGTTAGCCCGCATACCTCACGCAAGGTGAGCGCAACGTGCGCTTCCGGCGGCAGAGCGGGATGGCAGCAGGTAAAGATGAGACGGAGGCGGTCGTCCTCGATTTCCTCTTCCTCGATTCCCTCATTCCGGCCAGGCGCCTCCCCGATGCGCGCGTCGTTGACACGCGCCTCGGTGTAGAGCGCGAGGTTCCTCTGTGCGCTGTCGAAGCGCGCCCGCCGGCGCATTCCGTTGATAGCTTTGAAGCGCGCGGTTGAAATGAGCCAGGGGCGCGGTTTAGCCGGTACGCCGGCCTGAGGCCACGTGTCCAAAGCAGCGGCAAAAGCCTCGTGCATGGCCTCTTCGGCGACATCAAGATCTCCGAGCAGGCGCGCCAGCGTAGCAAGAATCCTGCGCGATTCGGACCGGTAAAGCGTCTCTATGGTTCTGCTGAGCTCTTCGGGAACTTTCTGCGGCATGCACTTCAAACTAACAAACGAACGTACTCCACACAACTCAAGCCCGGCTCGCTGTTTATCCACAATTCAATAAGAGGCCGATGCGCTGATTGAGGGCGGCCTGAGCTGGTGTACCAGCATTGGTCCTCGTAAACGCCGACGTGGCTGGGAGGAATTCTGGCTTCACGCTAAATCGCCGAGGCCTATCCGGAGATCTGGTACGGCATCTGGAGCGGCCCCGACTCCTATAACTCGGTTCTGTCCAGCCATCCCGGCCAAACCCAGTTCGGCGAGCCGCCGGTGGACGGCAAGCCGTCGCCATCGGACTGGGGCGTCAACTGGACCGACTTCCCGGTCATGAACATGCATCCTCACGCGTGGCCGCTCTACAGCGCCGCCAAGCTGCTGTGCATCGACTTCCACGAAGACGGCGTCGACTTTGCCCCTGCGCTGCCCCTGCCCGAGTACAAATTCTCGACGCCGTTGGTTGGCTTCAGCAAGTCGCCGCAGGGCTTCGCAGGCTGGTATGCGCCGCAGGCGAGCGGGAATTGGAGGATTGAAATCCGATTACCGGAGGTCGAGATTGCCGTGCTGAAGCAAGTCAAGGTGAATGGAGCGGTTGAGCCCCTCCCTCGGGGCGCAAAGGCAATCAGGTTCAGCGGCGAGGGAAGCCAAGAAAATGCCCTGAACTGGGAAGTCAGCTAGCATGGAAATCCTGGAAACGCGATTTGGGCTCGATCGTATGCTTTGCGCGCCGGCGCCTCTTCGAGAGGCATTTGCGCGCAAGCTAGAACAGGAATCGACCTGACCGCAAAAGGAACCAAAATGTGCCGCCTTTGTCGGATTTGCACCGGCAGCTGCCCACAGGCAGATGAATCATCAGTAGGCAAGGCCGAGGTACCTGGGCCAAGCATCCTCGGTTGATGCCAAATCGCCAACCCACGCGCCGACCAAGATCTGGAATTCTCATGGGACCGGCAATAGAGGCAAAAGCCCCCACTTCCCCCAGCCGAAGCATTCACTGAAAGCAGAGCCGATGTTTCACTTTGCCGACTCAACCGTTTACCGCTTCCCGTTCTTCCACTCCTCATACGAAATGCGCGGAATCGTTATGAATGCGTCGCGGGTGCGGACGTAGTTCCCCAGCCCGTTCATGCGGCCGATAGCATGCAACTCGTCGGCTTTGATGTAGGATCCAGTCGGATCCACGAACTGGTCCTCAACATAAGTTGAGACAACGCGCCCCAGGATGATTCGGGAACGGCCGATTTCCATCGTTGTGTACTCGCGGCACTCGAGAGCGGCGTGCGCCTCGTGGAGCTTGCGTTCGGCGTAGCGCATTCGACGGCGCCGGGCTTGGTTGAGCTTTGGGTCTGCGGCCACCCAAAGCGATGGAGTATCGTCTTGTCTATCGGTTGTTTGCCGAAGAATTGAAGCGGAGGGAACTTATGCCAGTCCAGAACGCATTGCACTGTCTTTTGGTCGGAGCGCTCGTTGCCTGCGCTCCGTCTGTGCCCATTGCAGCGCAGTCAAATTCATCTTCGTTGAACGGGACCTCGGCACCGACGACATCGATTGAGCGTGCATCTGGATATGACCAGCCGCCGAAAATCATTCTGGATGTGATGCACGCGCCCTCACCGCCAACGCCCGAGGTGAGCCCGACACAGGACACGATTCTGATGGTGTCCTGGCAGGACTACCCGTCGATTTCACGGGTGTCGACCCCTTTCCTGCGCCTTGCGGGCGTGCGCGTGGAGCCAAAGAATCACAGCAAGCACGACACTCCAGGCGGCTACGGCATTACACCCTGCGCCACGGGCTTCGATCTGGTGCACATCGCCGATGGCGCGCAAACTCATATCGCGCTTCCCGATGTCGCGTGCCCCGGCGAGCCAATCTGGGCCGCTGACGGAAAGCGGTTCGCGTTCGTGAATATCGCTCCCGAGGCGGTCGAGCTGTGGATCGGCGATGCAAAGACCGGCGAGGTACATCAAGTGCCCGGAGCGCATCTCAACCCCATGTTCAACGACGAGATGCAATGGATGCCTGACCAGAAAACGCTCTTGGTCAAGCTGGTGCCCAAGGGGATGGGCGCGCCGCCGCCCGAACCAATCGTGCCGAGTGGTCCGAGCATCCAGGAGACGGGAGGCGAAAAAGGACAGAGCAGCACGTATGAAAACCGCGATACGCTGGGCAGCAAGCATGACGAAGATCTCTTCGATTACTACGCGTCCTCGCAACTGGCTCTCGTCGATGCGGCCACCGCGGCCATCACGCCGGTGGGAAAGCCTGCGAATTACGAATCGCTGGATCCCGCGCCGGATGGACTGCATATACTCGTCACCGCAATCCACAAGCCCTACTCGTACGTCACCACGTACGATCGGTTCCCGCAGGAAGTGGAAGTCTGGGACGTATCCGAGCGTTCGCACGTTGTAGCCCATACCATCGCGTCGCTTCCACTGGCGGATCGCGTTCCCATCGCAGGCGTTCCGGTGGGTCCGCGCGATTTTTCCTGGCGCCCGACCGAAGCGGCGACACTCGTCTGGGCAGAAGCGCTGGATGGCGGTGACTGGAACGTGAATGTACCGGCTCGCGACAAGATCATGCTCCAGAAGGCGCCGTTCAACTCACCCGCTCTCGAAATCGCGCGGACCGAGCAGCGTTATACAGGCTTCCTTTGGAGCGACCATCCGAACGTTGCTTTTTTGAACGAGTACGATGAGAACCGGCACTGGAGAAAGACCTTCGTCATCGACGTCGATGATCAACAGAGAAAGCCCCAGTTGCTTTGGGATCTCTCTACGGACGAGCATTACGCGAATCCCGGCAATCCGGTGAGACACCAGCTCGCGAACGGGTTCCGGGTGGTTCGGCAGGATGGTGATTCGATCTACCTTTCAGGGGCCGGCTCTTCGCCCGATGGGGATCGGCCGTTCCTCGATCGGCTGGATCTTAAAACGCTGAAGTCCGAACGTCTGTTTCGCAGCGATAAGACGTCCTATGAGCAATTTCTTTCCTTCACCGGGCCGGACGCTGGGACGTTCCTCACCTGGCATCAATCGCCGACCGACCCGCCGAATGCATTTGCGCGAACGCTTGGGAATTCCCTCGCTGCGCCCACACAAGAAGCGGCCTTTGCTTCAACCGGCGTCGCAATCACCCACATTCCCGATCCGACGCCGGAGGTGCGCGCAATCAAGAAGCGGTTGGTGAAGTACAAGCGGGCCGACGGGCTTGACTTGTCGTTCACCCTCTATACACCTCCCGGCTATCAAGAGGGCACGCGCGTCCCCGCCATTCTTTATGCATACCCACTCG
>JBEKZJ010000240.1:0-6328 GCA_049509995.1 Occallatibacter sp. | reverse complement strand
CGGGGCTTTTGGGACCGGGGGAGTGGGGGAAAGGCACGACGGGGGAGATTTTGGTTTCCCACCCTTTCGCCGGAAAAAAGGCGAAAGGATGGGGCACGGGGCTTTGTGGGACCGGGGGAGTGTGGGAAAGGCACGACGGGGGAGTTTTTGGTTTCCCACCCTTTCGCCGGAAAAAAGGCGAAAGGATGGGGCACGGGGCTTTTGGGACCGGGGGAGTGGGGGAAAGGCGAGCTGAGCTGGATTTTTGGCTTTCCAGCCTTTGGCCAGTTTTTTCTCGAAAGGCCGGCGAAACGATGGGACGCGGGGATTGGTGCTGGGTCAGGGTTGGCAGAATTTGCCGGAGTGGGGCTGGTGCAGCGAGGATGCTTCCCGGCGCGCCGCGATCAGATCGGATTCCACCTCGACAACGCCAACCTCTCCTGAAGCCCAGGCGCGGAAGCTCGACCAGGGCCAGTCTTGCGGCGTATTGCAGAGCCCGCGTTTGACCGGGTTGCGGTGAATATAACGAAGCTGGGTGGAAAAAGCCTGATTATTCCGCACATTGTGGTCGTAGTAACGGGTTTGCCAAAAGGGAGACCCGGATGCGGTCCTGTGGTTTTCTCTTCGTGCTTGAATGGAAACTCTGGTCTTCAACAGTTGCATGGCTTGCGCAACCGTCTCCTCGGCGGGCTCACTCAGAAGCAGATGGACGTGCTCGGGCATTACGACGAAGCCGTACACGCGCATCTGGAAGCGGCGTCGGGTTTGCTCAAGTGCAAGGAGGAATGCGTCTTGCATGTGCGTTTGCGCCAGCAGGGGCTGACGGTGATAACAACTGAAGGTGAGGAAATGGGACCGCCCGGTGTGATGGAAGCGTAGGAGCCCGTCGGGCATGAGAAACCTGCCATTCTGAGTGGGATTACTGGAGGTATCTTACTGCGGGGATGTGTGATTGGTGGAGGAAAAAGCACCACTGGTGGAGTTTTTGGTTTCCCACCCTTTCGCCGGAAAAAAGGCGAAAGGATGGGGCACGGGGCTTTTGGGACCGGGGGAGTGGGGGAAAGGCACGACGGGGGAGTCTGTGGCTTCCCACCCTTTCGCCGGAAAAAAGGCGAAAGGATGGGGCACGGGGCTTTTGGGACCGGGGGAGTGGGGGAAAGGCACGGTGGTGGAGAACGGGGGTTTGTGAGGATGGACAGAGGGGGCTAATTTCAAGAACAAATGGCGGGCCGGGGCAGATTTTCGAGGCATGTTTTCGAGGCAGACTTTAGGGGCAGATTTTAGGGGCAGGTTTTAGGGGCAGATTGTTGGGTCAGAATTTTTGGGTCAGAATTCAGGGTTGGGGCTTGCGGCGGCGGCGGCTTCCATGCGGGTGAGGATGGCCTGGAGTTCGAGGAACCCGGAGCGGCCGTGAAGGGGCTTCAGGCGCGGGTCGGCGAGCATCTGGAAGAACCAGGGGCAGCGGTCGTCGTCGGCGGCGCGCAGTTCGCTGAGGGCGGCATCGAGGTCGCCGAGGGCGACATAGACGGCGGCGTTGAACGATTTGAGGACGAAGCGTTCGCGGCTGAGCCATTGCAGACGTTCGAGAATGGCGCGAGCCTCGGCGGGACGACCGGCGCAGGCCAGGGTATAGGCGTGGGCAACGGTGGCCAGGTCGAAGTAGGGCAGGCGCTGGGAGAGGTCCTCCGCAAGCTGCACTGCGCGCGCGGTATCTCCGTTGAAGGCAAGGATGATGGCTCCATAGATACAGGCTCCTTCATGCTCAGGGAACTGGGCGACGGCGGTCTGGATATATTCCAGGCTTTCGGCGGAATTTCCGGCCAGGTGGTGGGCCCAGGCGAGGCGGGCATGGAGCCAGGGGGAAAAGGGGTCCAAGCGCATGGTGGCGCGGAGCAGGGCGATGGCATCGGCAAAGCGGTGACGGCTGAGGGCGAAGATGACGCGCGCACGGGTGTTCCAGGGATCGTAGGGCAGATGCGCGGAAAGCGAGAAGGCGCGGATGGCGGCGGGCAGATCGCGGTCGAAATGGAAGTTGATCCAGCCGAGCGCGGGGAGGATGGCTTCGGGGTGGTGAGGCAGGCCGGGAATCGACACATCCTCCTCACCCCGTCGACGAAGACCTGTGGCCGGGGACCGCGAATCTGCAGCCCGGCGGCCGAAACTTGCCGCTGAGGGATTCAAATCTCCAGCCCGTCGACCAAGACTTGTGGCCGGGGACTTCGAATCTGCAGCCCGACGCCCGAAACTTGCGGCTGAGGACTTCGAATCTGTAGCCCGGCGCCCAAAACTTTTGGCTGAGGACTTTGAATCTGTAGCCCGGCGCCCAGGACTCATCGCTGAGGACCTTGAATCTCCACCCTGGAAGCGAGGACCTTTCGCCGGGGTGGCCGGGTCCGCGGAATGGCGGATGATGTCGGCGGCCACGGCGGGCGACATGAAGCCGTAGAGGGCCTGGGTGACGCACAGGTGGGCCAAATCGACCCTGGCGGCGATGAGGGAGGGATCGAGTTCGGTGGCGCGCAAGAGGTTTTGCAGGCCGTCCTGCATGCGGTGCCGCTCGAGGGTCTGCCACTCATGGCGGCCGCGGAGGAAGAGTTCGTAGGCTTCGCGGTGCAAGGGACCGCTGAGGTTCGCAGGGGCGGGCGCGGCGGCGGCGGAGATGGTGAGGCTCTGGTGGTCGATGCGGAAGACGAGGCGGTTGACCAGATCGGCCTCGAGACCGGCGATCAGGCTGTGGGGCATGAGCAGGTCTTCCACCCAGATCTGGGCGCCGTCGGCGACGCGGATCATCTCCGCGCGGAGGCGGAATTGGGAGGGGAAGGTGCGCAGGGAACCGGTGAGGACCAGGTCGGCATGGAGGGTGAGGCCGATCTCAAGCGCAGTGAGGCCGCGGCGGGCGAGGGTGAAGACGGAATCGCGGGCGAGGACGGAAATGAGCGGATGGGGCGCGTTGCTGAGGCGGGCAATGGTTTCCTCGGCGATGGCCGGGCCAAGGTGCTCGGGGACACCGAACTCGGTGGCGAAAGGGGGGATGGCCAGCCGCGGGAGGGCATCAGCCGGGGGCACGCCGAGCGGGGAGACCTCGGCGTTGAGGCGGTAACCGCGCTTGTAGACGGTCTGGATGCAGTCTTCCGGTTGCAGGCGGGCGCGCAGGGAGGAAAGACACTTGGGCACGCTATCGGCGGACACGTGCACATCGGGCCACAAGGCCTGCTTGAGCTGCATAGGGGTAACGATCTGCCCGGCATGGGCCAGCAGGAGCCGGAGCGCAGCCAACTCTTTGGGAGGGAGGTGAAGCGGCGTTTCTCCGCGGAAGAGGGCGCCGTCGGCTTCGAGTCGGAAGCCGGCAAACGAGAACCCGGCCGATCGAGCGCCGGGCAAATCTGATGGAGGCAGAAGTATCCGATCCAACGCGCACCTCGGGGCCCTGGTCAAGCTGCCTGGCGATGTTTTGCCATCCGTGCGAGACGAATGGCAGTCGCCGACAGTGGTCGCGGGGAACTGCGTGCAGGACAATTCACGGAACAAGAGCCAGCAGCAGTTCCGACGAAATCAATTGCCTTTTATGGCCCGGTATTCTTGGTGACACGGTGATTATGCGCTTTCCGGAGGCTGAAGGAAGACGTTTTTGAGCGAAATCTCAGTGTTTGAAGTAATGAAAAAGTGGTTACTATTTTACTATTAAGTAAATGAGATATTTTGGCGTATCTCTATCACTCTTTGATATTTGGAGGCATTTTTCGGGCGGAATCAATCGCGCGGCCTTCGAGGGCGAAGAGGCGCCGAGGCGGCACGGCGCGGAGAGGCATGGAAAAAGGCCATTTGGGGGGAATATGGGGTCGGGGGGCCAGGGACCAGCGGTGAGTAATCTGTGGCCGGCAATCAGTAATCAAGGGGCAGCGGCCGGTAACCATTCAGCAGCGTCAACGTGCAATTTGATTTGTAGGGGTTTTCCACAAGTGGCCGGGAGAGATTGGGGACTAGGGACTAGGGACTAGGGACTAGGGGCTAGAGATTTGGACTGGGGAGCAGGGGCTGGAGGCTTGGGGTCAGGGATCGGAGACTGCGGGTCTTCGATCCCTGGCCGGTGATGCTTTACGGGCGAGCGAGGGTGACGCCGAGGCCGGTGGTGAGGATGACGTCGTTGGAGAGGGTTCCCGGGGGCGGGAAAGAGGTGTAGTTGTCGCTGAAGGTGGTGACCCAGTTGAACATCTTTCCGATTTTGGTGGAGAAGGCGGAGGTGAGAGTGAACTGGTACTGGTTCAGGTTGCTCAGGTCGGGATAGAGGTAGGCCTGCTCAGTGAAGAGGCTGGAGGCGCCGAGCTTGCGGGTATACTGCTGGCCGAGGTCGAGGGCGGCGAAGCTGTTGACGGTGGCGGGCCCACTTGAGTTGGCTGAATAGTTTTCGTGGGTCCAGACGAGACCGCCGAGGACATCGAAGGATTGCTTGGGGGTCTTGCTGGCGTGCCAACCGAAGCCGCCGCCGAGGATGGAGCGGAAATCGAGGTCCTGGAGGGCGTTGGAGGAGAAATCGCCGGAGCCGAATGCGAAGAGTCTGGGATTGACGTTGTGGTCGTAGCGGAGACCGCCGCCGGTGGCGTTGGCGCTGGTGGAGGGGACGGCGTTGGCGTTTTCGCTGTAGAGGGTGTTGACGTAGAGCAGGGTCTTGTCAGCGCGGGTGGCGCGGGCGGCGGTGAGACCGGCGCCGAAGGTGGCGGTGTCGGAGTTTCCGCGGGCCAGGGCCAGGCTGACGTTGGCGGCGCCGGCCCAGGCATGAGCCCAGTTTGGATGCAGGGAGGCTTCATAGGCCTTCTGGTCGGCGGGCGAGCGCAGGACGGTGAGGGTGGCGGGGTCCAGAGTGGCCGGACCGTTGGGCGTGGCGACGATGAGGCCCTTGTCGGTGCGCTCGATGGAGGTTACAGTGAGGTTCTCTTTCGGCGTGGGCAGCACCAAGGGCTGGCTGGTGGTGAGGCTTGCGACCTGGACCCAGGCAATGGCGATGGCGTCGGCGTAGGCAGTCTTGAAGGTGAGCTTGCCGCCCTCGAGCTTGACGGCCGTGCCGGTGAGGCGGTCGCCGTTTTTGAGCACCACGGTGTCGGCGCGGAGAGCCGGGGCGGCGAGGAAGGCGAGCAGCGCGGAGGCAAGGATGGCTGCGGCAAAGCGGGGAGGGAAGCGCAGAGGCATGGAAGACGTGCTCCTTATGGGAAGAGATGCGGTTTGGAAAGGCCGAACGAAGTCCGGCCATTTCTATGGTTTCTTTGCTTCATGGTAACCCGGAAGGGAGCGAAAGGTGGCGGAAAGGGAGGGAGAAAAGCTTCAGGGAATCTTCAGGAAATGGAAGACCGGCGGCTGGCAAGCTAGCTTATGGGCTTGATCCAGGCCCAAAGGAGATTGCGATGACCAAGACTGTTTCCTATGCCCAGTGGTCGCTGGAACCGTATTGCATCGGTCAGAAGCTGCGTTCGTTGCGGACGCAGAAGCGGCTGACGCTTTCGCGTCTGGCGGCGGAAACCGGGCTTTCGACGGCGCTGTTATCGAAGCTGGAGACGGACCGGATGATCCCCACGCTGCCGACGCTGGCTACCATCAGCCGGGTGTACGGGGTGGGCATGAGTTACTTTTTCGCGGAACCGGCGCGACATACGCTTTCAATCACGCGCAAGGCCCACTTGCAGGGCCACGAGCGGGGGATGGAGCAGGTGACATTTACGCCGTTAAACGCGGTGGGGGAAGGCTCGCGGCTGGTGGCGCAGATGATCGAGTTTCCTGCCGGCGGGGCGACCTGCGCCCCGGAATGCCTCAAGGAGGCGAGCGGGCTGGTGTATGTGCTGGAAGGGCGGTTGAACCTGGACGCAGGCGGGATGCAGGAGGCGCTGGAGGCGGGCGATTGCGCATACATGGAGAGCGAGATGGCGCTGGCCTGGAGCGCGGCCGGCAAGCACCGGTGCCGGGTGCTGGCGGTGTTGCCGGGCGCTCCAGCGCGCGCGGAAGGCTGAGGAATAGCGATGAGCCGTTGAGCGGGGCAGAGTTCCGGCGGCCGGCCCGGCTATCCAGACGCTCGCATGGAGCGATTGCAGCCCTTCGGCGAGTGGGCGCGTGGCGTTTTCGCACGGCCGGAGGAACCCAGGTTTACCATTTGCGGAGGCGGTGTGTAGGATGGTTGGGAAATCGGGAGGACTGAGACCATGCGACCCAATTCCAAACTGATCAAATCAACGCTGACAGGGGCCCTGGGCGGCCTTATCTTCGGATTCGATATTGCAGTGATCTCCGGCATCATCGATTCGGTGGTGCGGCTCTATGGGCTGAGCGATTACAACAAGGGCCTGACCGTGGCCGTCGGCCCTAT
>JBEKZJ010000024.1:0-43457 GCA_049509995.1 Occallatibacter sp. | reverse complement strand
CAGTTGGTCCAGCGCGGCTTTGGCAGTGGAGTTGAGCGAGACAACGGGAGCGACTCTCGGCATATGACTAACTCTAACCGAAAATCTCGATAATATAAAGCACTATTTGGACGATGTACTAGGGCTAGAGCGAAGAGCGTTCCGTAGCCGATGCGGCGATCCTCTCGTGCGGGCTGCATTCTTGGCATCCTATCTTGCCACCAACGGCAGCAGCAGCGCTGAAGGATGCGTGGCGTCGTGGAGGATGCTGTTGGTGGCCTTCACCATCGTGGCGTCAGTGCTTGAATCCTTGCCGGTATTCAAATTGCGGTCGAAGCGGGGGAAGTTGCTGCTGGAGACTTCGACGCGGATTTTGTGGCCCTTGAGAAAGACGTTGCTGGTGGACCAGAGATCGATCTTGTACTCGTAGACCTGGCCGGGGACGATGGGGCTGGCGGTGGCGGCGGATTCGCGGTAGCGGGCGCGCAAGATTCCTTCGGTCAGGTTCAGCGCGAGGCCGCTGGGAGCTACGTCGACCAGCTTGGCGGTGAAGTCGGTGTCGGCAGCGGAGGATTTGGCGTAAAGGTCGAGGGTGACCGGGCCGGTTACTTCAACGTCCTGGTCGAGGGGCGGCGTGGAGTAGACAAGGACGTCGGGACGGGTTTCCAGTTCTTGCTGGTCGCGGGGGCCGGCAGGCAGGTGGACGGCGTCGCAGCAGAGAGGGCCGCCGACGGTGGGGACGGGATTGGCGGGGTCGTAGACGTAGGTGTCGGCGGCTTCAGAGTGCGCGGAAGCGGTGGAGAGAGCGCCGTCGCCCGAGGCGGTGTTGGCCTTGCCGGAGGAGTGGAGGAAGTAGCTGGTGGGTTTGGCGCGCTCCAGGGGCCAGGTGTCTTCGTTGCGCCACTCGTTCAGGCCCATGACGAAGATCTTGACCGGCTTACCGGTGGCGAACTCGTTCTGCTTGCCCTGGAGCAGGAAGTCGTACCACTCGAGGGTGGTGTCGTTCTCGTCAAACTCCGCGGCTGCGGGGCCGAAATCGACGGCGCCGATGGTGCGGCCGCCGCCGGCGTGGCCGCCGATGGTGACGAGGAGGTGTTGGCCGGTGCGGGCCGACTCCGAGCCGCCATGGGCCTTGATGCCCATGTAGTTGCGCAGCGAACCGGCCTGGAAGATGTCGTACCAGGCGGCGATGGTGAGCGCCGGGACCTGGATGTTCTGGTAGTTCTCCTCGATGGACCATTGCTTCCAGTAGCTGTCGTAGGCGGGGTGGTCGAGCCAGTCGAGGAAGTAGGGCGCGAGGGCGTGGGTGAGGGCCGCGGCGTTCTGGGGTGGGGGGATGTTGAAGACGGGGTATTGGTTGAGGGGCAGAACGATGCTGCCGACGCGGGCGTTGGTGTTGTCGCGGATGGCGCGGTTGAGGGTGTCCTGGGCCAGGCCGGAGGTCCAGGACTCGTTGAACCACTGCTCGAAGGCGCCGCCCTGGTAGGTCCAGTTCTCGTGGTAGTTGCTGGCGGTGACGACGGGGCAGATTCCGGCCAGATGGGAGGGATGGCCGATGGCGGCGAGCATCTGCGTGGCGCCAACGTAGGAACCGCCGAACATGCCGACCTTGCCGCTGGAGTGGGGCAGGGCTGCGGCCCATTCGACGGTGTCGAAGCCGTCTTGAGTCTCGTACTTGAAGGGATACCATTCGCCCTCGGATGTGTAACGGCCGCGGACGTCCTGGACGACGACCAGATAGCCGTGCGCGGCGGCGCGGCGGGCGAACTCGGCGGCGTCGTCCTTGTTGTAGGGGGTGCGCTCGAGGAGGACGGGATATTGACCATCGGCGGCGGGGCGGTAGATGTCGGCGCGGAGAGTGACGCCGTCGCGGGTCTTGAGGGCGACGCCATTTTCAACGACGATTTGAGGGGCGGGCTGGCTGAGGGCGGATACAGCGGGCAGGAGCGCGGCGGCAAAGACGAGCAGGCGAAGATTGGTTTTCAAGGTGGAGTTCTCCCGGCGGCGAAGGCCGAACTTATTCTATTGACTCGACCCAAGGGAATTGAAGCTGAGGAAGGAAAAACGACCGCTGGTTCAGGGTTGTTATCTCCCACCCTTCGAGCGAAAGACGATCGAAGAATGGGGCACGGAGCCTTTGTGGGGGAGCGGGCAGGGGAAAGTCCGCCTTTGTGGGAAAGCGGACAACAGGGCTGCGGGCGGGTTGGGTTACATTCCCCCTTTGCCGAGCAGGATGCCGATGCCGTAGGTTACGGCGCCTTCCAGGGCGCCGACTACGGTCATTTCGAAGCCGGAGGACCACCAGGAGCGGACGGTGATGAGGCTCTTTGCCGCGCCGACGGCGAAGTGGGCGGCCAGCGAGATGACAGCGGCGGCGATGACAGCGTCAATGCCGGTCATGAAGAAGAAGGGAATGATGGGGATGGAGGCGCCGATGGCGGTGGAGAGCGCGCCGGAGCTGGCCGAGACGAGGGGGTTGGAAAGGGCTTCTTCAGAGGAGCCGAGGCGTTCGCCGGCGAGGGCGCGGAGCAACTGCTCGGGGTCGCTGGCGATGTGGTTGACCATGTGCTGAGCGTCTTCGTCGGGAAGGCCCTTGACCTGGTAGTAGAGGGCCAGGAGTTCGCGGGCCTCGGGGCCGTTCATCTGGATGGCTTCGCGCTCCCGGATGACCTCGGCCTGGTAGATTTCCCGCTCGCTCTTGGCGGCCAGATAAGCGCCGGAGCCCATGCTGAGGGCAGAGGCGATCATGCCGGAGAGGCCGGCCAGCAGGACGTATTTGCTGTCGCCGGCGGTGGCGCCGGAGACGCCGGAGACGATGCCGAAGATGGCGCCGAGGCCGTCGTTGACGCCGTAGATGGCGTCGCCGATCCAGGCGCCGGGCTGTTTGCGTCCCTGGTTGCGCTTGGCCAGCAGTTCTTCGAGGACGGCCTTGGCGTCGATCCTGGGCGCGCCGGCGGGGGCGGTGTAGTGGCCGCGGATCAGCGAGCCGAGTTCGCGGTAGTGGTCTTTCTCGTCTTCGATGACGTGATCGAGGATGGCGATGGAGCCCTCGTCGCCGAGGGCCTTGAGCTGCTCGCCGTAGGTGGCGATGTGCCGGCTCTCCTCGATTTCCAGGCGGCGGAGGGCCATGCGGACGCCGCCGGCGCGGTTGGCCAGCGAGTCGGCCTCGCCGTGGACGCGGCCGGTGTAGACCGGCTCAGGACCTCCCAGCTCGAGGATGCGGCCGTGCCAGAGGGAGGCGTGCTCCCACTCGGCGCCGGCCAGATGGCGCAGCACCTGGGCGCGGACCGGGTCGGAGTCGCGTTCGGCCAGGGCCAGGTACGTGTGGTGGCCCTCCATTTCGGCTTGCCAGTTGCCTTCCAGGGCCGCGAGAACCTTCTTCAGTTTGGCTCCGCTCAACGTTGCTGTGGGCACGCGTGTCTCCTTGCTTTGCTTTGAGAATAACGGAATGCGGGGCCTGGGCGGTAGCCCTGAAACGGACCACGCGATGAATTGCAGGCAGCCGTTGGGCGGGCCACTTCCCCAGTGCGGGGCTTTCCGTATAGTGTTGTGTGCAGCAAAAGGCCGGGGTTCCGGGCAGCGGTAAACCAACTGACGGGAAGCGCCGGCGGTCGTCCTGGGAAGGCTTTGCGGCCAGGATCTCGGCAGGAGCCCGAACCCACGGCGAAGCTTTTTTGAGGAAGCGGGGAACAACACTCTTATGACAGCTCAAAGGAAACAAGCGGCGGCGCTGACGTCGCCCGGATATCTTGTCCCGTTTATCACGGTGACCGCACTGTTTTTCATCTTCGGGTTCATCACCAATTTGAATATGGCGCTGGTGCCGCACCTGCGGTCGATCTTCGATCTGCCTTACGCGTGGGCGATGCTGGCCGAGTCGGCGTTTTTCCTGGCCTACCTGGTCTTTTCCTCGCCGACTTCCAAGCTGATTGAGTCGATTGGATACAAGCGGACGATGGTGGTTTCGCTGTTTATCCAAGTGGTGGGCTGCCTGCTGTTTGTGCCGGCAGCCAAGATGGTGAGCTTCCCGCTGTTCCTGACCGCAGTTTTCGTGGTGGGAGCAGGCGTTACCGCGTTGCAGACCTCGGCAAACCCCTATGTTTCGATTCTGGGGCCGGAGCAGAGCGCGCCCGTGCGCCTGAACCTGGCGCAGGCGTTCAACTCGATCGGCGGGACTCTGGCGCCGCTGGTCGCCGGGGCGTATATCCTCAAGGATCCGGACAGCCTTGCCAGCAAGGCGAGCATCGCCAACACGGTTCGGGCGCCCTATATCGCGATTGCCGCCGGGCTGCTGATTCTGGGGCTGGCGGTGGCGTTTGCCCACCTGCCCCCGATTACCGAGACGCAGGCCTTCCGCCCCGCCAAGGTGGGCGACGCGCTGTTCGGCCGCAGCATCTGGAGCTACAAGCACACGGTTCTGGGAGCGCTGGGGATTTTCTTCTATGTGGGCGTGGAAGTGGGGCTGGCGTCGATCGCTGTGAACTACTTCAAGACGCAAGGGATGAGCTCGCTTAAAACCGCATCCTTCCTGGTCTCGCTCTACTGGTTCGGCGCGCTGGTTGGCCGCTTGCTTGGTTCCTGGATCCTGACCAAGGTCAGGTCAGGAAAGCTGCTGGGCATCTTCGGCTTTGCCGCGGCTGCGATGCTGCTGGCGTCCATGTTTACCAGCGGACAGGTCGCGATCGGGACGCTGGTACTGTGCGGGTTCTTCAATTCGATCATGTTCCCCAACATCTTTACGCTGGGGATTGCCGGGCTGGGACCGATGACCAGCAAGGGGTCGGGACTGATTATGAGCGCGGTTGTCGGCGGAGCGGTGATTCCCTACCTGCTGGGGGTGCTGGCCGACAAGATGGGCATTCAGCACGCGTTCATTCTGCCGGTGATCTGCTATCTCTACATCGCCTATTACGGGCTGTGGGGCTCCAAGCCGAGGCGGACTGTGACGGCGTAGGCTGGCGGTAGTCGATTGAAGGCCCTCCGGCGCGAGCTGGAGGGCCTTCGTACGTCTGAGGGATATTTGCGATCAAGTCGCTGGAAAGCTCATTGATTCGAAGCAGGCATTCCCTCGGGGGCTGAAGCCCATTTCCCTTTTTGCCCATTTGGTGGCGCGGCCAAACAGGCTGCGCAAAAACTCAATTTTCAATCCCGATTGTTGTCCAGCCGGCCACTTCCTTTACCTTGCTGTCCAGTCGGGCACTTCCTTGTATCCGGGCACGACCGGGGTACCCTCTGGGTCGCGTGCCGTACACGCCGCAAAATCAACGTGGGCTTTAGCCCCTGAGGTATGCTTTCCACACGCTAAGCTCGATTGAAGGTCTTCTTCCCCAGCCTGTAAAGCCGCGCCCTTTCAAAGCATCGCCAAAAGACAAAGGAATTCTTTTCATCGGCTTTCGCGCCACGGTCGGGCGATTCGCGGTAAGATGGGTTTCGCTTCGCATCGAACCTCCGCATGAGTCCCCAAACAAAGTCGCGTATGCAGAGCCTGATTGTGGCGTGCATTGTGGCGTTTGCCATTCTGTTGCTGCTTTTGCGGCTGTTTGTCTTTGCGCATGGGCATGGGCGGCACAGGACAAGGGGAGCGGGAAGCGATGCGCCGGCTGCGATGGGGGCGGTTCGCGCGGCGAGCTACGGGACGGGAGCGGGCTGGGCTGGACGGGGCTGGGGCGACCGGTTCGGGGATGGGACGCCGGATTTTCTGCGGCTGACGGACCCGGCGGACCAGGCGGCGTTCCGGCAGTGGTTTGCGGCCATTGCCGATTATCAGGCGATCCGGCCGCGGGCGGAGGTTCCGGCGGAAATCACCGATTGTGCAAGCCTGCTGCGCTACGCGTACCGCGAGGCGCTGAAGCGGCACGACGACACCTGGTTCGCGGCTGCGGGGATGCAGGTTGAGGCGCTGCCGGGGGAGATTCGGGCGTGGCGCTACCCGGAGACGCCGCTGGGCGCGGGGCTGTTCCGGGTGCGGCCGGGGAGCTTTCAGGCGGAAGACGCGGCCAACGGGGCTTTTGCGCAGTTTGCGGACGCGCGGACGCTGGTGGAGCGGAATGCGTATTTTGTGAGCCGGGATGTGGGGCTGGCCGAGCCGGGAGATTTGCTGTTTTACCGGCAGTTCGGGCAGTCTTCGCCGTGGCACTCGATGATCGTGACGAGGATCGGGCCAGAGGCGGCGGTGGTTTACGACACGGGCGAAGATCATGGTCGGGCCGGGGAGTTGAGGCGGGTGGCGGTGGCGGAACTGCTCGACCATCCGCAGGCGCAATGGAGGCCGGTTCCCGGCAATCCTAACTTTCTTGGCGTTTATCGATGGAATATTCTGCGAGGGACTTTATGAGGCTGCGCAAGCCGCTGCTTTTTGTTTCGTCATTGCTGCTCCTGGTCTGCTCCGCTCTGCCGGCCGCCGCGAAGGATGCGACGCGGTCGTTTTCGCTTTCGACGACGCGGACGTTTGCGCCGGGAGAGAGCGTGAAGATTCAGCTCTTGGCGAGGAACGTGCCGGCGCTGGAGTTTCGCGTTTACAAGGTGAGGGACGCGGAGAAATTCTTTGCGGGGCTCAAGGACCTGCACAGCTTCGGGGTGCAGAGCTACTCGCCGGAGGAGAAGATCGACCAGCGGACGTGGATCGAGCGGCTGCACGACTTCAAGGCTCACCTGTGGTGGACGATCAGGCGGTTCTTTCGCGGGCAGTTTACTGACGAGGCGCGGGACAGCTTTCGCGAGCAGCAGGGCAGGCTGGGCAAGCGCAGCCGGGTGGTGGGGGCGACGGAGTTTGCGCAGATTCCGCTGCTGAACGAGAGCCAGTTGGTGGCGCGATGGAAGCTGGAGACGCCGCCGGCGCTGGTGAGCGAGACGCAGCAGTTGCCGATCGAGGGGCTGGCGGCGGGGGTTTACCTGATCGAGGCTACGGACGGGACGTACAAGGCGTACACCGTGGCCATTGTGACCGGCATCGCGGTGGTGGAGCGGGCGGCCAACGGGCAGGCCAATCTGTATGTGGCCGACAGGAAGACGGGCGCGCCGGTTGGGGACGCGGACGTGGCGCTGTGGACCGGCAAACAGTTGCAGTCGTCGGCGAAGACAGGCGCGGATGGGCTGGCCTCGCTGACCGTCACGCTGCGCGGGGCGGCGCAGGGCGCGGAGCCGGAGAATGTGTGGATTCTGGCGCGGCATGGGGCCGATGCGGCGCTGGTAACGCCGTGGAGTTACGGATTCGAACAGCAGAATGAGAGGCTGGCGCGAGCATACATTTACACTGACCGTCCCGTTTATCGTCCAGGACACACGATCCACATCAAGGCTGTGGTTCGCCTTCAAAAGGACGACGCTCTCCAGTTGCCAAAGGATTGGACGCCGACGCTGCGGGTGACCGACAGCGACAACAAGGAGGTCTTCTCAAAGGATATTGCCCTCTCGGCGCATGGAACGATCACGGTGGACCTGACTCTCGACTCCGATGCTGCGCTGGGCTATTACAGGATTGACCTCATGGACACGGGGGTGGAAGGCGCGGGCAGCTTCTATGTAGAAGAGTACAAGAAGCCGGAGTACCAGGTGACGGTGAAGCCGGCGTCGCAGCGGGTGCTGCAAGGCAACCAGATCCAGGCGGTGATTGAGGCGCGATACTTCTTCGGCGAGCCGGTGGCCAATGCGAAGGTTAAGTACGTGGTGCATACGTCGACGCATTACTGGTGGGACGAGGACGAGGCGGAGGACAGCGAGGCGGGGGGCGAGGATGCCGGTGAAGGTTCCGCTGAGGAGTCTGATACGTACGGCGCCACCGAGCAACAGGAGCACGAGGGGGTGCTGGATGCCAACGGGCGGCTGACGGTGACCGTGCCGACGGCGATCGACGGCAAGCATGACGACCAGGACTACCGCATCGAGGCGCGGGTGACGGACGCCGCCAACCGCGAAGTGAGCGGGCACGCGACGGTGCTGGCGACGTATGGGTCGTTCCGGGTGAGCGTGGAGCCGACGAGCTATGTGTTCAAGAGCGGCGAGCCGGTGCGGGCGAAGGTGACGGCCCAGGACTACGACGGCAAGCCGGTGGTGACGCCGGTGCACATCGGGGTGAATCTGGAGAAGTGGGATTTTACAACGCACCAGCGGACGGAGACGCCGGTGACGAGCCGCGATGCCGCGACGGGAGCGGACGGGACGGCGCTGGTGGAGTTGCCGGTAAGCAACAGCGGCAGCGGGGACTTCGAGGTGACGGCAAGCGCGCAGACGCCGGAGAGCCGGACGGTGGAGGGCAGGACGTTTGTGTGGATCTGGAACGGCGGAGGCGAGTGGTACAACCAGAACACGCAAGCGCAGATTGTGGCCGACAAAAAGAGCTACCAGGTGGGCGATGTGGCGCACCTGCTGCTGGTGACGGGGTTGAAAGAGTCATGGGCGGTGGTGACGGCGGAGGGGGATAGTGTGCAGTCGCGGCAGTTGCTGCACGCGACGGGCGAGAGCTTTGCCTTCGACGTGCCGATCACGAAGCTGGCGCAGCCTAACTTGGTAATAAGTGCGGTGATCGTCCACGATAACCAGCTGATAACTGCGCAAAAGAGCCTGAAAGTGCCGACCGTGGAGCGGACGCTGACGATCACGGCAACGCCCAGCAAGGCGAAATATCTGCCGGGAGAAAAGGGCAGCTTCGACGTGCTGGCGGTGGACTACCAGGGCAAGCCGGTGGAAGCGGACCTGAGCTTTGGCGAGGTGGACGAGGCGCTCTACTCGGTGCGGCCGGACGAGAGCGGAAACATTGTGGCGTTCTTCTACCCGAAGCGTTCCGTTTATCTGAATCCGCAGACTTCGTTCGAGTTTTTCTTTTCCGGTGAGGCGGGGACGAAGAGCCCGCTGCTGGCGCAGTTGGGCGCGGGACTCTACCATCCGCGCCTGGCGCAGGTGAAGCCGGGGTCGGACCTGGTGGTGCCCAAGGTGCGCAAGGCGTTTCCCGATACGGCGTACTGGAATCCGAATGTGCAAACGGGGCCGGACGGGCACGCGCACGTGGAGTTCAACTTTCCGGATGCGCTGACGACGTGGCGGACAACGATCCGGGCCATGACCGACGACGGCAAGGCGGGCGGGGTGGTGACGCGGGTACTGGTGCGCAAGAACCTGATTGTGCGGCTGGCCGCGCCAAGGTTTTTCCGGCAGCGCGACGAGGTAACTCTGCGGGTGATTGCGCATAACTACCTGGAGACGGCCAAGGACGTGACCTTTGCGCTCGATGTTACTGGGCTGGAGGTCGTGGGCGGACAGACGCAGAAGGTGAACATTCCGGCCAAGGGTGAAAGCTATGTGGACTGGAGGGTGAAGGCGCACGCGACGGGGAATGCAGTGCTGACGGCGAAGGCGCTGACCAATGAGGAGAGCGACGCGCTGGAAATGACGCTGCCGGTGCTGGCGTTTGGCGTGAAACAGCGGGCGGCGGGGTCGGGGGTGGTGTTCTCCGGAGCGGGGCAGGGCGCGTGGAGTTACAGCTATCCGGCTGGCTCAGACGCGGGGACGCGGGGGCTCACGATTACCGTGGCGCCGAGCGTGGCGGGGACGGTGTTCGATGCGCTGGATTACCTGACGAGTTATCCGTGGGGATGCACGGAGCAGACCATGTCGAGCTTCCTGCCGGACCTTATCGTGGCGCAGGCGGTGGACAAGCTGCATCTGAAGTCGCCGATCGACCGGGCTACGCTGAACGACGAGGTGAAGGCGGGGTTGGAGCGGCTGTACAGCTTCCAGCACGACGATGGCGGTTGGGGGTGGTGGCAGGACGATCCCAGCCGGGTGTTCATGACCGCCTATGTGGTGAGCGGGTTGGGGCAGGCGAAGGACGCGGGCTACAAGATTGACGGCGACCGGCTGAACAAGGGACGCGAGTGGCTGAAGGCAACGCTGGCGGCGCATCCGGAGATGATTGCGGACCTGAGGGCTTATACGGTGTTCGCGCTGGCGACGACGGGCGGGGCGCCGAAGGAGGCGCTCGACAAGGCCTGGGAGAACAAAAGCAAAGCGAGCGACGAGGGGCTGGCGCTGGTGGGGTTGGCGCTGGATGCGGCGGGAGACGGGCGCGCGAAAGAGGCGGCCACTCTGCTGGAAAAGAAGGCCAAAACCACCGATGCCGATGCGTATTGGGCGGGAAACTACGATGGGCTGCTGGAGTATTGGGATGATACTTCCGCGGAAACGACGGCGTTTGCGCTGAAGCTGCTGGTGAGGCAGGATCGGTCGAGCGGCCTGCTGCCCAAGGCGGCCGAGTGGCTGGGGAAACATCGCGACGGAGATTACTGGTATACGACCAAGCAGACGGCGATGGTGATCGAGGGACTTACCGACTACCTGACGCTGAGCGGGGAGTTGGGCAACACCTCCGACGTGGAGGTGCTGGTGAACGGGACCAGCGTGGGCAAGCGGCACTTTGGCGTGGGCGATGGGTTTGCGCTGCCATGGAAGATCAAGGTTGCGCCGGGGCAACTTGCGCAGGCGGGCTCGGGCGGGCAGGTGACGATTCGCAAGAGCGGCAACGGGATTACCTATTGGTCGGCGGAGAGCGCGTGGTACGCGGCGGATAAAAAGCTCTACCAGCAGGAGAAACTGGCGCTGAACATTACGCGGGACTACTACGTGCTCCAGAAAAACCAGCCCAAGCCGACCGATGCGATTACTTATGACCTGGTTGCGCTGAAGGGACCGGTGCACGTGGGCGATATTGTAGCGGTGAGGCTGGCGCTGAATGGGACGGACTGGAAGTATCTGCTGGCGGAGGATCCGATTCCGGCGGGGACGGAGTTCCTGCCCAACACAGGGCTTTACACGCTGAACAACAAGCCTGACTGGTGGGCGGACTGGTTTACGCGCAAGGAGTTCCACGACGACCGGGCGGCCTTCTTCAACACGGAGTTCAATGGCCGGCGGGAGTATGCGTACCTGCTGAAGGTGGTGAATCCGGGCAAATTTGCCATCAGCCCGGCGCAGGCGGGACCGATGTATCAGGCGAATGTGCAGGCGACGACCGACCCGGCAACTTTGGAGGTGCAGCAGTGAGCGAGGAAACCTTGAAGAATCTGTCTGGAAGACTGCGGCGGGCGTGGGGCTGGGTTGCGGCGCAGTTTGGCGGGACGCTGCTGCTGATCCTGGCGGGGGCGGGATGGACGCGGCTGCCGGACAAGCACGTCTGGCAGGTGGTGCTGAGCCTGGTGATACCGTTGCTGCTGGTGATCTCGGCGCTGGAGTTGCAGGCCGGGACGGTACGGGGGCTGGCGGACGACGACGGGAAGCGGGTCAAGCTGGTGTGGGGCGCGGCGACGCTGCTGGTGTGGATTGCCGTGGGCGCGGCGGCGTGGGCGGTGCTGGACTGGTGCGACGACCAGATTCCGCTGTGGGCGGGGTACCTGAACTCGCGGGCTTCGGCTGGAGCGAGGGCCAGGGTCTTCACCTATGACCACCTGCAGCTCTGGCTGACGGATCTGGAGTGGGTGCTGCGCTGGGTAGTGGTGCCGGCCAAGGTGATTCCGTATGGAGCGGCCGCGGCGCAGTGGGGCTGGCGGCTGCCGTGGCGGAGGGTTCTGCGGCTGCTGTGGAACTGGCGCTGGTGGCTGGGGGTGGTGCTGGCGGCGGTGGTGGGCGTGGCTCTGCCGGGCAATTTCTTTGCGGGCGAGCCGCACGGGACGGTGACGGCGCAGGTGTGGGCTGTGGGGATGAAGCTCACAGTGGCCTATCTGCTGGCGGTAGCTTCGTGGGTGGTGCTGCTGGGATGGTGGGCTACCCTGTTTGGCCGGCAGGAACCTCCGGCGGAGGAGGTGATGGTGGCGGTGCCGGTGCTGGGGGGGCCGCCGGAGCGCGACCGGAGCGCCGAGGCCGACATTCCCCCACCAGAGAGCCATTCGTAATGAGCAGGACTTTTCCCCGCCGTTTCTTGCTGATTGTTGCAGCCGTCTTTCTGCTTCTCATCGCCTTGGGCTGCCTGCGCATCGCATGGGTTCTGCACCGCCCCATCCATGCGGCAGACACCTTCGAGAGCCCGCAGCTCAGTTCCATCTGGATCACCGATCGGATGGTTCCCGGCGCCTTTTCCATTCAAAACCAGGTCGTCCGCAGCGGCCACAGCGCGGCGCAGATCACCGTGCATCACAACGACCGTTTTGAACCAGGAAGCGACGACGGCCCAGCCAGCGAGCGCGACGAACTTATGGAAGCCCCGCGTCTCTGGGCGCAATCGGGAAAAACCTACCAGTATTCCTTCAGCCTTTATCTCCCCGCCGACTTCCCCATCGTCAGCACCCGCCTGGTTATTTCTCAATGGAAGCAGCTATGCGACACCGGCAACTGCCGGCCAGACAATCCGGTGCTCGCCATTCGCTATATCGGTGGCGTTCTCTTCCTCACGCGCAAGAACGACGACGGCGAGGCAGTTCTTTACAAATCGCAGGGAGAGATGCGCGGCCGGTGGCTCGACTTTCGCTTTGTCACCCGCTTTTCGCAAACCGACGACGGCGTAATCGACGGCTGGCTGAATGGCCAGCCCATCGCGCATTTTTCCGGTGTCACCGCTTACCGCGCGGCCCGCGGATATCCGGCGCACGGATTCTTCTTCTTCAAGATGGGCCTCTATCGAGACCAGATGCAACAGCCCATGACTATCTATCTCGACAACTATCGCAAAGACCAGCTATGAGCTTCGTGGAGAGGCTTACTCTTTCCCCGCTCCCAGCCGCCAGGCTTTGATGAACTTCCAGTGGATGTAGATGGAGTGGTTGATGTGGAGGATCAGGCCTTCGCGGCCGTCGAGAAACCCTAGGCGGAAAAAGTAGTTATAGACGAAGGTTGCGGCGGGGTTCAGGACAGTGTTCCAGATAAATCCGGGGAGGGACCTGCTGGTGCGGCCCGACTTTACGAGGAGTTGGGCGATCTCGGAGCTATAGCGGTTCATGTGTTCGAGATAGATGCCCATGGTGGGATAGGCGTAGTGGAGCATATCGCCCTTGAGCTTGCCTTTGGGGCCGGTGAACTGCGGGGTGCTGTGAGGGCCGACGCCTTCACTTAGCCGAGCCGCCCCGCGGCGGAAGAGCCTCAGCTTGCGATCGGGATAGAAACCGCCGTGGCGGATCCAGCGGCCGAAGTAGAGGTTCAGGCGGGGAATCCAGTAGGCGCCGTATTTGGGTTCGCGGCCGTCCGCGCAGGCCAGGAGCCGGCGGATTTCATCCTGAAGGCTGGGGGTGAGGACTTCGTCGGCGTCGAGGAGCAGAATCCAGTCGGAGGTGCAGAGGTCGAGGGCGACGTTTTTCTGTTCGCCGTGGCCTTTGATCGCGTGATAAGTGGTTTTGGCGCCGAAGGAATGGGCGATTTCCAGAGTACGGTCTTTGGAGCCGGAGTCGACGAGGATGATTTCGTCGGCCCAGCGAACACTCTCGAGGGTGCGGGACAGGTTCGCCTCCTCGTTCATGGCAATCATGGCGATGGACAGGGTCTGGCGCATCGATGGAAGGATAAATCAGCGGGGCGTGCCGCGGATGGACGCGGGGGCGTACGCGACGGATCATTGCAGGGCGGCGAGAGCGCTTGCCGGGACTGCGGAGCGGAGCCAGGCAAGGACCTGGGCGCGGCCAAAGCGGTCGAGGAGACGAGTGGCGTACCAGGCGGCGGCGCGATGGGCGGCCTGGGATTGGGCTTCGGTGGCGGCGTGGGCGAGGGCGCGATCGATCTGGTCGAGCTTGAGGGCGGGCGGCGTGGTGGTGGGCTTCGCGTCTCCGCTCCAAACTTCGACAAGGCCCTCGCGCAGCCAGAGCGGAGCGTTGGATACGGCCTGACTCTCGACCAGGGCGTGCAGGAACTCGTGGCGGAGGATGGGGACGAGCAGTTTTCGCGACGCCAGCGTGGGGAGCGGCTGGGTGGCGATCCAGTTGCCCTCAGTAAAGGCCGCAACCCAGCCGGGGGCGAGCGTGGCGTCGCGAAAGGCCGGCGTGGAGCGGAAGGCGCGCACGGTGATGGGGTCCGTAACTTGCAGGCCGGAGCGGGATTCGGCATCGGCGAGCGCCTGGCTGAGCTGGGGCAGATAAACGGCGTCGGTGGGAGCGAGGGTTTCAAGCGCAAAGCCCTGGGCGCGGAGGGTTTGCCAGAGAAAGCCGGTGGATTCGTCGGCGGCGATGGCGCCGGGGAAGTATTGAGCAAGGATCTGGCTGGAGTCGTGGCCCAAGGCGCCCATGGCGGCGGCGCCGGCCTGGCAAAGGCCGACGCCGTGGCCGGAGCCGCGGCCGTGGAAGAGAAATTGGTCGCCCTGGCGCGAGACCTCAAACCAGGTGCTCAAGATTCGGTTCCAGCCCAGCGCGCGGCCGACGGCGAGGCGGAAGTCTTCGGCGGTGATCTCGGTGGAGGCAGAGATTTCGGTCGATGCGAGGAGCAGGATGACGGCGCGGCCCGACTCGCCGCGGCGGGCGACGGTGAGGGTTTTCCATCCGGGGCGAACGAGGCCGGCGGCCGCAAGGGCGCCGGTGAGATCGGACAGAGAGAGATTGGCGGACCACTCGCGGGCGCCGTTGGCGGTGCAATAGCTGTCAGTGCGCGAGGTTAGCCAGGGCATGGGCTTGCGGGCTGGTCCCTTTTCAAGCCAGACCTCGGAGGGCGAGGCGGTGCGGCCGCCGCAGTTCTGGTGGAACCAGGCTTCGGCGCGCTGGCCGTGAAACCAGAGGGTTTCGCCGGCGGTAGCGAGGGTGGCGGCGTGGGCGGCGAGGTTTCCCACCCTTTCCGCAAAGGGCCGCGGAAAGGATGGGGCACCCAGCTTTTCTGTGGCATCAGGCTGGGGCTTTGCTCCCCAATGGAGCAGTTGGCAGTGGGTGGAGTCGCAGAGGTCGTAATCGGTGTGGCCGTGGGGCTGGTGGAGGGCAAAGGAGCGGACCACGATGGCCAGAGCCTTGAGGGATTCGGGGGTGTCGGCAGAACCGCTCTCGCTGGCCACGACGCGCTCAACGTAGGTCTCGACGGGGAGGGTTACGGCGAGGATGAGTTCGCCGTTGCGGGCGGAAACGCGGAGGGGATTGTGCAGGGTGAGGGTTTCGCCGTGGGCGGCGAGGGTGATGGGGCCGGTGAGCCGGACGGATGCGGGTTGACGATTGGTTGGGAGGGTCAGCTTTGAGGCGGTGGCGCGAATTTGCATGGGGTAGTTGAGCGGGGATGCGGCGCAGGTTTCGCAGGTGCGGAGGGTTGCGCCGGAATCCGGGGTGGCAGAGATGGTCAGGTCTTTGTCGTGCCAGAGGGTCCAGAGGCCGACGCGGAGGGTTGCGGGAGGGTGTGAGGCTGGTTTTGCGAGGGGAGATTGGGCGAGAGCTGGTGCGATGGCAACGAGAAGGGCCAGCAAGAGGACCCGTCTGGGCGACGGCGGAATGGCTTTCATGGCTGCGGCTGCCTGAGGGGAGAGTGGGCGAGAAGGTCGGCGGCTACGCGGGCGGCGTCGGCGCCGTGGCGGGCGGGGAGGTAGACGGCGATGACGGCGCGGGGGGCGTCAGATGGGGCCAGTCCGACAAACCAGCCGTGACTCTGGCCGCCTGCGGCGGGGCTGGCGGTGCCGGTTTTGCCGGCGATTGCGACTCCGCCGAGAGATGCCGCGCCGGCCATGCCGAAGCTGGCTGAATCTTGAAGGCCGTCGCGGACCACCTGCGCCGCGGCAGAAGCGGGCGGTCGCCCGGTACCCTCCGGGTGCGGCGCGGCTAGTTGCAAGGCAAGCCACCGGTAGGCTGTGGCCAGCTCCAGCGGAGTGACGAGAACTCCGTCTACGCCCAGCAGCGCGAGGCGGGTGGCGTCGGGAGTCTGCGGGTCGTGGAAGACGGCGATTGCCTCAGCGGGAGCCAGGCCGGTTTGGCTGAGCAGGCCGGTGGGGGCGAGCAGGGCGCGGAGCTGGCCGGGGGCGAGGGCGCCGGCCAGGGCAGCAAAGTAGGTGTTGCAGGACCAGGTGAGGGCTTGGCGGGCGTCCATGGGGTCGGCGGGTGGGTGGGAGCAGTTGAGGGAGTGGCCGGCGATGCGGAGCTTGCGGGTGCAGGCGACGCGGCGGGATGGGTCCCAGCGGCCGGAAGCGATCAGGCTGTAAAGGACGAGCGGCTTGAGCGTGGAGCCGGGTGCGGCGAGGGTGCGGGCGGCTTCAGGCAGGTGGCTGGCTGCGAGCAGGTGGCCGCTTGCAATATCGAGGACAACGACGCGGGCCTGGGGGGCAAACTGCGCTGCGTGGGCTGCGGCGGAGGGCCAGGTGGGCGGAACCTGTGGGTCGCAGCAACAAGCTCCGGCCAGACTGGCCACACCAATCGCCATGAGGATTGCGCTGCGCACACCACGAGTATCCATCATTGCGGTGGGATTACGGAGGAATCGGGGTGGGGATTGGGATGGGGATTATGCTTGCATCCAGGTGGGTGACGCGATGAAGGTGCTGGTGTTTGGCGCGACGGGGATGGTGGGGCAAGGGGTGCTGCGGGAGTGTCTGCGCGATCCGGAAGTGGGGCTGGCGGTGACCGTCGGGCGGACGGCGACGGGAGCGCGGGACGCGAAGCTGCGAGAGATTGTGCATGGAGATTTATCGAGCTATGCGGGAATGGAGGGGGAGCTGACGGGGTTCGATGCGTGCTTCTTCTGCCTGGGGGTCTCGTCGAGCGGGATGAAGGAAGCGGACTACGAGCGGGTGACGTATGGGCTCACTCTGGCGGCGGCGGAGACGCTGAGCCGAGTGAATCCGGGAATGACGTTCATCTATGTTTCCGGCGCGGGGACAGATAGCTCGGAGCGGGGGCGGATCATGTGGGCGCGGGTGAAGGGACGGACGGAAAATGCGCTGTTGCGGCTGCCGCTGAAGCCGTATATGTTCCGGCCGGGGCTGATTGAGCCGCTGGATGGGATTCAGTCGAGGACGCCGGTGTACAGGGTCGTTTATAAGCTTGGCGGGCCGCTGCTGCCGGTGCTGCGGTGGGCGCTGCCGAACCAGGTAGTAACCACGCGGGAGATTGGGCGGGCCATGCTGGCGGTGGCGAAGCGGGGGTATGAGAAGCGGATATTGGAGACTAAAGATATTCGGGCGGTGGTGCGGGGCTGACCGCAAACAGCAGCGATGTTGGAAACAAAGAAAATGCCTGAGCGTGCGGTCTTGCCATTCGCTCTCATCGACGATCCGCCCGAGGTGTTTCTACGCCTTTATGAGCCTGGCGGCTTCGTTAGCCGCGCCGCCATCAGCGCAAAGGCGGGAAACGTGAGGTAGACCAGGCCGATCTCGGAGTAATAGCCGTGGGCGGTCATCTTCATGGGACCGTAGGCGAACATCGGGTAGTCGAACACAAGATTCATCACGAACCACAGCGTTCCGACGACCAGGGCTTCGCGAACCAGCACGGGACGGGCTCGAAAATAGCCGATGAGCAATGCACCGGCGGTCAGCAAGACAACGAGGTACATCAGCGTGCCGAAGAGCGGAGCATTGGATTTCTTCAAGGGAAATGCAACGAAGGAGATGGCAAAAGGAATGAACCAACTGAGGAGTCCGAAGAATACGGCGCGTTTCCAGAGGACCATATTTACCTCCACGCCTCGAGTTTAAGCCACCTTCAGCTCCATGAATCGGGAAAGAAGATAGGGATCATGTTGCCGTGGTAGAGTGAGAATCCACGGAGGACAGGACGGATGGCGGCTGGCGTGGAGATCCCGGGGAATGACGAGACGATCGACTTGCAGCAGCAGGTGGCGCGGCTGCAGGCACTGCTGGAGGCTTCGCGGAAGGTCCACTCGACGATTCGCGAGGAAGAGGTGCTGAAGCAGGTGCTGCGGATCGTGGTGCGGGAACTGGAGATGGCCGGGGCGGCGTTTCCTTCTGCCGGGCTGGTTTATGGCGACGAGCCGGCGGCCGACACGGATGCGGCGCTGCGCTATCCGCTGGAGGATCGCGACGGCAGGCGGATGGCGGAGTTGGTAGTGGCGCCTCCGGACGGGCGGGAGTTGACGATTTACGAGGCGGACTTTATCGAGGGGCTGGCGCTGCAGGCGGCGGTGGCGCTGGAAAATGCGCGAAACCACAAGCGCAACGTGGAGTTTGCTCGGGTGCAGCAGGACCTGGATGCGGGGCGGGCGATTCAGCAGTCTCTGTTGCCGCAGAGGCTGCCTTCGATCCCTGGATACTCGGTGGGCTTCCGCTCCGTTACCTGCTATGAGTTGGGCGGCGATTACCTGGATATTGTGGAGCAGCCGGATGGCAGCCTGCTGATGGCGGTAGCGGACGTGGCGGGCAAGGGATTGGCTTCGGCCATCATGGCTTCCAGCTTCCGCTCGGCCTTCCGGGCAATGGCGGTGACGGGAATGCCGCTGGACGAGCTGGCGGCGCGGATGAACCAGCACCACTGGGCCGAGGGCGAAGAGGCGCGGCGGCGGTATGTGACGGCGATCTTCCTGAGATTCCACCCGGAGTCCGGCGAGGTAGAGGTGGTGAACGCGGGCCACAATCCCGGATTCCTGATTGAGCCGGGCGCGAAGCCGCACCAGTTCGACGCCGCAGGGACGCCGCTGGGGCTGCTGCCGGGAATGCGCTACGCGAGCGAGCGGCACGGGTTTGCGCCGGGGGCGCGGCTGCTTTTTTATACCGACGGGCTGACGGAGGTGTTCAAGGGGGATGAGGAATTTGGGCCGGAACGTCTTTTGGATGAATTTTCCAAGTGCCCGTCTGAGAATGCTGATGATATTCTCGATGCATTGTGGGCGACGCTCGATGAATTCTCTTCAGGCGGCCCGCAGTCAGACGACATGACCGCACTGGCGCTGTGCCGGTGGAGGAGTAACCCGGAGATGCCGGCATGAGCGAGATAAAAACCGCGACCGTGGAGGTCCGGCTGCCGTCGCGGATGGGATTCGAGAAGGTGGCCATGAGCACGGCTGCCTCGGTGGCCAAGCTGATGGGCTTCCGCGACGACCGCATCGAGGACCTGAAGACGGCGGTGGCCGAGGCGTGTATCAACGCCATCGAGCACGGCAACCGGCTGAACGAGAAGCTGTCAGTAGGCGTGGTGCTGTCGGCAGGGGTCGACTCGCTGGAAGTTAAGGTCATCGACGACGGCAAGGGTATGAAGACTCAGCCGGCCAAACCGGACATCGACCGCAAGATGCACGGCGAGGAAGACCCGCGCGGGATGGGCATGTTCCTGATCCAGGCGCTGGTGGACGAGGTGGAGTGGGTAGCCGGGTCCGACGGCAAGAGCAGTTACGTCCGGCTGGTGATCAGGCTGGATAAAGATGCGGGATAACCGAGAGAATACGGAGACTATCGATCGTGCAGAGCGAAACCAAGTCGCGTGTTGACCAGCTCACTTCCCCGGCCGGACACCCGGTGACCGTCCTCCGTTTTGAGGGGGATATTGCCAGCACTTCAAAGGACGCGGTTTTGGGCGCTTACCAGGCGCTGCCCAAGGGCGCCGTCAAGCTGATTTTGCTGGACTTCAGTAAAGTGGATTACATCAATTCAAGCGGCATTGCGCTGGTGATCCAACTGCTGATCGAGGCCGCGAACTCCGGCCAGAAGGTATACGCTTACGGTCTTTCGCCGCACTTTACCAAGGTGTTCACGATGGTGGGCATCACCAAGTACGCCGGGCTGTTTCCCAGCCAGGCTGAGGCGTTGGCGGCGTTGTAGAGACGGCGCTGACGCGCATTCCCTGCGCGCGTAGAATGGCCGGTATGAACCTCGACGCAATTCAGGCGGCAATTCGCGAGGCCGGCTTCGACGGCTGGCTGTTTTACGACCACCATCACCGCGACCCCATTGCGGGGCGCATCCTGGGACTGGACGAAAAGGCGCACATCACGCGGCGCTGGTACTACTTTGTGCCCGCCGTGGGCGAGCCGCGCAAGCTGGTGCATCGCATTGAGCAGGGGCGTCTGGATTCGCTGCCTGGCCGCAAGGGCCAGTACTCAAGCTGGCAGGAGCTCGCCGGCGGACTGGAGACGATGCTCTCCGATGCGCACCGCGTCGCCATGCAGTACTCCCCCAACAACGCCATCATGTACGTCTCCATGGTGGACGCCGGGACGGTGGAGTTCCTGCGCGGGCTGGGCAAGGAGATCGTGAGTTCGGCCGATCTCGTAAGCCAGTTTGAAGCGGTTCTGAGCCAGGAGCAGGTCGAGAGCCACGGCGTGGCGCAGCGGGCCATCGATGGGATTCTGGCCGAGGGCTGGCTGGAGATGGGGCGGCGGCTGCGACCCCCCACCGGCGGCACGGACAGGCTGACGGAATTTGAGATGGTCGAGTGGCTCAGCGAGGCCATGCGGCGCGAAGGGCTGGTGTGGGAGAACGGCCCCAATGTCAGCGCCAACGCCAACAGTTCCGACTCGCACTATGAGCCCACGGCGCAGAAAACGGCGCCCATCGAAGAAGGCGATTTTGTGTTGATCGACATCTGGGGCCGGCTGGAGAAACCGGGCAGCGTCTTCTACGACATTACCTGGACCGGGGTGGTGGGACGCGAGCCGACGGAGTGGGAGCAACTGGTTTTTGAGACCGTGCGCAACGCCCGCGACGCGGCCATCGCGACGGTGGAGCAGGCCTTTGCGGAGGGGCGGCCGATCTGCGGCTACGAGGGCGACGACGCGGCGCGTGCGGTGATCGATGCGGCAGGCTTCGGCAAGTTTTTCACCCATCGCACCGGCCACAACATTTCCCACGAGCTGCACGGCGCCGGCGCGCACCTTGACAATCTCGAGACTCACGACGAACGCCTCATCCTGCCGCTTACGTGCTTCTCCGTCGAGCCGGGCATCTATCTCCCCGAGTTCGGCGTGCGCAGCGAAGTGGACATGCTCACCGCGCCGGGCAAGGCGTGGGTCACGGGACAGATTCAGCGCGAGCTGGTAAGAATCTAAACGGCATGGAACAGAGAATAGGGACCGGGGAAATGGAAGCGCCTCAGAAAGTCAGCTTTGAAAGGGGGCGGCTTCAGCCGCCGTCGTCCAGGCTGCTTTGAAAGGGCACGACCGGGTACCGGGGCACCCTTCAGGGTCGGGGTGTCGTGCCGCAAGTGTCGCAAAATCAACGCGGCCTTTAGCCCCTGCGGGATTTCAACCAACACCCGCGCAGCCATCTTTGAAACACGCTGCAACAACATGAGCGCTAGCTTCCTGCAGGGCGCCCTTCCGCTCGCGTACCCCACACCCGGAACCCGTGAGGCAAGACCGACAGGCCCCTCACTGAGCGCTACGGCGGAGATAAGCGGCCAATCCTTTTTAATACGTCCGATTGTGAAGCTGCTCTGAGTAGCACGGCCGAGAGCGTCGGTGTATTATTTTTCAGCTGGATTCTTTTTTCTTCAGACGGAGTGATTCCGGTCGTTGCTTGAGCGTAGATTGGCATTGGCCACAACCTAGATGCCACCAGGCGGACGAGATCGCCTCCTGACGGCCCTCCGACTCCTGGAATCCACCGTGCGTTGCTGAAGGCGCAAATGAGAGCCTGGATTCGAGCTCTCCGCGGATTGTCGGGTTGGCGATGCAATAGCCCGATTGCTCCTGCTGCGCGCAATATTTTACATATCCGCAAAATGGGCACCGATTGGCCGCTTATGGCCTGTTCTCGTCAACCCAGGATCATGCCCAGGCAGATCGGCGAACACTGGCCGACTTGCGAGGATCTTTCTCGCCGAGAACCCTAACACGCAGAATAAGAATCTGCTGCATCAATTGTGTCGAGTTTCCTGTGTTGAGACAAACGTTCCCGGCGGGAGTCGGATAGGTCGACCAGCGCACTGTAATGCTGCGAGTTGAAGCTTCAGGGCACCGAAAACATGGTCCATGCCGAAGGCATGCGGGCCTATTGATCAATTGGTACTTGACGAGTTGCCGGTGATACGACCGCAACTCAAAGCTGACAGCGCAGAAGACGCATCTTTTCTTTTGCTTGCCCATCGGTTTATTCGGCTCGTGACAATCGTCCGCGGGAATTGAATTCGTCGACAGGACAATTGCCTTGCCATTGCGCCAAACTCTGATAGTCCTAAGAAACGAGCTGTTATCGTCCTCGTCCTGGGATTCAATTCGGACTGGAAAGAGCTCCCCATTGACCCGTTGATACCAACCGGCTTCGTAAATGCAGCCCGCCGCTCCGCTGTTCACATAGGTCTTGACGACCTTCGTACGGCAATCGACGCCCTTATACGCTAACTCAATGAAAGGGGCATATTCAACGAATTGGCGCTTGGCCGGATCGAATCGGTAGAGGTGATGCCACGCATCTCCGTGCACGCCGACGAGGTTCCGTACCAGCAAATCCTTGTACCCATCGCAAGCCACATCTTTGAGGGTAACCAAGTTCCCTGGCGCGAAATCAATTGGTGCGTCCTCGTCATCCTCGAAACGGATAGTCTGCACTAGTTTCTTTGCGCTGTGAATATCGATAGATGTGATCCGTTTGGCACCGCTGCTCTCTTCTGTGTTGGCTTCGGTTATGGGGAATAGAATCGAGGGAGAGAGTCGTGAACGATCCCCGAATAGTGCTTCGGAGTTGCGGCGGCTGCGAATACTACCGTGAAAGCTAGCGACAGCAAACATTTCGCAGAGGTCCTCATGGCTGGCCGCATAAGTCGGAATCTCCTTCTTCCGGTCTGGCTCGTCTGAATTGTATCCTCGTTGGAGAGCTGTACGTTCGCAGTCGTCGGAAGTTCTCTTGGTCTCCCGGGCGCGTTCCGCCCGGTTGGTCGGCTATCCGTCCCCAACGTGATCTGGCTCACGTTGCTTCCGGCTTGCCGGTTATTCGACCGGAACTCAGAATTCCGAAAAACTTTCCATCTAAAGAACTCGATGAGTGCATCGTCGATCTGGCCCTCGCCGATGGTCTAGATTCCAGTGTGCCCGCCGGTAAAACATACTCGTCCGTCGAGCGATCCTCCGCAACTATACGTTTCGCGACAGAGCCCGAAGAAGTGCAGCGATGCCCAATTATTGGCCCGCATCTTACTCGTCGCGCAGTAGGATCATCGGATCGACGTTGAGAGCGTGCCGGGCCGGGATCCAGGCAGCGACAAGGCCAACGGCCAACATCGTCAGCATGACGCCGCCGAGCACGATCGGGTCACTTGGCGTGGCCTGATAGACGATGTAGGACAGCACGCGGGTCGCCAGCACGCCCAGGATGATGCCCGCCGCGGAGCCGATCGCCAGCAGCCGGAAGGCCCGTCCCAGCGCAGCGCCCAGCACCTCGCGCCGGTTGGCGCCCAGCGCCACGCGGATGCCCAGTTCGCGCAGCCGCTTGCTCACCGCGTATGAGGCCATGCCGAAGATGCCCGTAATGGCCAGCATCGCACCCAGCACTCCCAGCACGCCCAGGGCCACCGTGGCCACGCGCGCGGCGAATAAAGCCGATTCCAGTTCGCTGTTCCAGGTCTTGATCTCCAGCGGCAGCGCGGGATCGAGGCGGCGCAGAGACCGTTGCAGAGCGCCGGCGACCTCCAGTGCGCCGTGCTGTGACCGGACGATGATCCAGGTGTTGCCGAAGGGCTCCTGCAAGAACGAATAGAACATCGCTGGCTGAGGACTTTCCGTCAAGGTCTCGTACTTGCCGTCCTCCACCACCCCCACCACTTCAACGCGGTCGCCGCCCCATTTCTTGAAGTGGCCGCCTACTGCCTTTTCCACTGATCCGAAGAGTTTGCGCGCAAATTCCTTGTTCACGACCGCCACCGCGGGGGCTTTCTTGTCGTCGTCCATCGTGAAGCTTCGTCCCGCCAGCAGCGCGGTGCCGGACGCGCGGAAGTAGTCCGGGGATACATCGAGCGTCTGCGCATCGGCGATGACATTCGCGGGCCGGTAATCCGTGGTGCTGTCCGCAAAGACAGAGGAGTCGCTGCCGCCGATGCTCAGCGGTAGCCGGTCGGCATAACCCGCCGCGGTCACACTCGGGATGGCTGCTGCCGCATCGAGCATGCGCCGCTGCATCTGCGTTTGCCGGTCGTCATCATAACCGCCCATGTGCAGATCGGTATGCACCAGCATCACGTCCTGCGGCTGGAAACCATAATTGCTCTCCATCGATCGCGCCAACCCCCGCACCGCCACCAGCGATCCGGTAACCAGAACCGCACAGATGGCGATCTGCAGCCCCAGCAGCGCCTCGCGCAGGGTAAAGCGGCGCATACGCCCGCCGCCCGAGGAACCCGAGCGGATAACCTGCCAGGGATCCGACCGCAATACCTGGCGCACCGGAACCAGCCCAAACACAAAACCGCTGAAAATGGCAAGCAGCAGCGCCAGCGCGTATGTCGTCACATCCGGATTCACCGGCACATTGATGGGAATGCCGGAGATAGGCTGCCACGTGCTCAGCACGCGCAGAATCGCCACCGCTCCTGCCATGCCGCACACCCCGCCAGCCAGTGAAACCAGGATCGCTTCCGTGAAAAGCTGCCGCACAATGTACCGCCGCTTCGATCCCAGGGCCATGCGCACGGCAAGCTCCCGCGAACGGTCCGCCGCCCGCGCCGCGAACAGGCTGCCCAGGTTGGCGCACGCGGCCAGCAGGATAAGGCCCGCCAGCAGCATCAACCCGGCCATGAAGGCCCGCGCCGGCCGCCCCAGCGTATCGCCCACCAGTCCCGGCCGCGCCAGGGAAAACTTCAGCAGTTCGTCCTCCTTGGGATACGTCTTCGCCATCGCAGCGGCAATGGTATTCAGGTCCGCTGCCGCCGCGGCCGGTGTCACCCCGGGCTTCAAGTGGCCGATGACCCACGTGAAATGGTCGTCGCGCTCATCCAGCGGATCCCACCCGGCAATCTGCGGCATATCCACGAAAGGCGCAAAAAAGTCGGGAGCGAAGAAAAGTTCCGTGCCCCGGAACCCCGCCGGCGCCACTCCCACAATGGTGTAGGGATGCTTGTTGATTTGAACCGTCCGGCCCACCGCGGCCGGGTCGCTGTTGAAGCAGCTGTGCCAGTAGGCATAGCTCAGCACCACGTAGGGCGCGCTGTTCTTTCCGTGCTCGTCCGATGCATGGAGAAACCGGCCAAGATATGGCTGCACGCCGAGCGCGTCGAAGTAGTTGCCGCTCACCAGGTACGGCCAGGCAACGGCGGGATTCCCGCTCCCGGTATCCAGCCCCACTCCCCCGATAATGTTGAACGTAATCAGCGACTCGAAGCTGTGGTTCCGGTCGCGCAGGTCCCGGTAATCGGGATACGACTGCGAGGGAGTCACTCCCCGGGGGAATTCGCGCTGCACCATGAACAGGTTTTCCGGTTGCGGCACATTCAGCGGGCGCAGCACCAGCGCATTCAGCACGCTGAACACAATTGCATTGGCGCCAATGGCCAGCGCCAGCGTGAGCACTGCGGTTACGGCAAATCCGGGCGCCTTGCGCAACTGGCGCATGGCAAGTCGCATGTCGGCGTTCATGCTTCCCCCTCTTGTGACATATCAGCGGGCACGCCTCTCCTTTTCCCCGCGCGCTCGAGCCGGTTTCTAGGTATACGCGCGCTCGAAAGCCGCGGTTCCATTCGATATCTGCCCCGGTTCTCACTTGTCGGTTAACAGCCCAAAGCACGTTTCGAGGGCCGGCCTCCATGAATCAGTCCCGAGAAACGTTAGGTCCCTATCGGGACCGCCCCGGTGGTTGAGGCGAGATTCGGCACAGTTTTCCCGATCGGGGCGGTTTCGATAGGGCCGTTTGAAGTGAGCCGCTCGCGGGCGAAGATGTCTTTGTAAGCGAAGACTTGCTCAAGCAGTACGCGGAGGGCGTGGAATCATCTTTTGGGGAGGTCGCAGAACACTTCGCGGCGCATGCGGACGAAGATTACTAGCGGTAAGGCACACTTCGATCTCCATAAAAAGCAGAAACACTCGCACGAGGATTTCAGCCAGGCCGCCGTGCCGATCGTCAGGGAATCAACGAGGGACAAATAGCGTTCCCTTCACACGCGGAAGCGCTGAGAGCTGCCTAGTGCGGATTCTCGTCGAAGTGGTCCGCTGATTCCACCGGAAGCGGTCCAGGATTCAGTTGTGAAGCGGTCCGCATTTTGGTTTTCACCCAAATCGTGGCCCACATCCACCAGAATGCTGGCCCTCATGAAATGGAATCGTGCCCACATGAAACGGAATCCACAATCGTGCCACTCAGCGGGGCAAGAAACGAAATGATGCTGCCTGATATTCTATTTGCCCTTTTCTTGACTCATGTGGGCCACCTGGCTAATGTAAAAAAGCAACCAGCCTCGCTTCGCTCCGATTCTGGCCAACCGGAATCACCGGCCCACATCACCGGAATAAGCACCAAGAGGGGGGAGCCTTCATTATCCTGCTTCCACCGCCCTAAATTCCTCCACCTGGCCGCAATCTTCCGACAGAAGCGGTTGTCCGGTCACAACATCGAGCGGCAATTTCACGAACAGCTCAACAACTTGGGGATCGAATTGCGTCCCTGCATGTGTGAATAGTTCGCGGATGGCCTGCTCGTGGGTCATTCCCTGCCGATAGGACCGATTGGTAGTCATTGCGTCGTAAGCGTCCGACACGTGGATGATGCGCGCGTCAACCGGCGTCTCCTCGCGCGATTGGCCCTTCGGGTATCCGGTGCCGTCCCAGTTCTCATGGTGCAGTTCCACGGCCTCAAGGTAGCGTGCAAGGCCCTGCACGCCTTCGAGAATCCGGCGGCCAATCACAGGGTGTTGCTTGACAATGGCAAACTCCTTGCCGGTGAGGCGCCCAGGCTTCTGCAGGACGCTGTCGTCGATACCGATCTTCCCGATATCGTGCAAGAGCGCACCTATACTAATCCGTTCGACCTGTTCGGGGCTAAGACCCATCGCGTCTGCCGTTGCACATGAAAGCTGGCTGACGCGACAGCTATGACCGGAAGTATACCGATCGCGCGCATCGAGTGCGTTTGCAAGGGAACCGACAAACTCCACGTAAGCCCTTTCCAGATTCTCGCGTGCATTTCGAACAGACACGGCGGCACGATTGTAGCTCTCGGCCAGCTCCCGGATCTCCTTCGTAAACGAGATCTTGACTTTGAACTCCGGGAGGACGCCGGTACGCTCTGCGTTGCGGAGGTGAGAGACCACATGCGCGATCGGTTTCACAATGGAACGGGACGAGACAATGCTGCAGAAGAGAGCGACCAGCACGGAACCGAATGCCATGGTCAGGAAAAGATTGCGCAGTCTCGATCGAATGGGGCCTGTTGCCTCGTCCACGTTTTCGAGACTCCATAAGGTATACCCACCGCCCAGGTCCTGCATGGGAACCGATATCCAGTTGACGCCTCCTAATCGAAAATCACATTCCGATCGGCCCGCACAGCCGAGAACCGCCGCCTCAACCTCTCTTTTTGAGACATTCGGAATGTTGACGTAGATCACTTCTCCGTCATGGATCAGCACGGCGGGAGTCGCGACCCCTGGAAAGTCAAAATACTCCCCCACTGAAAGGGAGCCGATGTTTTCTCCGTCCTTATCTATCGGTACAGATGCGAACCGGAGTGTGCGACTGCCGATCACAAGCAGGCCTTTATCGCTGTTTTCGACCAGGGCATTATCCAATGAAACGAGTTGGCTTTTCCCGCCCGATGTTTCTCCTCCCTGGCGGACGACGCCCGCAAGAGGCGCGCCATTGGGCGCGGAAACGGAAAGAAAATCGAAGCCCATCTGTTCGCCAAGCTCGCGCAATTGATCTTCCATCGTCCTGCGTGCATCCTCGCTGCCGGATTCGGAACCAAACAATAGCATTCCGGCCTTCAGCGCCGCGTTTTCTCCTGCAATTTTAAGAAAACGGCCATCCTGGAAGTCGGCTTTCGACTGCGCGCGGGCCATCGCAAGTTGGTTCTCGCGCAGAGATTTACGCAAATCATCGCGCACAGTCGATTGCACGAGCTTTTGGGCCATCCAGAAACTGGCGGCCAGCAGGACTGCGAAAGGGACAAAGCAAAACAGAAAGGCGCGAGTTCGAAAGCGCATAGTCACCTGTTTCCGGCGATGTTCGCCAAGGGGCAGTTCATTGGCCCTTTTCTTCGGCGTCTTCGCTGATTGGAAAAAATCCGCTATAGAATCGTGCCCGGCTTCACCGAAAATTAGCTTTCTGAAGAATCCCGCAGACTTGTGCCGCGCCACAACGGCGTACCTGCCGGGGGCACGTCCTGAATTTGAAACTTCCCTGATCGATCCGATCTTTCGTACCATCGGTTTGGAGTAACGACGATGGTGGGCAGCACAGACGCAATATACCACTCTGCTTGGCCTATTTCAACCGGGGACAGCAATTGGTGACGTAAATTCGATTGTGTAAAAGAGCAGAGGGTGTAAGGTGGCTTTGGCCTGACCAGCTGAAGCCGATCTCGAACCACTCTTGTCCAAGACAGCGTTTTAGGTGAATTTGGCTGTCGATTTCAGAGGACACAGGCATCCTCTCCCAGCGATAGCGTCAGGTTTCTTCGATGAGTCGCACGAGATGGATTTCTACGTGTCCGGCAGACTATGAACTCCGCCACGACTCCGCCGAAACCTTCATCCACATCCCCTTTACCCCAGTTTTTCCAGCTGGGCTAGAGCTACGGCCTGATTGGTCGGCTTTCGTGATCTTGCGCCAAACCGTTGCCACAACACTTTTCAATTGACAATTCTCTCTCGGCTTGATTTGCACCGAAGCTTTACCGCGACCTCTGTTTGATATTGCACAAAAATGCGGTGGAGGCTGTAGGTGGGGACGCAACAAACCTGGCGGTCCATCGCGCCAGAAGCGGGTTTTCAAATCGTATAGGGAGCCCGAAGCGGGCCAACGGCGCAAATGGATGACCCACATCCTGGAGATCAATGGCGCCAGTCACTGTTTCAACCAGAGCCGCCGCAAGCAGACGCCATCCCCCGAGCGCTGAACTCTCCTGCATACTCAAAAACTTGACATCCAACTGCCGGCCTCCTTTTACTCCGTCCGTGACACCAACCGCCGCAATTTGACCGCCTTACATTTCTGAGCAATATGGCTCAGACGGCTGGCAACATAAATGGGAAACTAAATCGTGACTCGGAGGAACTTCGGATCTGCCAATCCAGTCGGCAGAACTCGTGTGGCCTGCCACAAGATAATCGCGAAACGATGTGCTCGAGCGGCGCAACTTTTTACCTGCTTTTGCTTCTTCAACTCGACTGCTTACCGCAACCCATGAGCAAAGCAGACGCGCGCCGCAAGTAAGTGGACACAAAGGGTAATTCCCAAGTCCATGATGGAGGCACATGCTTACCTCGACCTTTCCCGTTTCGTTGCTGAATTCTGCTTCAATTCCTGCTTTGGGGTACAAACGTCTCCAGGCTCCAGCTGAATCCAGCGAGGCCGATGCTGTGACCCGTGCCCAGGCCGGCAGTCATGATGCTTTCTCAGAACTTTACGCGCAGCACAAGAGGCGCGTTTTCGCAATTTGCATGCGCATGGTGCGCGATCCATCGCTGGCCGAAGACCTCACGCAGGAAGCCTTTCTTCAGATGCACCGCAAGCTTGGATCGTTTCGCGGCGACTCCGTCTTCACCACATGGCTGCACCGGTTGGCCGTCAATACCGTGCTGATGCACCTGCGCAAGCGCGTGCTGTCTGTGGTTTCACTCGATCAGCTGATGGCTAACTTCCCTGAAGAACGCGCCGGACGCGGTTTCGGCACTCGTGATCTGACACAAGCCGGCGCCGTTGACCGTCTGGCCATCGATCGCGCCGTTGCTGCTCTGGCGCCCGGTTATCGCAGCATCTTTCTCCTTCACGACGTCCAGGGTTTCGATCATAATGAAATTGCCTCCATGCTCAAATGCACCTGCGGGAACACGAAGTCCCAACTGCACAAGGCGCGGCGGATACTGCGCGGCGCCCTTACTGCAAAAGTAGGAGGCTCGGGCGGAGGAGGATCGGCCGGCCAGACAAAAGATTCGTTCCCGCTGCGGACCCAGACAGGCCGGCCAAGCAGACCGACGAGGTCACGTGGCGCACCGGCTTTGAGAGCTTAGTTGACGGTAATCGCGCTGGCCACGTAGCGGGTGCCATCGAAATCCGCGGTCACCATGACGTTATCTCCCAGGTGGAGATTCCGGCTTACCGGGAGGTGAGCGGAATCAAAGGAGATTTGATAGCTTGTTTCGTCTCGTGGATCAACCAGAGTCAATATTCCAGAGTGCATGTCAAGCACAGAGAGATTCCCATTGAACACAAATACAGATCCTGGTGTGGCCAGAACCGTGATCTGGCTGGCAACGCCTCGACTCTTACGGTCCGATTCAAATTTGACCGAGATGAGAGCGCCCCTGACAAGATCTGACGATCCAGGGTGCGCCGAAGAAAATGCAGCCTGTCCCACGCGAGCGACCGGTGTATTGACCGGCACGAGTAGCTTGATGGGCTCACGAAACAAGACGGAACTAACGGTCAACTCACGCGTGTCGGGGTTGTAGTTCAGCACCCGGCCCTGGTACTCGCCTTCGGGTGATCGCGACAGCATATGAATGCTCAGAGCATACACGTTTGTTCCGTCCAACACCGTTTGGACCGAGGCATGGTCAGCGGAACCTAAATCGCGAAGAGAAATCTTTTTCCCATCACGATAGACTTGTGTTCGTTCGTCAAACAGTATTTTCACTGGCCGCTGACCAAAAACCTTCAGCGAAAGCTCATCACGCACGGGATCTACACTCCGGATCTCGCCGCCTAAAATGGTGCTCTTTCCGTGGGGCGCGGGCGGCGAGGCGGGCAAATCGCCTGACGAACTTTCAGACCTTAACGCAGGCTGCGGGCCCGCACTTTGTCCTGACTTTGCATCTGCGACCGACATTTGAGCAATTGCCACGCCGCCAAGTATCACTAGTGCGAGAAAGCGATCCATTTAGCACATCCCTCATCAATTGCTGATGCTAATTTGTTATACAAGCAGTTTGATGGCGTCGAGTGAGTCCGGGTGGCCTGCGTAGGACTTCAAACAAATAAAAACTGCTTCGCATGCTGGCAATACAGCCCAGTGTTGCGCATCTAAATAAGTGCGCCCAACTGACTTTATCCTCAGTCGGCCGCACAGAAAGGTCAAAAGAGCACAATGTCCAGGACGTCACTATGCTTAATTGCAGTCATTGCGGTCATCGCAGTCTCCGGGTCTCACGATGCCTGGGCAGGAGATGTTCTGGCAATCACTATCCCAAGGCGCAGCGAGTTGACCCCCGTGCAGCGCCTCAATCGTGAGGGCGTTGAGGCCGTCAAAAGACAGCAGTACGAAAAAGCCGCAACGCTTTTCTACAAGGCATATCTTTACGATCCTGCCGACCCTTTCACCCTGAACAACCTGGGCTACATCTCCGAGGTACAGGGCGAACTGGATCGGGCTCACAAGTTCTATGCCTTGGCATCGGAACAAGGCTGCAATGCAAACATCGACCGGAGCAATGCTAAGCAGTTGGAAGGAAAGCCGATGCAGTACGCCTTCGAGAGTCTCCAGGACGTCCCTATGCGGGTGAATCGCATGAATGTGGACGCCATGGACCTTTTGTCGGCAAATCGGGGTTTTCAAGCCGTTGCTCTTCTGCGGGAAGCACTGTCCCTGGATCCACAGAATCCCTTCACATTGAACAATCTGGGGGTAGCCGACGAGTCTATCGGAGACTACGACAACGCTTTGAGATCTTACGGCGCGGCTGCTGAATCGCACTCTTCGGAACACGTAGTCGTTACGCTGGATCGCTCTTGGAGAGGAAGATCCGTCAGTGCCATGGCTTTAGCGAGCGCCAGGCGATTGGAAGAACGGATGAAGAAGATGGACGGTGCAGAGGTGAGCGCCGTCCTGTTTACCCTGCGTGGAGTTTCCGCGACAAATCAGAATGATTGGCTTGCGGCAAGGCAGGACTTTCTCCATGCTTACTCGCTCGATCCAGCCAGCGCGTTTTCGCTCAACAACCGTGGATATGTTGCGGAGAGGGATGGCGACCTCGAGACAGCACAGTTTTTCTATGAGAAGGCCCGGAAGGCCGGCGACTCGAACACCCGCGTCGGACTTGCGACCGATCGTTCCGCCGAGGGCAAGAAGCTCTTTACAGTCGCCACAGATAGCGACCACCAGGTCGATGGCGTGCTTGACAAATACAGTCAGGATCGTCGCCGGCAAACAGGTCCGATTGAACTGACACTTCGCAATAATACGCCGGGCGGCGATTCCAGCGTGCCGCCAGAGAGGCCTTCGCCCTCGAATGTCCCGCCTGCGGTAAGCCCATCCGCGCCGCAGCCGCCTCATTGATTTCAAGGAGGATCCCGCTGAAATGACCAAGCCCGTGGCAGAGTCTCCGTCGCATCAATCGATGACCCTCCTTTCTCGCCTGCTCCTGGTTCCGCAGGACAGCGATAATGCAGCTTTGTCGATGGTTGCGGGGCTGCAGTCGGAAGTTCGAAACATCAGCCGGGAGGAGTTTGACGATTTACTGACATTGGCCAATTTGAATCACGTGGTTGTGCGCGGGCTGGAAGTTTTCCTTAACATGATGCGCGAGGCAAAGGATGACACTCGTGCCGAATGGGCGCAGACCGCCCTTGCGGCTGAGCGGGCGCGTATCACCACGGCTCTGGCGTTCCTCGAAGACATTTGCACCGCGTTCGAATACCAAGAATATGACGTCGCGGTGATCAAATCGCTTGATCACTGGCCCGATCTTGGCAGTGACCTCGATCTGTACACAAATGCGAACTCGGAAGACATAGCCAAACTTTTGAGGAGGCACTTCGACGCGCAAATTGCTCCGCGAAGCTGGGGAGACCGCCTGGCGGGGAAATGGAACTTTCTTATACCCGGACTACCCGAGGCCGTCGAGATTCACATGGGCCGCCTGGGACAAACTGGAGAACAGGTCACAATTGCCTCGCGCCTCGCGGAACGTACCCGGCGGGTCTTGATCGGCAATCAGGCGTTTCGAGTTCCATCAACGTCGGACCGGCTGATGATTTCCACCCTGCAGCGCATGTACCGCCATTTCTACTTTCGGCTGTGCGACATTGTCGATACTGCCGCGCTGTCGGAAGCGGGTGGCATTGACTACGGGGACCTGCGCTCTTCCGCGACGAATGCCGGCATCTGGGAAGGGGTTGCGACTTATCTCGCGATTGTGTCGGACTACGTGAAGAAGTACAGCGGCTCAGGTCTTGATTTGCCGCAGTTCGTGATAACTGCAGCGCGCTTTGGAGGCGATGAAGTCTACTACGCCCGAGATTTTCTGCGTGTCCCGATCATGCCGCAATCCATTCAGCTCTACGGATCACAACTTGCCGGTCTACTGCGAAAGCGGGAATTGCAGAACGGCGCCCGACTCAGTTTATTGCCATGGCTTGCCACAGCAGCTGTGGTTGGGCAAAGAATCACTGGAAGCGATAAGGGCATTTGGTAAGGCAGCGGGTTAAGCTCGGCCATCTGATGTTGGAGCCGTGCAATTCGATTGCCTTCGTTGCCAGTCAACCTGTGGTCAACCAGGAGAGGAGATGCCGGGATTTCTACCTCCGGCAAAATGATATGGGCAATTCGGTAACGACGACTCCCAAATCGATCTTAGGTGGTACGCTATCTGGCAAGAGTTCCAGCCGCATGATGCAGGATGCAGGTGCTTCCACATGGCCATCCATGGGGTCACACCTGCCTGATGGACATTCCTCGAATCAGCTCGCGCCGATGGAGGCGACTTCGCGGCCGATATTCGCGGTTGATTCGCTGGTGTTCAAGCGCGACCAAACATCGAGCGCTATCTCATTCGTTATACATGTCGTCGTTATCACTCTGGTTCTATCACTGGCGGTGAAAGCTCGCACAAGCATGATGCTGCAGCCGGCCACGATTGTAACGCCGGTGGACGTCAAACTTTCCATTCCTCCCATGATCTTGCCGGTGGCAAAGGCGATGGGCGGCGGCGGCGGCGGCGGCGCGCATGATCTGGTGGAGGCCAGCAAGGGACATCTGCCTACTATGGTTGCGAAGATAGAGATCACGCCTGCCCAGATCATCAGAATCGATAGGCCGAAGTTGGGGATTGAGCCGGCCGAGCTGGTGAAGATGCCGGACAACAACAATCTACCCAATCTCGGCATGGCCCAGTCGCCGCAGATCGCGCTGGCCTCGCAGGGCAGTGGCAGCGGTTCAGGATTCGGCCATGGCAGCGGCGGCGGCATTGGCTCGGGCAGCGGCGGTGGAGTGGGCCCGGGCAGCGGTGGCGGTTACGGTGGCGGCCTGATGAGCGTGGGCGGAGGCGTCAGCGCACCGCAGGTCCTCCATTCCGTTGAGCCGGAATTCACAGATGACGCTCGCCGAGCGAATTATCAGGGCAGCGTTTCGATCAAACTCATTGTCGATTCACAAGGGAACCCGCAAGACGTCCGCCTGATCAGTCATCTCGGCATGGGGTTGGACGAAAAGGCCATCGAAGCAGTGAGGCAGTACAAGTTCAGGCCGGCCATGTACGAGGGACATGCTGTATCGGTGCAGATCCTGATCGACGTGGACTTCCATCTACATTGATTCACATAGCAGCGATGAAAAAGAGGAGCCGTTCGCGGCTCCTCTTTTTCATTGCCCAATTCTGACCTGGTTCGACGGGCGGATACAGCGGGCGAAAATCCAACCGTCCCATGGGCCTGGCGCTGAGTTTGCCTTCCATCCCGGCCTTGTCCCACAACGCAAATATCTCCAAGGCGCGCCCGTTGGACTATCGCCGGCGCGATTGACTGTCGCATCACTGTTTGGCTTCTTGCGCGGTTTGCGTGTGTTGCGGCGCTGGCTTCTTGGCATAATAGCCCTTGCGCGTCCTCACGATCAGCTTGCCATGCTTGGGTGCGTTCGCCTCGACGCGCACAACCCGGTAGCCCCCCAGGCTGGCCGGTCTGGTGGAGCGATAGCCGACGGTGTACTGGTCCCGAATATCGCGTGCGACCTCCGCTGCGATGCTATCCACATCCTGCAAGGAATGCGGGAAGTAAGAGATGCCGCCCGTCTCCTGCGACAGCCTCTCCAGAGCGGCCCTCGCTCGGTCCGCTTCCTCCTTGTCGGTCCCGAAAAGCAGTCCGATAGTATAGACCACGGGTCCCCCCAGGTTCTGCACACGGCGGATGGCCTGTTCCAGGTCGAGGCGCGACGCATTGTCCGCTCCGTCCGTAATGACCAGCAGCACCTGCTTTGGGAGCTTTCCGTGGTTGGCTAATTCGTCCGCAGAAGCGGCCACCGCATCGTACAAGGCCGTAGTGCCCTTGGAATCGAAGTGCGAGAGCCCTCGATTCAGCGCGTCGATGTCCGAGGTAAAGCCCTGATCGAGGAAGGCTCGATCGGAAAAATTCACGATAAACGTCGCATCCTGGGGATTTGACGCCTTCAACAGGTTCAAGGCGGCCGCATTGACCGCCGCACGCTTGTCGAGCATCGAGCCCGAGTTATCGACGAGAATGCCCAACGAAACGGGCTGGTCCTGATGCAGAAACGAGCTGGTGGTCTGCGGAACTCCGTCTTCCCAGACGCGAAAGTCACCGCGGCTCAAATCCGTGATCAATCGGCCTTTCTGGTCTACTACCGCGCAGGTCAACAGAACCTCATCCACATCCTGGTGCATGGTGTAGACACCGTCCTGCCGTTTCTGAATCTCGCCGGGCCGGGCTGGAGCGAGAGGCGACGCTGTGCTCACAGGCGCGTTGTCTTCAGCGTCGGGCGAGGGAATCGGATCGTGGTCTACATCCAGACGCTGCTGAACCTCAGGATGCGTGGGATCGCGCATGGTGGCGGGCATTGTGGGTTGCGCCTGCGCAGGCGGTGCGGACTGGACCTGGCAGAGTAATGACGATCCACTGCAGCCGAGCAGGACCAGGGCCGCCACAGCAGTGGACCAGAGGGTGCGCGATATCGAGAAGCCTTTTGAGCGCATAGAAAAGCGGCCGAACGCCGGCAATTGAACTTTCCGCTACATCAATATGATGCAGATGCAAGCCAAAGAGAGCGATGTTTGTCATCCGTGAAGCGAGAGTTTGGCGGTATTTTTCTTTTGCACCGCCTCATCAGGCCGCCTTCGCGGCGCAACCGGATGTGTTTCACACCGAGTAACAGATCCGTCCCCAGACGGGATCTTGGCGGCCCTCCCTCTAGCGGGTAGCAGAATCCGAACTTGTCATCGGTGGCTGGGTCCCGGGAACAATCTGGTCCATCGGCAATTCCAACGAAAAGACAGAAGCAGAACCCTGATCCGCCTGCACCCAGATACCATGGAAGGCGTCATGCAGTTCAGGGTGTAGCGCCAGCAGCGCCGTCATCACCTCGGTCACTTGCTTTCGCGCAGTTGGTGGATCGCGCAACTGGGCTGTCTGGGCAGCGTCAGGAGTGTAGTGGACTTCGAGATCCAGCGCGCCAAATGCAGCTGTGGTGTCAATCGCCGTCACCTGAAAAACAGAACCATGCGCAGCGAGCATCAGCGGTTTTGTGCCGGGAAGATTGTCGGGATGTACCTTGTCCTCTTCATGCTGCAGTTTCTCGAGATTGGGACTGGACAGGAACTCCACCGGATCCAGAAAATAGGCGGCTATGCGATAGTAGAACCAGGCATCCCAATTCATGTTTCTTTGTGCGTATTTACGCGCCGACACCCAATACCAGAGGCCATCGTGGCCTGCCTCCATCATGGGCCTGCTGAAGAAGCCGCCAAGCATCCAGCGATGCTCAGCCGTTTCAGACAGAATCAGTGAAATCTGTTGCGGATGTGGTACGCCGGTGGCGTGAAGAATGGCCAACGCATACGTCCCTGGCGGCAGATCGGTAAAGTTCAACACCACGACCGGCGTTCCACAATAGAAATCTGTTCGAGCGGTGCCCGCAGACTCGGTCGAAGCGTCCAGCGCATAAAGGCTATCAACGGTGATGGCCGCTCGCTGCACAAGAGGCCGCAAACTGTCGACCGAACCCGCAATTCCGCTGAAATCCGCCGCAACCGCAGGAATCGTGTTCGCCCGAAGCGCCTGCATGTCACCACTTTGCACCTCGCCAACCATGGTGCGAGCAGCACTCGACAGGGCATCGCGTTGTGCGGCCGTCATTTGCGATTGCGTTTTGCAGGAAGCGGCCCTCGCGGTCAGGGGCAGCATCGCGCCCGCAAGGGTCAGAAACAACAAGAGGTTGCGTGGCACGTTAGGGGGTCTCAAAAGCATGGCTGCAGCCTTCCGTTTGGGTCTGGCCGGCGAATCGCAGATCCTTGCCAGCATATTAATGTTTGATGCAAGTTGGCTGTCGCTCGGTCACAGCAGCCGAGAGGAACTTACCAATGTTTTTCGACATGGGTGAAAGGACTTTGGCGAAGTGCAGAATGATTTGCGGTTGCTGTGCCATTTGGCTCTGCGCCGCATCTGCCGGTTGCGCGCAGGCGACGCAAACTCCCGGCACGCTGCCCCCTGGCTCGCATGAGCCCTTGGCAAAGAACGCCGCACACCCGGCACTGACGCCTTCAGCGACTGGACTCAAGCACTTGGACGGCGCACCTGGCGAGAAAACAGCAAAACTCCTTGCCCCTGCCGATGCAGCCACACAACCCGCTACGGTGAGCCTCAGGAATGGAAAACTAACGGTAGAGGCGAACAACTCCGACCTAACCCAAATCTTGCAAGATCTGGCTGGTGTCTGCGGCATGACCATCAACGGGCTCAAGGGCGGCCATCGCGTCTTTGGCGTTTACGGCCCAGGTAATTCGCGTGAGGTTCCCGCCGCTCTCCTCGTCGGCGCCGGCTACAACTTCATCATGGTGGGCGGCGCTAGCGACGGCACCCCTCGCGAACTGCTGCTCATCTCGCAGAAAAGCAATGCTCCGGCGTTCACGCCGCTCAATCCACGTTTGGTTCCCTCCGCTGACCGCGACCAATTCGAGCAGGGGGAGTTGGAGAGGAACCCATCGGCCTCGAACGCAACAGGTCCGGGCGCCATCTCTCCGGCTCCGTCGCAAGACGACCGGGACGACAACACGCGCGTGCAGCAGACTTTGCGGCGATTGCAGCATATCCAGGAACAGCAGCAGAATGCTCCGCAGTAGGCGCTGACTTTGGTTTGGGCGCCTCGCCAGTCGTTCTGGCATGAAGTGTGCTGTTCTGCTCATTGAATCCGTCCAACCAGCAATGCGGATGTCCATCTTGAAATATCTTGAGATATCTTGAAGTATAAGGCTTGTCGCGCTCGGAGAGGTGTATACTAATAGCTAGCACAATTTGATTTAGTATTGTTTTGCTCTATTTCCAGGGCGGCCAAAGTTCGGGAGTTATGTGGAGACTTTGAGCGGGTGATTCTTCCCGGATAGCCGCTTCATCAATTTCTCCAGCACTCTTGGGCTTGAGCCGAGCTTCGGTTGGGCATGCTAGAGAAGTACGCCCTCTTTAGCCGCCGAAACTATTCAATCTAAAGAGGTTGTTGAGTTCTCATCCGGCGCATTGCGTCGTGCGTCGCTCACACCAGCCCATCTAGATAATCGAGCAGAGTAGGCCCCTTCGCTCACATGGCGCAGCGGAAGGAGTGCTGCGGCAACTTCAACATCTGCGGGCTTTCATCTCCCGCTGAGGCATATTCATGAAAACCCTTTCCTCCGTTCTTTTGCTCCTCACGGCTTTCGCCGCACCCGCATTCGCAACCGTTGTCGTCAGCAGTCCGTCGGATGGTGAGACAGTGAATTCAACCGTCAGCTACGCGGCTACCGCCACCACGAGCACCTGTCAGGAGGGCGTAGCATCCATGGGCGTGTATATGGACAACGAGTTGGTCTATACCGTGAATGGAACCGCGCTGAAGACCACTCTTTCCGTCAATCCGGGAAGCCACAAAACCGTTGTAGAAGAGTGGGATTATTGCGGAGGAGCCACCTTCGTCTCGATGGAGATCACGGCCACCAACCAGACCGGCGTCCATGTGACCTCGCCGGCAAACAACGGTACAGTGAGCTCCCCTACCAATTACGTAGCGACAGCCACGAGCAGTTGTTCCCAAGGCGTAGCATCCATGGGCATCTACGTGAACCGTCAGCTCGTGTATGTCGAAAATGGAGCAAGGCTGAACACCCAAGTGAACCTCGGTGCGGGAGCCCAGCAAACAGTCGTGGAAGAGTGGGACAAATGCGGTGGGGCGTCCTACACACCTGTCAATGTCACGGTACAGGGCGGAGAAAAGGTACTCTCCAACCTGCAGGCCAGTGACGGATGGAACGGCTGGGGTGAGTTGGCCCCGAATTATGACATCTGCTCCGCCCCGTGTTCCGGAGTTACCTGGTCAATGTCCCGGCACGTCAGTTCACCGTCTTTGAGCGGAAATGCGACCGAGTTCAATATCGGTGGGACCGCTCCCTACTCCGATGTCCTTTGGTCGATTCCGGTGCTCGGCCAGGACACAACACAAAATATTTCGGACACCGGCCACACGCTCCTCCCGGCCCTGCACAACTTCACTTACGATGCCTACTTCTACGGATCGAACCTCGAGCTTACGCAGGTTCTGGAGTTTGACATCAACATGTACATGAATGGCATCGGACTGTTATGGGGAACCCAATGCCGCATTGCGGGTGGAAACGAATGGGATACCTGGGACGACACAACTGCGCACTGGGTCCCAACCGGCGTTGCCTGTAATCCCGTAAGCAACGGGTGGAACCATGTAACGATTCAAGTGCGGCGGGAGTCTGATGATACGCTTCTGTACGAGTCGATATCGCTGAATGGCGTGACCGCTAACATAAACAAGACCACTCCGCCGTTCTCCGTTCCTGCTAGGTGGTGGGGCATTACCGCCAACTACCAAATGGACGGAAACCACAAGCAATCGTCGAATACCACGTACCTGGATAATTTCAGTCTCACCTATTGGTAGTAAGCTTGCGGTCTTCCCCCTGTTGACGGGGTCAAAGATCTGTGGAGTTTCATCGGCAAGGTGGACACCCATTTTGAGTGACCAAGCTGCATGGGGAAAGTGAGCTTGAAGTGAGGCGGCGAAGTTGCAGTGTCGTTCCAGATCCCGGCCCCACTCAATTTCGCTGCGATCGCGATCAACAGAATCTTTTGCAGCAAATATTCCCGGTTCCGTTCTACCCGCGGATCACGCAACTCAGCAGAATACTTAAAGGAATTGCCCATATCCCCTTCTCGTCCATCTAAACCACAGTGGCATATAGTAATTCATAAGCGTCGCCCCTGGGCCAATAACAGGAGAAGTTCCCTTTAGCATTGGGAGAGGGCAGATTGGAAGTCAAGAGCTGAAAGGGCAAAGCGCCGATTTGCCGTCTGTGGTGGTCGCCGCTGCCTGGAGATAGAATGGCAGTAGTCTGTTGCGCATCCTTTGGGCGCCGCCGGAGCGTTGTCTCTGGCAAAGCTATCCGGAAGCGAGAGATTCGAGCTTGGCGGGCTCTCCTTGAGGTGAAATGAATTCACAAAAGAGGCGTGATTTTCTCAAGCTGTGCGTTGCATCTCTACCTGCTCTGGTTTTTGCGCATGGCGTCGTTGCTGACGATACAACGGGCCCTGCGGCTGCCATACCGGTATATCGCAAGCCTGGCTCGCTGGAGCGATATATAGATCCACTGCCTGTTCCGAAGCGATTGATGCCGCAAAGCACGGGCGAGGACGGGGTTCAATATCGCGTGCGCATGTTGGAATTCACACAACAGATGCATTCGCAGCTTCCGCCCACCAGGCTGTGGGGATATGAGGGGCAGTATCCCGGTCCAACCATCGAGGCTCTGCGGGGCATGCCAATCGTAGTCCAGTGGGAGAACCATCTGCCTTCACGGCATATTTTCGCTATTGACCCCCGCATACACGGCGCAATGCCTCCGGCCCCCGCAGTCAGGACCGTACCGCACCTTCACGGCTCACGCAGTCCATCCGAAAGCGATGGGCTGCCCGAGAAGTGGTTTACGCCCGGACAATCGGCAAGCTATCACTATCCGAATAGTCAGGCGGCCGCGACGCTTTGGTATCACGATCATGCGGAAGGCATTACGCGCTTGAACGTATATGCGGGCTTGTCAGGATTCTTTCTCCTGCGTGACGACGAGGAGCGCGCCATGGACCTGCCGTCAGGCGATCATGAAGTTCCACTTCTGCTGCAGGATCGCACGCTGGACGACCAGGGCCAGCTCGTCTACTCTCCGACGTTCGACGATGGCCAAAAGCCGCCTCAGCACTGGTGGGCGCCTGAGTTATTTGGCGACCTTCCAGTCGTCAACGGCGCTATCTATCCTTATCTGCAAGTCGAGCCGCGCCGATATCGCTTGCGGCTGCTGAATGGCGCGAACTCCCGGTTCTTCAATCTTTTTTTCAATCTTGCCAAGAGCCCCACGGACATACCTTCGCTTGTATCATTTCAGCAGATCGGAACCGACGGCGGATTTCTGCCAGGCCCGGTTGCATTGAACAAGCTACTGCTGGGACCCGCTGAACGCGCCGACTTGATCGTTGATTTTTCCGGACTCGAAGGCAAGACCGTGACCTTGTCCAACAACGCCCCCGCTCCATTTCCGGGATGGGACATGCTCAAGCCGCACCATATGGCATTGCTTGAGTTGATGCAGTTTCGGGTAACCCTTCCCCTCTCCAGCAACGGGAAATCGTTCAGCATGTCGCCGCGCCCGCTCACCAGGTTGGATGAGAGCAAATCCATCGCTACAAGGGATCTTGTATTGGCCGAAGGCATGGATCGTCAAGGACGATCCCTGGGACTTGAAATCAATGGCAAGGGATACGACGACCCGGTCACGGAAGTTGTGAAATTGGGCTCCATTGAGAAATGGCGATTTATCAACAATACCGAAGATGCGCATCCCATGCATTTGCATCTGGTGCAATTCCAGATCCTGCAACGCCAGGGTTTCAACCCCTTGGCTCTTCGCAACGGTACCCTGGAACTTGTGGGAATTCCGCGCCTGCCGGCGGCAAACGAGGCCGGATGGAAGGATACGGCGGTCGTAAACCCACGAGAGGTGCTCACGATCATCGCTCGATTCGAAGGCTTTACTGGTCGCTATGTCTTTCACTGCCATATGTTGGAGCATGAAGATCACGACATGATGCGGCCTTTTGAGGTCGTATCCGATGATTTGAAATCGCCACAGCGATAATGGAAACGTGACGGAGACGGTGGAATCGGCAACAACGCCGGTTCGTTGATGAAGCTGTGTCCCAGGCTATCTAAGAACTTGTTTAAAACAACAGGGTCGGGTACGGCGCTTTGTTCAGGGATGCTTCCCCATCGCATCCGGAAAATCGGCTGCCCTCTTGCAGAGAATTATGTGGCCGCGGCGCATAATGTGAATTGAGCCGAGCGCCATGACCCGATAGCAAGGGCGGGGAGTTCCACCATTTTAAACACGGATCCGGAAGCTGCGCACAGGCGGTCGCGGAAGGCTAGAGCTGGGGTGATCAATTATCCTTTATCACAGGACCGATCCTGCCCGACTTCTGTGCGACCGCCAGCTGATCAAAGAGAAGGAGCGGCCTCTCGGTTTGATACTAGGCGATATTGCGTCAGGCGAGAGCCTTTTTTGAGCGCCGGTTCTCGTGATACGATCTCGCCAGCGGCTGTTCCCCACGGCCGTCCGGCCCAGCCCAGGAGGTCATCATGAGTCCATTTTCCCGTCGCCAATTCCTCAAAGCCTCGGTTGCCGTTGGAACTGTAAGCAGTTTCGGCGCTTTTCCTTTGCACGCCACGTCCCGCAAAGCCACGGACGTGGTCACTCTTGGCAAATCGGGGATGCAGGTCACGCGCCTCGCATTCGGTACCGGCAGCAACAATGGCATGCCACCCCGGCCATGCTCGGCGAAGCGCTCAAAGGCATCCCGCGTGACAGCTATCAACTCATGACCAAGGTGACCACCAACAAGGGCGTCGATCCGCAGAAGCGTTTCGACGAAATGCGCCGCACGTCGCAGACCGAGTACTTCGACATTATGCTTCTCCACTGGCAGCACACGCCCGACTGGGTTGCCGCAACGGGCCGCTGGCAAGACGGCATCCTCGAAGCACAATCTAAAAAGATCATTCGCGCGCGTGGCGCATCGGTCCATGGCCTGCCCGCGCTCCGCCAGATGCCGGGCAACAAATGGCTCGAGGTAGCAATGATCCGCATGAACCACAACGGCACGGTCATGGACGGCCCGGTACCGGATGATGGCAACCGCGGCAACGTGCCTGAAGTGGTGGAGCACGTGAAGCAGGTGAAGAAAGACGGCATGGGTGTGATCAGCATGAAGCTCGTTGGCGACGGCGCCTTCACGCGCCACGAAGACCGCCAGGCCGCCATGCGTTTCGCTTTCAAGAACGCCGGGATCGATTGCGCCACCGTAGGCTTCAAAAACACGCAGGAAATCGACGAAGCGATCGACAACATGAATCTAGCGCTGGCCTAGCCCGGATAATTCACGAATCCCCTGACACGGAAGGCCTCATCTGCTACAAACATGTTGTCAAGACAGTGTTTGAAGCAGAAAAAGAGGCCTTCGCGTGACAGAGAATAGCACAACAG
>JBEKZJ010000239.1:0-9462 GCA_049509995.1 Occallatibacter sp. | reverse complement strand
ATTCGCTCGCTACTATTCATCTTCATTTTTGTTCGCACCACGTTCATCCCGGCCGCACTTCTGATCGGCTTTTGGTTCATCTCTCAGCTCTTCGATGCCGGCTCAGTGGCAGACGTGCAGACTGGTGGCGTGGCCTACCTGGCGCACATCGGGGGCTTCATTTTTGGGGTTGCCACCACACGCCTGTTCGAAGACCGGCGTCGAATCGCAGGGCAAGGGGATTGGGAATGATTCAGTTCAAGCTTCCGGCCGATTTTTCTCGTTTGGACAGTCAGCAATGTTATCTCCGAGCGAGACCGGATGCGGCCGATGATTCCCCCGAACCGCAAATTCCTGGGCCCTTTGTCTCAGCGGAAGAGATGGCGGGACAGGACCACTGCACAGTACGTACCGAAGCCCAGAAGGATTAGACCCAGGATCGCGTTTGCCATGCGGAAGAAGATCGCGCCGGTGCGATGGGGAATGAAACGGACGAAAACGATGAGTCCGGCAAACCAGGCCATCAAGCCGGCGCCCGCCATCAGGACTCCCCATTCAGGGGCTCTCGAGCCCAACACTGAATAGGCAAAAGGAAGCCAACTGGAGGTGACCGCAACCCAGTAGAGGATCGTTAAGGGGTTGAGGATCGTCAAGGCAGAGCTTTCGGCGGCCTCCCCGGCTAGACGCGCGGGGATCGGTCCTTGCCTCCAGCGTCGGCGAGCGCTCAAGAAGGCGCGACGGGGATCTTTGACGGCGATGGCCAGAAAATATATCCCCCCCGGAAAGAGAAGGACCACGCCAATGGTCAGGAGAATGATCTGGAGTTTCGGGTTAGACAGGCCCGACAAGAGGTAACGACCCCCGATGAGGGCCAGGGAGAAGAGAACGAGATCGCCGAAGACGGAGCCGATTCCACAGGCAAGCGTGTGGCGCCAACCGCCAACAACTCCGCGGCGAATGGCCATCATGTTGACAGGACCCATCGGCGCGGCCGCCGCCAATCCCATCAGCAATGCTGCTGCAAGCACGTGGATGTAGGAGACGGACACCATGTCGCGGTTGTTGGGCAGGACAAGCATGAGATTCCACTCGGTCATCGCGGCGGCAAGGAATTCACCCGGGAGCCTCCAACTGCGTCGTTTGGGCGCATCTCTTCTCCTTGGTTCCTGTTTTCGCACTCGTTGAGTGGGATGTCGCTATTGTATAAGGGCGCTTCGATTCGTGCGATGCACAAGTCTGCTCGCCCAGGCCAGCATCAGCTGCAGTGCACTCAAGGGAGCGCCGACTATCGACTTCGAATTATGCGCATGACTCGACGGGCGTGTTTCCTAAGGTCTGCTGTTCGCTTCCAGCGTATTCCTGAAATTCGTGAGCGCGGCTTGGAGATCGGCAGCCGAGCGGCCCACCGCGACCCTTCGAATAATCCCTCCCCTGAATCCAGCCAGGGCCGACTGTTCGCTACCCAGGGCCGTGATCAGATAGAAGCCGGGATGCCTCGAGTTGCCCCGGCCGCGGACGCAGAAGGAGAGTTCCAGCGAGGTGTCGAAGTAGTGGCTCGAATAGAGCTGCTTTCTGGCGACGGCATAAGCCACATCGTCGGCAGGGCCCCCCCGCATCGTGACCAGATGAACCACCCTCAGTGTCGGTCTCAATCCGAATTTCACCTTGGCCCAATAGAACCGGTCCTCGACGTTTGCGGGCTTCGCATTGGGATAAGCAAGCAGGTAGCGGTAGAACGCCGGGAATTGCTCCGGCAGGGCCGTGGCGTAGCTGAGCATGTAGGCAAATTGTTTGGCCACCTCGGTAGGGTCGCGCTTATCGTTATAGACCCCAAGCGCCCGGTTGCCCTCGTGTTGGTAGGCAAGCACAAGTTGCAGCACCTTGCTCTGCAGGAACTGGTCGACTTGTTGGCTTACGTTGGGCGCCGACCAATCGATGAGCCGGTGAACCTCTTCCATTGAGCTGCCCGGCAACTGAATCAAGCAGTCGCCGGGACGGCATTTCTGCAAGTCGCGGACTTCGTCGCTGTCCAACGAAACGCCGTTCAAGTCTGCGAGCAGCGGCGGATTCCCATATACTCCGAGAGCCAGGACACTGGGAAGCTTGCGACGGCGATCGACATCCCGGACAAATTGCAGGTAACTCTCAGGCGTAGCGTGAATGTAGACCGCACCAACAAGAAATACCTCGGCCGGCGTGCGAGAGGGAAGGATCTTCACCACCGGGATTCCACTTCGTATGTCGGCGATCTGATCCTCACTCAGCCCCAAATTCTCCCGGAAGAATGTCTGCAGACGAGGATTCGGCTGGGCAGAGCCGGGCAGGGCGACCGCGGCGATCGAGGCCAACAAGCAAAGAGCCGGCATTAAGCTTCGCATCAAGCCAACCTCCTTTGGGCGCCATCAGCATGAGATTCTAAGCTCGGACCGCTCTCCAGCGCCTCTTTCACGTCACTTCCGTTCACTGTCTCCTGCTTCAGCAGTTGCTGGGCCAATCTCTCATGGGCAGCGTGGTGGTCCTTCAGCAGCGTCTGAGCACGCTCGTACTGTTCGGTCACCAGGCGCTGGACTTCCGCGTCGATGACTTGACGAGTCTCCGGACTGATCTGGCTATTGTCCTCGACCGATCCGCCCAGGTATTGGAGCTGTTGACCTGCATAGCGCACCGAGCCAAGCTTCTCACTCATGCCGAATTCCGTGACCATGCGGCGGGCCAACTCAGTTGCCCGCTGAATGTCGTCGCTGGCGCCGGTGCTGATGGTCCCGAACTCCACCATTTCGCCGGCCCGCCCGCCCAGCATAACGGCGATCCTGTCCTTCAGTTCGTCGATCGTGAGCAGATAACGGTCTTCAGTCGGCATTTGCATTGTGTAGCCCAAAGCGCCGCGGCTGTGTGGAACGATGCTGATCTTGCTGACCGGTTCGCCATGCGGCGTCAATTCCGCCACCAGCGCGTGGCCAGCCTCATGGTATGCAACCGTGGTTCGTTCCTGCTCATTCATCACCCGGCTCTTTTTCTCGGAACCCGCAATCACCCGTTCGATAGCAGCCTCGAAATCGTTCAACGTAACTGCCGCGGCCTTATTCCGGGCAGCAAGCAATGCCGCCTCGTTCATGGCATTTTCCAGATCGGCGCCGCTGAAACCGGCTGTCATCCGGGCGGCCCGGTCCATGTCGAAGTCGGCCGCCAGCTTTACGTTCTTGCTATGAATCTTCAGGATTTGCACTCTGCCAATGAGATCTGGATTGCCGATGGCGATCTGGCGATCAAAGCGGCCCGCGCGCATCAGCGCCGGGTCGAGCACCTCCGGACGGTTGGTGGCGGCCATGATAATCACCGGCGCGCTGGTGTCGGTTTTGAAGCCATCAATCTCGGCCAGCAACTGGTTCAGGGTCTGTTCGCGCTCGTCATTGCTGCCCATGCGCGCTATGCCTCCGCGGCTCTGACCGATGGCATCGATCTCGTCAATAAAAACGATTGCAGGAGCCGCCTTCCGCGCCTGTTCGAACAGGTCGCGCACGCGTGCGGCGCCCACGCCAACGAACATCTCGACAAACTCGGAGCCGCTGGTCTCGAAGAACGCGACCTGGGCCTCGCCGGCCGTGGCTTTGGCGAGCAGCGTCTTGCCGGTCCCTGGGGGTCCGACAAGCAACACGCCCTTGGGGATATGCCCGCCGAGTTGAGCGAATTGCTCCGGCGCCTTCAGAAACTGAATGATCTCCTGGAGCTCGGCAATGGCTTCATCCGCCCCGCCCACATCTTTGTATGTGACCGTAACATCCTCGGGCTTGACCGCGATCGCTTTGCTTTTGCCAACGCCAAAGATGCCGCCCAGTCCTCCGCCGGCGGCGCCCGCTTGCCGGTAGGCCATGTACCAGAAACCGCCGAGTAGCGCGAGCGGCAGAAGGTAATCCAGCAAAATGCCACCCAGGGGGTTCGGTGGGCGCTCGAAGTGGTAAGTTACATTTGCGCTTTGTAACTCTTCAATCAGCTTAGGATCGCCGCCAGGCGCGGGTACGGTATTGAATGGGATAGCCGCAGAAGATCCGTCCGGTTTGGAGTCTTTCATCGTACCGACGATACCCCTTTCGCCGACGGTCGCCTCCACGATTTGAGCATTCGCCAGTTTTGTCTTGAACTCGCTGTAAGGAATTTCGGCGTTCCGGGACGACGGACCCAAAACAAGTAACGGGAAGAGCCACAAAAGAATCAAGCTGGCGATGAAGTAGCTGACGCCGAAATGAAACCTGCGCCGGCTTTGCTCAAGGCGTTTCTTCTCATCCTCGCGGTCGTTTTTTCCTGGTGACGATTCCGGTTTGTTCATGATTCACCTCGCCTGCCGAGCTTTGTTGCAATGGGAAATATGGCGCCTAAAGTCTGAACATCGAGTTGGGGCTGCGTAACTGGCACGCTGTTCTTACCTGCCTTCCCGACAGCCTTCGAATCGAAGGCGGATTCACCACCAAACCTAGGTTGCGGCCACCAGTGCCTCTCGGCGCCTGGGTGCGTCGTTATTGGTTGTCCCATGGAGAAGCACCCGTTTGGCTGCTTCAACCAGCAGGAGATAGACTCCGGTGGCGACGGCTACAAAGACAAAATAACTGAGCGGCAGCGGAGTAAAACCGAGCACTCTTGCAAGCGGGCTGAACGGCAAATACATGCCGATGGCAACAACCGCAAGGCACGTTGCAAACAAGGGACCGCTGGGGCGGCTGCGCAGTGGATTTTTCGAGGTCCGGATAACGAAGACGACCAGCGTCTGGGTTGCCAGCGACTCGACAAACCAGCCGGTATGAAACTGCGCTTGAGTCGCGCGAAAGAAATGCAGGAGCACATAGAAGGTCAGAAAGTCGAAGATAGAGCTGATGGGTCCGACGAATACCATAAAATTGCGGATCACGCCCATATCCCAGCGCTGGGGCTTGATCAGGTAAGTTTCGTCGACATTGTCCGTTGGAATCGTAATCTGGGCCAGGTCATAAAGGAAGTTGTTCAACAGAATCTGCGTCGGCAGCATGGGCAGAAAGGGCAGAAAGATAGAAGCCCCAGCCATGCTGAAGACATTTCCGAAGTTCGAGCTTATGCCCATCAGCAGATACTTCATCACGTTGCCGAAGGCTTTGCGCCCCTCGATGATGCCGTCATGGAGGACCCGAAGGCCGGGTTCAATAAGAATCACGTCGGCGGCATCGCGAGCCACGTCGGCTGCGCTGGACACGGAAATGCCAACATCGGCCGCGTGCAGCGAAGGCGCATCGTTGATGCCGTCGCCCATGAAGCCAACCGCATGACCGTTGTGCTTCAGAGCCAGGAGAATCCGGTTTTTCTGCGCGGGAGAAATGCGAGCGAAGACGTGGGCTTCCTCGGCGTCGTGGGCCAGCGCCGGGTCCGTCATATTGTCCATCTCGTCGCCCGTCACGATATGGCCGGCGCCCAGCTCAACTTGCGCGCACACGCGGGCGGTGACAAGGTCGTTGTCGCCTGAGATAACTTTGACCTCAACTCCATCCTGTTTGAGCGAAGCCAGGACCTCGACGGCGTCAGGCAACAGAGGATCGGAAAGGGTCAGAAAACCGGCCAGGATCAGGTTGCGTTCGTCCTGAACTGAATAGTCCTCGCGCACGGCAACATCGACGTAAGCCACGGCAAGCGAGCGGTATCCCTGGCCATTCAGCTCGTTGCTGGCTTGGCGGATGCGTCTGATGGCATCCTCCCCAATGGGTTCCACCTTGCCATCGATCTCGTAACCGGAGAGGAGTGGAAAGATTCCCTCCGGAGCGCCCTTGGTGATCAAGACTCTGTGGGACTCACCCTCCACCACGACCGAGAGCCGCTTCCGCTCGAAGTCGAACGGAATCTCGTCGCATTTGGTGTAACCCTCAGTGTTTTGCGGACTCTGATGAACGATGACTTCATCGAATGGACTACGAATGCCGGTCTCGAACTTGCTGTTAAGAAACCCAAGCTCCAGCGCACGGCTGGATGGCTTCCCGAGAGCATCGAGAGAACGATCGAACGACATCGTCCCGGTGGTGAGCGTTCCGGTCTTATCGCTGCAAAGCACGTCCAGACTGCCGAGGTTCTGAATGGACGAGAGATGTTTGACGATGACCTTTTTGCGCGCCATGGCGACGGCGCCCTTGGATAGCGTCACCGCGGTGATCATAGGCAGGAATTCCGGGGTCAGGCCGACGGCCAGCGCCACGGCAAACAGCAGGGATTGAAGCGGATCGCGGTGGCGTAAAATGCTGACGGCAATCAGGAAGAGCACGAGAAAAAAGACCGTTGCCGCGAGCGTTCGGGGACCCGTCGCGACGACCTCCGCGGTTGCCGTTCCACTCACCACCGATGTGCCCAGAAAGACCATATTGGGGGCATCGGCTTTGGTCGAGGCCGGCTCCGCAGTTGCAGCCTTTGCAGTGGGAAGCGACTCGCCCGTCAACGCCGCCTGCAGCACATAGAGATCGCGGGCATCCAGAAGGCGCGCGTCCGCGGGAACCATATCTCCGGCCGAGAGCCGAACCAAATCTCCGGGCACCACATCGCGCCGCCGAATCTCTTGCCACGCACCGTCGCGCAGGACGGTTGCCGTCGGGGCAACCTGATCATGGAGCCGTTCGACGGCCCGCTGCGAGCGATAGGTCTGGCTGAAGTCCATCGTCGCGCTCAGAAGAACAATGGCGCCGATGATCCCCGCATCGACCGCATCGCCCAGGAATGCCGATGCTCCCGCGGCGATTAGCAGGATCAGCGTCAGAGGATTCATGAACACGTGCAGGAGATCGGCAACAGGCGAGTAGTGTGTTGTCGCCGCAGGTTCGTTCGGACCGAACTGGCCTAGCCGCGCCTCGGCTTCCCGTGCACTCAGGCCCGGAGCCGCTGCAGGGACTTCATCAGTGTTGGGCAACATGGCTCGATTTCCCCTTGGGCGATGTGCCGCAGGCCTCGCCAAGCGAATGTTGTAACCGGTGTGCCAGCTTGCGCCGTGTGCGGAGAATCCGCGACTTAAATGTGGCTTCCGGAATACCAAGCGCCTGGCATGATTCCCTCATCGAAAAACCATGGATAGCAAAGTATCGAAATGCAGTTTGCTCGAATGTTGGGAGTTTCTGGGTCTGCTCTTCGATGAGTGCGTTGAGTTCTACCAGTGCACAGACCTGTTCGGGGTTGGGCCGCTTATCGGCGGCGACGTGCGCCAGCCACTCCGGCCATTTGTCCTCAACCTCGTCCATAGAGGATTCTGAATGAGATCTCCTTCTGCGAAGAGTCATGAGGGCCGAATTCATGACGATGCGGGTAAGCCACGTCGAGAACGACGACCGGCCCTGAAAGGAACCCAGGCAGCTGCATGCTTTATACAGGCCATCCTGGAGTGCATCCTCCGCATCTTCTTTGTTGCGGAGCATGACAAGTGCCACACGATAGAGCCCGCGCATGTGCGGAGCGAAAAGAAGATCCATGGCATTCGCTTCCCCGGCCATGGCCCGTTGCACAAGAGCCCACTCATTGCCGATGGCGCGCGGAGCTATAGCGGCGTCAGATTCAAGCTGCCTCGAAATGAGCGAGTCCATACTCCGGGTCCTTTCGGTTCGCAGGCTTGGAAATGCCTGAGGAGCAAAGGCTGGGCGCCGAACATCGGATGCAGACACCGGCAACATTTCCATACTCAACCCCCTCGATGCGCTTCCCGCGCGTTTTCCAATTACATCTTATGAAGGTCAAGGGCCAGCGCGATCCACGCGCAGCCAGCGAAGATCAGATCGATTCCAACAAAGAGGCCGATTGCCCAAAGCCCGGAGAGGGGCCATTGAGCCAGCAAAAGAATACCCATGACCGATGCGAGGGTTCCGTCGAAGGCTTGCCATCCCCAGCCCGGCAGATGGGTCCACAAGGAGGCGATGAGCAGGTACAGTCCTCCGATCAGAAAGAACAACGACATCACGAAAGTCGCGGCCTCGGCGCTGATCACCGGTCTTATCAGGAACAGCAGGCCAGTAACTATAAAGAGGATCGCGACCAACAGGTGCAGGAAGAACCCTGCCCAGCGTCCAACCATGAACGCGTTGACAAACTCGACGATGCCGGCGCACAGAAGCAGCCATCCGAAGAACATCATCGAGACTGTCGTGGCGGCAAAAGACCTAACCATCGCGGCAATGCCGAGCACTGCCAGCACAATTCCAAAAGCGAGGAACCATCCCCAGCGATGAATCATCTCCGGGGTGGCTTGAACTATCGCCAGATTGATCGAATTCAACATTGTCATCTCTCCCTTCACGAATTCTAGTTTGATTCCCACGGCCGACCGTGAATCATGTCTTTCTTATGGCCGGATTGTCGGAATCTACATCAAAAGATGATCGGCAGGCTCCGCTCGCGAACGCACGAGCTCGTCTCGCATAGTCCTTCGCGCATGGCAATCGCTGACCGGAGTTCTCCGCGAGATTTGGCAACTGGACTCATTTCATCGCGTCGAACGGCCATTGCTCTCCGGGCGTTCTTCAGATTGGGGAGCGATGCAGCCACAACAAGGCAGAGTTGCAGCTCGATTGTGAGCATCAGAATACTTCCGGTCATGAACATAGCGCCTCCAGGGTTCTGCGGGCTGCCAGCGAGTACATCACGAGGGTAAAGCCGCTAATGATGAGATTGATGCCCAGGATCGTTCCGATGGCCCACGCTGAACTGGACGGCCAAGGCAGACAGATGAGGCCTGCCAGCAGGAACGCGACGATGGCGTCAAAGAGAATCCATCCCGAGCCTGCATAAACGCAGAACTGGGCAAACCGGGCAATCTCCAGCGCTCCCTCCAAGAAAAAGATCACTGCCAATACAACGGTGAGCGACTCCAGTGCGAAATGCGGGTGGAATGCAAGATAGGCGCCACCGGCAACGTAGACAACCCCTATCAGCATTCGCCAGATGAATGCTCTGGCGTTCCGGCCGGCAAATGCAGATGTCAGGTATGCGAAGCCGCCCAGGACAACGATCCACGCAACCAGCTCGGAAACGGCTATGCCGGTTGCAAGGGGAAGAACGATTGCCAGGAATCCCAGGAAGATCAAGACTACTCCCCATGCGATTGACGCCCCCGTCATTTCCTTGAATACGCTTGAGGTGCGATCGAACATGATGCTACCTCCTCATTGCAGTTTTTGTGTGATGAGAGGCGAGTACTGCCTCTCATTCGTACGGGAATCCAACTTGAGATCGCTGGCCGCCGGCCCACTGCGAGGGTGACGATTACAGTGCCTCAAGGGTTTTGCGGGCTGCCAGCGAATACACCAGCACGATGGAACCGCTCAGGATGAGGTCGATGCCCAGGATGATTCCGATGGCCCAAGATGAACTTGACGGCCAGGGGCGCATAATGATGAATGCCAGCAGAAGCGTGACGATGGCGTCAAAGAGAACCCATCCCGAGCCTGTAAAGGTGCGGAACTGGAAAAACACAACAATCTCCAGCACACCCTCCAGCGCGAA
>JBEKZJ010000238.1:0-6404 GCA_049509995.1 Occallatibacter sp. | reverse complement strand
TCGGATGAGTATTGATGCCTAACATGCCGTGGTTGTGGAAGAAGCGCAGCAGCGTCAATGCCGGGAAAGAGCGGATGGAATCGAGCGACATGGACCACACCGCCGAGGCCATGGGGAATAGGTAGCGATCAGTGAAGACCTTGTGGTATCGGCCTTCATCAATTGCGTCTCCGATGGTCTCCGTTTCGGCTCCCGGCTGGTCGAGCAGTTTCGGCGCCGTGCGATTGAATCGCAGAATCTCTGCAAGCAGCAGGTAATGCTCGCGCCGTAGCAGGTTGGAACGCTGCGCAAAGAAGCCATTGATGCCGCGGCTCGAATACTCGAATCCAGTCTGGCGGCAGAAGACGGAGAACGACATGTCGCTGGGCTGCGTTTCCACTCCCAGCTCCGCCAGCAGCCTCACCAGGTTGGGGTAGGTGCGATCGTTGTGAACGATGAATCCGGTATCCACAGGAATCGGATCGCCACCGTTCTCCACCATCACGGTGTTGGTGTGTCCGCCCAGGCGCGGCTCCTTCTCAAAGAGGGAGACTTCGTGCCTGCGGCTCAGATACCAGCCTGCCGCGAGACCTGAAATTCCGCTGCCGATAATTGCGATGCGCATCAGGCAGCTCCCCGGACCCGCTGGCTCGAAACTCGAAACGGCCGCAGGTCGTGGGCGATGCCCAGAAGGCTCAGAACCTTCAGCACGGTGTAGGTGATATCCACTTCCCACCAGCGAAATCCCTGGCGGCAGCTGGCCATGGAAAAGTGATGGTTGTTGTGCCAGCCTTCCCCGAAGGTGAGCAAGGCCAGAAACCAGTTGTTGCGGCTCTGGTCCGGCGTGTCGAAACGGCGGCTGCCGAAGACGTGGGCGAGAGAATTGATGCAGAACGTGGCGTGATAGAGCAGGACGGTGGAAACCAGAAATCCCCACACAAACGCGGCCGGCCCGCCGGCCAGCAGCACCACGAGCGCGAAGACAACAGCCGGAACCCAGTGGTAGCGGTCCAGCCAGCGCAACTCGGGAAACTTCGCGAAATCCGCAATCTGTTTTTCGTCGTAGCTGTCGTACTCGTTCGACAGTATCCACCCCACGTGCGCCCACCAAAAACCGCGCAGCCCCGGCGAGTGAACATCCGGCTCGGCGTCGGAGTAGCGGTGATGCCAGCGGTGATGCGCTGCCCACCACAGAACGCCTTTTTGCCCGGAACTCTGTGCCAGCGCGGCCATGCAGAACTGAGCGGCGCGGCCCAGCTTGTAGCTGCGATGGCTGAAATACCTGTGATAGCCAGCCGTGACCGCGAACATCCGGGCTGCGTAGGTCGCCGCCGTCCATAGCAGCAAACTGGGAGAGAAGGGCACAAAAATGACCGCCAGCGCACCGGCGTGTACCAGCGCAAACAGAAAAGCCATGCGGAACTTGCAGCGCCGCGATCTGCTACCCATGCCAATCTCCAATGCGCCCACATCCGGGCGCCGTATTTCGAGATTAGCCCAGGTGTAGCTTACTGTCAAGCATTTGTCCATGACAACTGCTTGACACAATCGAAATCCATAGGTTATGTTTGCAGTATGAGTTCCGAGCGCGTGGTTCAATATCCGATTCGGGCGGTGGCAAATCTGACCGGCCTAAGCATTGATACGCTGCGAGCCTGGGAGCGGCGTTATCAGGCAGTTACGCCGATGCGCGGCAGCAGGGGCCGCGCCTACGGCGAAGGACACATCCGGCGGCTCATCCTGCTGCGCGAAGCGGTGGCTCACGGGCATGCAATCGGACAGGTGGCCGGACTGGAAGACAGCGCACTGGAGAAGCTGCTGCTGGGACCGGTTCCGGTCGCTAAGAATCCGGAGTCCTATAGAACAGAACAACCAGTAAGCGATCCCCTGCTTCCCATCGTGGCGGCCATCGAGTCGTTTGACTACGCCGCGGCCAATTTCCACCTCGGCAGGCTGGCGGTGTTGCTGCCCGTTGACAAGCTTGTGAGCGAAGTGGTGTTTCCTCTGATGCAGTTGGTCGGCGACCGCTGGCAGGACGGCACCTTGACCATTGCCCAGGAGCACATGACCTCGTCGATTCTGCGCAACCTGCTGGGCGGGCTGGTTCGCCTTGGCACATCCTCAACTCCCTCGCAGCGGATTCTGTTTGCCACGCCGGCAGGGGAAATGCACGAGTTCGGCATCCTGGCGGCGGCCATGCTGGCCGTGGCGTGCGGATTCGAAGCTCTCTACCTCGGGTCGAGTCTTCCGTCTCTTGAAATTGTGGCCGCGGCCGAGCGGACCTCGCCGCGTGCGGTCGTCGTTGGAATCAAGGCAAGCGAGCCCACCCAGGCAACCATCGAAGAGCTGCGCATGCTCGCCGCAAAGCTGCCGAAAACTGCAGAGCTTTGGCTTGGCGGAAGCAATGTGAAAAAGACTCTGGCCTCCATTGGGAGCGCGCGGACCATCGCGTTGGAGGACTTCTCGGAATTGGAAGAGCATCTGGCCAGACTGAAAAAGGAGGGCCGATGAAATCGTTACTGAAGCTCTTGTTTGGCGGAATCTTCGTCTTTATGGTCGTCATGACCATCCGCACCGGCCTTGCCGTAAGCCTCCGTACAGCTTGGCCGAGCTATGCCGCCAACCCCTGGGCCATCGCCACGCTCTATGACGCATACTTTGGCTTCGTAACGTTCTACGCGTGGGTCTTCTACAAGGAACGGCGCGTGTGGACGCGGATCTTGTGGTTCCTGCTCATCATGGGGCTGGGCAACATCGCCATGTCCTTCTATGTTCTGATTCAACTCTTCCGGCTCAGGCCCGAAGAGCCGGCCGCGGCAGTTCTGCGGAGGCGAGCGGCATGAGAGAGACTGTGTGGCGCCGCAAAGTTGTACAGCCTATCCTTGAGTTCCTCCGCCAGGGTCTCACGCCGGAGAAGCTCTCCTTCACGATTGCATTGGGAATCACGCTCGGAGTGATCCCGGTATTAGGTTCGACCGTGCTGCTGTGCACGCTGGCGGCAATCGCGTTTCGGCTCAACCTGGCGGCAATTCAGCTTGTCAATTGGCTGGTTTACCCGTTCCAACTCGCCCTGCTGATTCCTTTCTACCGTATCGGCGGATGGATGTTCAAAACTCCGCCGTCCGAACTATCCGTGGTTCACATCCTAGCGCTGATCCGCACCAATCTCTTCCACGCCGTCGCAACGCTCTGGACAGTCACAATCCATGCCCTTGCGGCGTGGCTCCTGTTCGGAAGCATCGCCACCGGGCTGCTCTACCTGCTGCTGGTTCCCGTGCTCTGCGGCATGAGCAACCAACTGCGTCCTGAGTCAGGAGAGTGATTATGCTGACCTTGATTCTGACCGGAGCGGTTGCAGTCTGCGGGGTAATGCTCGTGCTGTGGTTGGTTCATTTTCCCCTGCGCAACGCGGCGATTGTGGATGCCGGCTGGGCAGGCGGACTGGCCCTGCTGGCCGCCATCTACGCAGTCATGGGCGCCGGCTGGGCGCCGCGCCGCATCGCGATTGCCTTTATGGCGTCGGTTTGGGGCCTGCGCCTTGCGCTCTACTTGCTGTTTACGCGCGTCATCGGCCATCCCGAAGAGGGACGCTACGTGCAGCTCCGCAAGCAGTGGCGCACCAACATCCCGTTGAAATTCCTGTTGTTCTTCGAGTTTCAGGCCGTGCTCTGCATTGTGCTGGCGGCGCCCTTTCTTCTCGCTTCACAAAACCCGGCGCCGGCGTTCTCTATCTTCGAGTATGCCGCGGCCGTTGTGTGGGTTGTGGCGATTGCGGGCGAGATCACTGCAGACATGCAGCTCAATGCCTTCAAGGCCAACGCCGCCAACCGCGGGAAAACCTGCCGCGCCGGTTTGTGGAAGTACTCGCGCCATCCCAACTACTTCTTCGAGTGGCTCATCTGGGTTGCCTTCTGCCTCTTCGCAATCGATTCCAAATACGGCTATCTGGCGCTCTTCCCGCCCGCGCTCATGCTTTACTTTCTCTTCCGAGTCACCGGTATCCCCGCCACCGAAGCGCAGGCGCTGCGCACCAGGGGCGAAGACTACAGGCGTTATCAGGAGACCACGAGCGTGTTTGTGCCGTGGTTCCCGAGGAAAAAACACCATGCAAACTGAAACTCTCACCGCTTCACCCGTCCTGGAAGCGGGCTACAACAGCTGGCTCGAGCGCGGCCTCTTGCCGGACTGGCTCATCCGCATCGGCATTCGGCGCCTGGTATCGGCGCGTCTGCGCAGGGAACAAGAGGGATCTCCAGCGGCGCAGGCGGAACGCTTGATGCGGTTTGTCGCGCAACTGCGCCAGAGTCCCGTCGCAATCCGGCCTGACGCCGCCAATTCACAACACTACGAGGTCTCCGCGGAGTTTTTCCGTCATGTTCTTGGGGCCCAGATGAAATACAGTTGCGCGCTGTGGAACGCCAACACGAAAGATCTTGCCGAGGCCGAGGAGGCCATGCTCGATCTTACCTGCCGTCGCGCTTGCCTTGAAGACGGCCAGGACGTGCTCGAACTTGGCTGCGGTTGGGGCTCTCTCTCGCTTTTCATGGCCCGCCGCTTTCCCAACAGCCGCATTCTGGCGGTCTCGAATTCCCACTCACAAAAGCAGTTCATCGACGCCGAAGCCGCTCGCCGCGGACTCGCGAACCTCACCGTGGTCACTGCGGACATGAATGATTTCAGCACGGACTCGCGGTTTGATCGCATCGTTACGGTGGAGATGTTTGAACACATGCGGAACTACGCGGAACTGCTGCGGCGAATCGCATCCTGGTCGCGGCCTGGGGCATTGCTCTTCGTGCACGTCTTTTCGCACAGCCGCTACGCCTATCCGTATGAAGTGCATGACGCTTCCGACTGGATGGCGCAGCACTTCTTCACCGGCGGCGTGATGCCCAGCGACGATCTGCTGCTTTACTTCCAGGAGCACTTCCGCATACGCGAGCACTGGCGAATCAGCGGCGTTCACTACCAGAAGACCTCGGAGGCGTGGCTTGAGCGTCTCGACCGGCATAGGAAGGAAGTGCTCGACCTTTTCGCGGCCGTCTATGGAAAGGACGAGGCACAGAGATGGCTGGTCCGCTGGCGAGTCTTCTTCATGGCATGCGCTGAATTGTTCGGATTTGCCGGCGGAAACGAGTGGATCGTCTCCCACTATCTGTTCCAGAACTCAGTCACCCGCCTCACTGGAGGACAAGCCTCATGACCATCGTGCCAACGATTCTTATGGCGTCTGCCCTGATCTCCACACTTCCCTTTGGCGAAACCCTGCCGCCTCTGCGGGGCGAATTCCTCACCGGCCGTCAGGCTCAACTCCCAGAAGCTGCTTCAGGCCGCGTCGCCTTGCTGGCGCTGGGTTTCACTTACAATTCGAGATTTCCGGTCGAGGCCTGGGTTGGCCGCTTTCGCAAGGACTTCGGCGAGAATCCTCAGGTCACGTTCTACGAGATCCCGATGATTGGCGGCATGGCGCGCCTGGGAAAGTGGTTTATCGACAGCGGCATGCGCAAGGGAACTCCCAGGAGCGATCAGGAAAATGTGATCACGGTCTACGGTGGAACCGACTCCTGGAAACAGCGCATGGGCTACCAGTCGCCGGATGCGGCCTATCTGGTTCTGCTAGACAAGCACGGTGCGGTGCGCTGGCGCAACAGCGGCGCGTTCGATGAAAAAGCCTACCAGGATCTTCATGCACAGGTGTCTGCTTTACTTCGTGAACCGTAGCAGCACAGTCGAATGCGGTGGGAAGGAGTGAGTGCTGTGAACTATATATTGCGCCGTGAGCAGTGGATTGCACGCCCCATCGACGAGGTATTTGCCTTCTTCGCCGACGCTCACAACCTTGAGGAGATCACGCCCCCTTGGCTGGGCTTCAAAATCCTCTCCATGAGCACCAACTCTGTTTCTGAAATAGGCAAGCGCACGCTCAAAGAGGGCTCTGTCGTCGCAGAAAACGGCGATTGCGAGCATCGTCTTGATAGCCGCCGTATCCCAATTGCCATTGGCGAACGGGGCAAAGTCCAGGATCGCCGGCAAAATGGCGCGAAGCAGCATGGCGGCGAAGCGCTCCGCGCCAGGTGCATCGAGTTGGCCAGTGGCGCGCAGAATCTCCGCGGCGTTGATCATTTTGAACGGCCCCAACCCGGCCATCAGAACCGCATCCGCGCCGGAGACAGTCTGGAGGCTGCCCGCCCAACCAAGGATGATCGTCCGGGCAGTTGCTGCAAAGCGCGCCTCGCCGGTAATGGCCGCCATAAGCGAGCACTGGTAGGCGGCGTTGCAGTCATCGTCGAAGGCGGGAAAGTTGACCGATGGATTCCTTCCGATTTCCGAGCCGAAAGGGTGGGGGCGTAGTCACTTTTCGAGAAGGGGTGCTTCTGGAATGTCTCGAATCCGGCGGCAATCGGCGAACGGTTCTGCCTGACCCC
>JBEKZJ010000237.1:0-6423 GCA_049509995.1 Occallatibacter sp. | reverse complement strand
CGACTTGAAGTTACCAACTCGGCGACATTGGACTCCCGGTGCGGGTTATGCTGTTTCGGCAGGGCTATGCCTTACCTCATCGAAGGCCATGAAGAGAACAGCGACAAGGGCCAGCACCATGCCCGCCAGATTGTATTTGCCGGGAATCTCCCGGTATATCAGCAACGAGACGATGACGGTGACCAGTGGAAACAGGCCGTTCACCATGGGCACGACCACGATCGCCTTTCCAAATCGAACTGCATAGACGAACAGCAGGCAGCCGACCGCGTTAAGAGACTGAATGGCGTACGTGAGTCCGAATCCGATGCCGAGGCCGGCATGAAGGCCGGGGCCCATCGACAGGGCCACCGGACTCAATGCCAGTCCCGTCGCCGTCATGTAGACGAAAAGCTCCTCGGCGCTGATTGCAATGGCCGACGACTTCATAAAGTAGGCCTGCAATCCCCACATGAAAAAGATGGCGATCGTGCCCACCAGCCAGAGACTGCCATGGACCGGGCTGCTGGAGGGCTCCTGCAGGGAGACGAGAAAAATCGCAGGCAGAGACAGCAGGATGCCGGAGAGCGCAAGGGGATAGGTACGCTCTCGCAGAATAGTCCAGGAAAGCACGATGGTGACCGCGGGCGAGAGGCAGACGATGGGGAAGATCAGATATGCCGGTCCCTGCTTCAGCACCCAGAAGAGGATGAGTTGTCCTCCGGCGCCCGAGAAGCCCACCGCGCAGCCGTACAAGACCGACCGCCGCGTCAGGGTCAGCTTCCACTTGATTTTGCGCAAGGCAATTACGCAGACGGGAAGCATGGTCAACGACCAGACCACGTACCCGAACGTAGGCGGGAAAGGCGGATTGAGCCACTTCTCCGGAATCTCAGTGAGCGCTCCCCACAGCCCCCACAGCACGGGCACGGTTATCGACAGCAGCAGCCATTTCGGCAGTCTCATAAGTCTCAGCTCCGCTCGCTTGTTGGCCGTTCCGCCGGCCGGCTCAGGCCGCCCTCATCCTCAACGATGTAAGAGCACAGCCGGAACGAGTCGGGGTCTTCGCCACGCACCGCGGCTAATCTTTCGGCGGCAATCTGGATGGGGATAATGTCGATCAGGAACTGCCATTGAGCCGGAATGGCAGGCAAGCGCAGGACGCAGTCGGCGGCGCTCTCCTCAAGCCTCTGCCCGATCAGCAGCACTCGAGCGCCAAGCTTCCTCAGGTCGCGAGCCAAATCGAGATCCTGGCTGCGCATGCGCTCCGCATCGATCCAAATACCGGCACACATTCCTTCCCGGACTATCTCTTGCGGACCATGGCGGAAGCCACCTGAGGTAAGCGCGGTTGCCGGCTTCTTGGCCGCCTCTTCCCACAGCAGCCTGGCCTCATGACAACTGGCAAGGCTGGCGCCTCGCGCCAGGAAGTAGGTGAAGCCGCTCCCGTCGCCCAGCCAACCCGACCTCTCGATGGTTTTGCGCCACTCGGGAATGGCAGCCGCCGCGTCCACCAGGGGTTTCGAAAGCTGATCCTGAACCGATCGAAGCGAGTGGCCGGTGGCTTCGAAGGCCAACAAGGCGCCGGCCAGCGCCACCGCGCTGTAAGTCGTAACTGAGACCGCGTGATCGAAGTCCGTGCAAGTATTAAGAACAATATCCGAACCTTGAGCGAGCGGGCTGCCGGCCTGGTTGGTGATCGAAATGACCGTCGCGGATCGCGAGCGGCACTTTTGGACGAGTTGAACGATCTCAGTGCTTTTCCCGCTGCGCGACAGCAGCACCACGGTTGCGCCCTGCGGCACTTCGGCGAAGTGGAGCAGCTCGGAAGCATCGATTAGCAGAGCCGGACAGCCGGAGGCAAGCAGTTCCGCCTGCATCGCCATTCCCGCGTGCCAGCTCGCTCCAATGCCGGTGATGACCACCGGCCTGGCCCCGCGCAAAACCGCCGCAGCCTCTTCCAGCGCGGACTTGCCGGCGCCAAGCATATGCGACAATGATGCCGCAAGCTGTGCGGGTTGCTTGAGAATGTCATCGAAAAGCCTGGTTTCCGTAACTGTTCCAGGGATTGTCCCTGCCGGTGAGTCTGGTCCTGCTTGTGCGTTGTCGTTCATCCTCTCCCCTTTCACTTGCCGCTTCCAGCGATGTCTTCAGAATATGCTTCGCCAACTGTCCTCCGGCCCACTTGATCGCCGATGCCTGAGGAGCCACGCCTGAGCCGCGCCTAGCAGTCCAGCGTCCGGTCCCAGTGAAGCGAGGGTTATGTGCGTCTTCCCAGAGGGGACTTGAGTGCAGATATCCCGGATGACTCCGCGGGCAGTATCCATGAACAGGGAACTGCTCATCATTACGCCACCGCCGAGAGCGATCCTGTCCGGAGCGAACAGTGTTATAAGATTTGCCAGCCCAAGCCCGAGGTAATATCCTTCCCGTTCCACACCCTGCAGAGCAAGCGGATCGCCGCGTTTTGCGCCATCGCATATCTCAGAGGCAGTGGCGAACTGTGCTTCCGGATATTGTTCGCGCATCCATGAAACCATGGCTGGGCCGCTGGCCAGGCTCTCCCAGCAGCCGCGCGCTCCGCAATAACACTGAGGCCCGGAGTTATCGAGTACCTGGTGGCCTATTTCCGGATGGGCGCCATCCACGCCCCGGTAGAGCTGTCCGTCAAGAAGGATGCCGCCGCCAATGCCCGTGCTTATGGTGACGTAGATGAAGGTCCCGCTGGCGATCTCCGTTCCCCAGCATGCTTCTCCGAGAGCGGCCGCATCGGCGTCGTTCTCAACCGCAACCGGGAGATCCAATCCCGACTGAAGCTCAGCTGCCAGGTTTCCGCCTTGCCATCCCGGCAGCGTCCCAACCTCGCCAATCACCCCGGTAAATGGGTTCAGCGGGCCAGGGCAACCAACTCCAATTCCCGCCAGCTGCGTCCCGTCGGCAGATAGGTTGCGCAACATTGCGATAATGCGTTGCATCGCATGCTGAAATCCCTTTTCCGGCTCAGTGGGACACTCCAGGCGTATCACGATCCTGCCGTCTTCCCGAATCGCTCCGACGGCAATCTTCGTTCCGCCAATATCGACAGATCCTATGGTGATCATGCTACTTTCCCTCTTGCAGCTCGCTGGTGGGTCCACTACCTCACAGTCCGGCCTCACTCATCGCTGGGTTATAGACCGTCCGCGCCCGCCTACGGTTTCGTGTGCCTGCAAACGGCTCTGGATGTCGTCCATCATCCCTCGGATAGCATCATGCACCCTGTTCTCATCTTCCGACAAGCCGCGTACTGGCCACAGTCCGCGTGCTCGGTGCCCTGTTCGGCATCGCCGCCCCAACCACGCTGCATTCAGTTCCCAGAGCAGCACTGCTGCGATGTTGCCGGCAACCGGAGGGTGGGAAACCTGGACGAACGTCACCGTAACCTTTACCTGCGCTCAGGGGGTGCATGACTTGTATGTGGTCTTTGGTGGAGGCAGAACAACCGACAGCATCGCGAATGTGAACGGTTCCAGTTTCAGTAGCCGTGGACGCACATGCGGGGTGGCGAAGCAGGCCGCGGGCTTCATCCACCATAGCGAATGTCCTGCGGCCTCTCATTTAACTCCACGGAAGCGTCACGATGGAAATCCACGGCATCTTCAAATGCAAGGACTTACCCTCAAATCGGCAGCCGATCTCCCGCTCTTCCGCCTGGTTGGTGAGAACAAGAACATAGTCGCCATCGGGATTGACGAAGGCGACATGGTCGATGGTGGATAAACTTCCTCTGGTGGCGTTTACCCGCGCACCGCGGCGCACGGCCTTCGAGTAGTGGGCAAATCCAATACTGTCCGCTGCGCGTGAGCTTCTGGGTCCTGGAGTCGAGGGTGACGATTCCGCCACAAGTGAAGGGCCTGATGTTCGGAGCGCCCTTTTCATCGAGAACAAGATTCCAGGCGACATGGCCGCGCCGCGTTTCGGGTCGCCCTCCGGAATGCGGAAGGTGGACACTTCGTGGGTGCATCTTACGCCGCCACCCGGTAGATTTATCCGCAAACAAACCGATTGTCTAAAAGGGTTAAGAGAAATTGCTTCCCGCTTGACAACGATTGTCGCTGCGTGGTTTAATTTGCCCGCGTGTGAGTTTGGCAGCCGGTTGTCTATGACAACAACCGATTGCCTGTCGTTGCGTGCGGTCATTGTGGAACGGAGTGCATGCAAATCCGGCGGCGGCCAGGAGATGGGCTTTCAGGTAGCGGCCTGGATGTTCAGATGGCTCTTCCCCGGTCGAGGAGATGGAACAGTTGACGCTAAGCAGTTCTGGAGGCAGGTCATGATGAAAATGAGGCGATGGGTCCTGCCCCTCCTTCTGATTTTTGGAAGTGGGGCATGTTTTGCGCAGAGCATTAACGCCGGCGACATCCGTGGCAGCGTGACCGATCCAACCGGGGCGCTGGTTCCCGGAGTGACGGTTACGGTCATGAACGTCGACACGGGCGTTTCGAAGGATTTCACCACCAACAATGACGGCCTGTACGACACGAACTCCCTGGTGCCGGGCCAATACACAATCACTTTCACGAAGGAAGGTTTCGAGCAGTTGGTGCGCGGCCCCATCACCCTGGAAGTCGGCTTCACCACGGTCAATGGACAACTGAAGGTCGGCTCGACAAGTCAGCAGGTGACGGTCACCACGGACGTGCCGCTGCTGACCACCGAGACGGGCGACCAGACCTTGGTTATGTCCGACAAGGTCATGGGAGAGCTGCCCCAGGTCGGCACGGACTGGGAAAACTTCATGTTCCTGCTTCCTGGCGCTACAAATACGCTCGGTTCGGGCGTGGGCTCAATCTCCATCAACGGCAACCTTCCCTATAGCAACGTCCTCCAGAATGGCGTAACCCAGACGCTGCCCAGCAGCCAGAACGCCACCCCTGCCAATTTTGAGAATGTGGCGGAGCTTCAGGTTTCGATGTCCTCATTCTCAGCGCAGTACGGGATTGGCGGAATGATCTTCAACCAGATCACCAAGAGCGGCACCGACAAATTCCACGGCAGCGCGTACGACTACATTCAGAACAACGCCTTGAATGCGAATTCGTATGGCTTCCTGAGCCACCCCACGGTTCCCTACATTCGGCAAAACCATTTTGGCGGGGCCGTTGGCGGGCCTGTTCTGAAAAAGAAGATGTTCTTTTACTTCGACTATGACCAGATTATCGACCACGGTTCATCCAGCAATTCAACGAATACAATCCCAACCGTAGCCACCATGGGTGGAGACTTCACCGGGCAGTGGCAGATCTATGATCCGACCACGCAAGTGATCATGCACGATTTGGCGGGCAATCCGTATCCGGTGAGAAAGACGTTTCAGTCCGAATATGGCAGTAACGCCATTCCCTCCGCCATGTTCGACACGGTTGCAGCGAAATTCCAGCAGTTTTACCCGGCGCCTGGGGGCAGCACTTGCCAGAATAATTCATCGAGCATCCAGGCAAACTGCATCATTGCGGGCGGGAAGTTTATTTCCGGAAGCACTGGAAGCGAAGGCGAGCCGACCAATAACTTCTACTCAACCGCTCCGGCTTCCTATCCGACAAAACGGTATTTCGGACGCCTGGATTACGACATCACGCCGAACAACCGGCTCTCCATGTCCGACTCGCAGGACGACAGTCCGGACGTCTACCCGAGCTCCGTCACCCCAGCCCCAATTGGTTGGGAGAGCGGGGACGTCACCGACAATCAGGCACAGATCACCGATACCTGGAGCATCAGCCCGCACCTGACAAACGAGGCCAGAATCGGATACACCTTTGAGGACAGCGACTTTGGCGACCTGTCCCTGAACAAGGGCTTCGCCGCGAAGTTGGGCTGGCAGTTTGGCGTGGCGGACGACCTTCCGGCGATACAATTCGTGAACCAGTATCCCTACGCGTGGGTGGAGCCGGCCACCAACGCAGTCTACATTCAGCATGTGTTTGACCCTTCCGATGTGGTGACCTTAATCAAGGGAAGGCACATCCTCCACTTCGGCGGGGAATTCTTGATTTACCGGGACGATTCCACGCAATGGGGCAACACCAACGCCGGGACCATGCAGTATTCCGGCCAGTACACCCAGGAATGGACGGTCAACCCCGCAACAGGCGTCGCTGGCCCTGTCGCCGGAACCGGCCTGGAGTACGCCGACTTCCTGCTTGGCCTGTCGCAAAACTGGAGCGCAACCTTTGCGCCCGAGTTCGGCGGACGCCTGAAGAGTCCGCAGATGTTTGTTCAGGACGACTTCAAGGTGCGTCCGAACTTGACCGTGAATCTCGGCCTGCGTTACCAAATCAACCACGGCTGGAATGAAGCCCATGGCAACGAGGCATCCTTCGACCCGACGGTGATGAACCCGGCAACGAACACCCTGGGCGCCTATTGGTATGGCACTACCCACGCAAATGGGCGCACGTCCAT
>JBEKZJ010000236.1:0-6521 GCA_049509995.1 Occallatibacter sp. | reverse complement strand
GCGCAGCCGCGAAAGGCCCTTTTGGCAGGCGCATTATTACGATTTCAACGTCTCATCGCACCAGAAGTTCGTGGAGAAGTTGCGCTACATTCATCGCAATCCGGTCAAGCGCGGCCTCGTTATCAAGCCTGAGGATTGGCTCTGGTCAAGCTATCGCCATTATCAAACGGGCATGCACGGAACCGTAGAAATCGAATCGGAATGGACGGCCTGCGAGAGAGGCTGGCAACTGCCTGCGTGGATGCGCAACAGAAAGCTCGATTCCCCTTCCCCGGTCCCCAAAGGCGAGGGACCGGGGGCACCCTCAACTTGATCATGCGCGGTATGAGACCAGGGCCACCCGCCGGCCTTAAAAGGCGATGGATGGTGCACAGACTTGCCTATCAGCGAAGCTCAGGCGGGCGGCTGGATGGGTGAGTGGGCCACCTGCCTTGTACTCGGATCTTCAAAGCGCCCAGTGATCAGATATTTGAAATACGGAATGAGAACGTCATTCAGTTCCAGATAGTCATCTGTGAGAAGCTGAGGTCTCACCTCAGCACCAAATCGATTGTCGGGATGGATGAATCGAATGCGGTTTTCGTAATCATCCTCGAAGAACTTCTCCCATGGCGTCTCGTATCCAGCGATGGTGTTGAAGTGGGCTGATGCATCCTGTGAAGTGGGGTTGTTCACAACTGACTCGCGTAGCCTTTGCAACGTTAAACTGTGCGCGGCATCAAGCGCGATCCAAAGGAACATTAACGCAGCATCGGTGAATTCGCCATGTTTCCATGCCATCTGAGCCTTCAGCAGTGAACCAAGCCCTCTGAGCATTACGGGCCCAGCTGACGACAACTTGGTCCAGATGTCTCTGACTATTTCAGCAACGTCGCCGGTTCCGGACAGGTCGTAGGCATGTCCACCCAGTATTGGTGGCGTGTGAATACTGGCGGCCCAACCCCAGGGCGAGGCTGAGCCCCAATGCGCTTTCCACTCCCCTATCTGCTTGAGCAAGTGTTCGCGGCACTCCTGAAGCAACTCGACCGTCGTTGGTTCCGATTTTTCAGCTTTCAGAACCAGTCCACCAAATGGATAAGGCAAACCTGCACGGGACAGAAGGAGACTGGTGAAAAACGGTATTTCAAGCGGCGACAAATCATCTACTTCTGAGAAGCCCCAATCTTCTGTCACAATCCGTACAACCGAATAGCACAAGTCTTTTTCAATAGCCAGTGCGGCATCATCGAGGATGATGCTGTGCTCTGGGTAACTGCCGAGCGGCGACATCATAGTCACATGAAAGCCGCAGGAGACGGGCGTATATGAATACTCAAGGGGCATTTGTCTTTGCGATTGTCTCCGAAATGGCTCATGAAAAGCAAAGCCGCGGCAATGGTCGGCAGGTGGAATGTAGGGACAGGCGTGACGGACTCCGCTTTTCCCTAGGGCGGGTGGCCCCGGTCTCTAACCACAATGAGGGTGCCCCCGGTCCCTCGCTTTTGGGGACCGGGGATGGAAGCGGGCGGGTGGCCCAGATGCCGGGCGGACGTTGGCTCTAACGTCATGAATGGGTGCCCCAAGTCCCTCGCTTTTGGGGACCTGGGAAAGCACAAAAGCCCAGGAGTCACGGATCACCCCCCACAAGCGCCGATGTCGCCCGGGATGCCGCTGCATTCACGCTGAATCGCCCCAGCCTGAACTGAATCCTGCACACTCGTCCCGGCCCTCCAAACCGCGAGGGTCTCCACAGCCGGCGCAAACGCAGAAAAGCCTCCCATTTTCGACGCCAAACGCCCTTATCCTGTTCCTTTTGAGCACATTTCGCACCATTACCGGGAAATCTGTACCGCCTTTTCATCAAATTCGGAACCTTTCCCGGTACCGATTCGTCCCATCCGGTCAATTCGCAGGTCACTCATGAACTTTTTCACAACCGCGTGGACGAACCTTTGGGGCTCAAGCGAAACCCCTGAAGCGAACCTTGAACGCCATTCTGTAACCGCCTGGACCAACATTTCGGGTCGCGCAGAATCGCCGATGCCCTCATCGAGGGCGGATTTACACCGGCATGTCGGCCAGGCGTGCCCGCGGTTTCGGCCGCCTCTCTACGGAATCCGGCACACCGCCAGCGCGTCGTTGTGCCAGCGGCAGTCCAGGCCCGCCGGCTGGGGATACGAGACCAGCGCCCAGTCCACGCCGAACTCGGTCTTCAGCCGCTCGAAGTCCGCAAGCTGAAAGCGCGGCCAACCGGCCAGGGCCAACTGTTGTTCGTGCCAGGCGGGCGCAAGCACAGGCACTTGCGTCACCACCGCCGCATCCTTGATGCCGTCGGCCAACTGGCTCCGCTCGGCCAGCGCGCGGAAGCTGCGGAAGTTCTCGCCCGGCGCGGCCATGTACTGGGGGTCGAGCGCAAAGTATGCGTCGGCGGGGGTGTTCCGGCGAATCCAGTCGAAGGCATGCATCCAGGGGTTGGCGCTGGCCATCGACGGCAGTTCAAGGTGCGCGCCATTGTCGATCAGCTCCCGCTGCACCAGGAACATCCCGCCGTTGAATACCAGCAGGTAGACCGCCCAGCGCCATACCCGCGTCTTGAGCAGGAAGCGGCCCAGCAGTCCGCCCGCAACCAGGACCATGAAGATATAAACCAGTTGCAAGTAGCGCATGGGCTGCAGGGGAGTCAGCCGCACCAGCGCGTCCGGCGACAGCATGGCCATGGCCACAACCTGCATGCAGATGCCATAAGCAAAGACCGCCAGGGCCAAACGGGCCAGCCGGGTTTCGCCGTGCCTGTGCGCCACGCGCCAAAGCAACCAGAAGAGAAAAAGAGGCGCCAGCGCGCCCAGCCACTCATACCAGGTCCAGCGGTAGAGGTAGTAGTAGGTATGCTTATTCAGGGCCTCCCGCCAGGCGGGGCTGGAGGGCTCGAAGATCCATCCCAGCGGCGCGGCGGCAGCCAGTGAGCCGCGCAGGCCGCGCAACCGGAACGGAGCCGGTTCGAGCAATGTCAGCGTAAGGAGGCCGCAAAAGCACACTCCCAGCGCGGCCATGATCGGATGCAGCAAAAAGGCCAGAACCAGGAGAGGAATCGCCTGCCACCGCCTGCCTTCCAGAATGCGCGCCACGGCGATCAGGATCAGGGCGGTGGCTAGGTTGCGCGGATGCAGGTGCTGGTCGGCGATGTTCAGCGCCGTCCCCGCCACCGGCAGCGAGAACATGGCTGCCACCATGGCCACCGCCGCCCATTCGGATCGACTTTCGGCAAATATCTGCTCCGCAATCCTTTTTGACGCCCAGAGAATCAGGAAAAGCGCTGCCAACTGCCAGAGCAACTCCGCCCAGGCCACAGGCATCCCGGTCCAGCGCACAAAATGCGCCATCCAGCCGTCAAAGACGGTGGCTTGCAGTTGCAGCCGAAAAAAATCCGAATCGCGGGGGAACAAAGCGGGGTTCAGATCGGCTTTGACTCCGGTCAGATAAACTCCATCGTCTTCAAGGCCGGGGTGATAACCCATGACCAGAAAGCCAAGCGCCGTGAACAACAGAATAGGCAAGAACTCTTGAAATAAACGCTTGCGCCTCAAATAGAAATTCCCCGCTCCTGAAGACCGCTGCAAGCTTCTCAGCAGAACACCACACTCCTTGGCATACTTCCGGGAAGGCCACCGGCGCGTTCTCAACATATCAGACTTAGACGCCGGTTTGGCGATGGAGTTGAGGCCGCACGCAGGGTGTCGGTGGCGCAGCGCCGGAAAGCCTTCGGCGACACCCGCGCGGGAGAATTTCGTCTAAGAATTGTAGGCATCCAACTCGTGAACCTCCATTTACACTAGGTAAGCATGCCTTCAACAATGACGCCACCGTCCCTTTCGCCTTCAGCCGCGGCGGAAACTCTCACCCCAGCGCCGCCGGGGCGTGTGGATCGAGCGCAGGAGAAGCTGGGTCTCGTCATTCCCACGCTCTGCGAAGCGGAAAACATCGGCGGCCTGCTCCACCAGGTCCGTTTCGTGCTCGATCCACTCAACGTTCCCTACGAAATTCTGGTTGTCGATGATGACAGTCCCGATGGGACCGGCGCCGTGGTCTCCGCCATCGCACTCGAAGACCCCCGCGTGCGCCTCCTCGTCCGCAAAGGAGAGAGAGGCTTGTCCGGGGCCATCCTCCACGGCTGGCAGCACACGGATGCCACCATCCTCGGCGTGATGGACGCCGACCTGCAGCATCCACCGGAGTTGTTGCCAAAACTGCTTTCCGGTATCCAGGACGGCCGGGACCTGGTGATCGGCAGCCGTTACACCCCAGGCGGCGACCTGGGCCAGTGGAATCCAATCAGGAAGTTCCTGTCGGCCGCCGCAGTTTGGGTCACCTGGCCGCTGCAAAGGGCGCGGCTCCGGGCCAAAGATCCCATGTCCGGCCTCTTCATGGTCCGCCGCCGTTGTCTGCCGCAAATCGCGTTTCAGCGCTCCGGCTTCAAGTTGCTGCTGGAGATCCTGGTGCGCGGAGAGATTGAGTCGGTCGAGGAAGTCCCGTTCGCCTTTGGCCTGCGCTACAGAGGCGCCAGCAAGGCCAACTTCAAAGTAGCCTGGAATTATGGGCTGCTGCTGGCAAGGCTCTACGCCGGGAAAATAGGCCTCCGACCCCGAGCCTGAAGGCTGGCGGTTCTCAAAGCGCCGGCAGCAGCATCCTCAGCAGCAAAAATCCTCCCACTCCCGCGAAAAACACCAGCGCCATGCGAATGCCCGGCTCGCGGTTGACCTCCGGCACCAGGTCGGTGGCGGCCACGTAGAAGGCCACGCCGGCCGAGACCGGCAATCCATAAGGCAGCCAGCTCGGGACCAGCTCGATGACCAGCACACCTGCCACGGTAGCCGCGGCCAGCGCCACTGCGGAGTAGAGCGCCGTGGCGCGGCTCCGTCCACTGGCCAGCATCACAGACGCCATCGTGAACCCTTCCGGCGCCTTGTGCAGAAAGATGGCCAGAAAGATCAGCCAGCCCAGCCAGTTGGTAACCAAAAAGCCGGAGCCGATGGCTACGCCGTCGAACAGCGCATGAAGGCTCAGGCCCGCCATCACTGAGTCGCCCGTATGCCGCGAGACAAACTCGCCCCTGTGGGTCTCCTCGCCAAAGTGGAAGTGGGCGTTGATAGTGTGCTCCAGCAGGTGCACTACGCAATAGCCGGCCATGATCAGGATCGGCCCCAGCCGGGGGCTCAGCTTCAGGCTCTCGGGCGCCATCTCAATCACTGCCGTGGCCATCAGAAAGCCCGCGCCCAGCGCCACAAAGTAGCGCAGATAGCGCTCCACGCCGCGCGCCCGGACCAGCACCAGCCCGCCGGCCACGTCGGCCAGCGCGGCAATCGCGCCCAGGATGAGGGAAATCTTCAGCATCCGCCGCTACCCGCTGTGCCGGATGTGCACCACATCCCCATCCTGTACCACGTATTCCTTGCCTTCCAGGCGCAGCGTGCCCCTGGCCCGTGCCCCGGCCTCGGAGCCGGCGGCCAGCAAATTGTCCCAGCGGATGGTCTCGGCGCGAATGAAGTGGTGCTCCAGGTCGGTGTGAATCGCTCCCGCCGCCTGCGGCGCCTTCGACCCCACCGGAACCGTCCACGCGCGGCACTCGTCCTCGCCGGCGGTGAAGAAGCTGATCAGTCCCAGCAGCTCGTAGCTCTTGCGGATCAGCCTGACCAGCCCGCTCTCGCGCAGCCCATAGCTCGATAGAAACTCCGCCGCCTCTTCGTCGTCCATCTCCGCCAGCTCGGCCTCCACCTTGCCGCAGATGGCCGTTGCGCCTGAGTTGGGCCGGTGTGCAACCTCGTCCAGCTTGAAGCGGCTCACCGCCGCCTCCAGATCGTCCCCCAGCGTGGTGCTCTCGCCGATGTTCACCGCATAGAGAATGGGCTTCTGCGACAGGAACATGAAGCCCTTGATGAGCTTCTTCTCCTCCAACGTCATCTCCAGCTCGCGCAGCGGCTGCTCCTTTTCAAGCGCCTCTTTTGACCGCACCAGCAGCGCGTGTTCCCGCTCCAGTTCGCCGGTGCGCATCTTCCTCAGGTCCTTCTCCACGCGGTCCAGCCGCTTCTCAATTTGCGTGAGGTCGCTCACCATCAGGTCGAACTCGACGTTGCGGATGTCGCGCAGCGGATCGATGGGGCCCACGTGCGAAATCGCGTCGTCCTCGAAGGCGCGCAGCACGTGGATCAGCGCGTCCACCTGGCGCAGGCTGGCCAGGAACGCGGTCTCCTTCAGCGCCTCCTGCCCGATGGCCGCCACGTCCACGAATTCCACCGACGCATACGTGGTCTTCTTCGGCGAGTAGAGGGCCGACAGCTTGTCCAGCCGCTCGTCCGGCACGCGCGCCACGCCGATGTGCGCCTCGCGCGGGTTGGAGTGGCCCCGCTCCTCGAGCCGGGCCTTGGTCAGAATCTTGAATAACGATGTTTTGCCCACCTGCGGCAGGCCGATAATGCCAGTCTTCATGCACGTCCCATGGGGCTTCCGGCAGGATGAAATGCGCGCCTGGGAGCCTCTTCGATGATACA
>JBEKZJ010000235.1:0-6528 GCA_049509995.1 Occallatibacter sp. | reverse complement strand
TGGACGAAGCGCAGGGTGCGCAGTTCGCGGATCTGGCGCTCGTCGATGGAGGGCTGGAAGCCGAAGTCGAACTGATCGAAGGTCTTGATGTAGGGCAGATGCGCCAGTTGCAGCCTGGCCTTGAGGTAACGCTGGCGCCGCGCGTCGGCTTCGGTGTTCATGACCTCGGCGAGGAAATCGGCATACGATGGTTCTTTCTTCGCGGCGGCTTCCAGCAGTGAATCAAGTCGTGCGTCGATGGCGGTCAGGCTCAGCGAGGCCAGTGTAGTTCGCAGTTGTTCAATCGGAGTCATCGCGCACCCCCACAAGCCACGCTGTCATAGGCGGCCAAGGGACGGCGCTCGACTGCCGGCGCACTCTGAACAATGTGGATCAGCGTTTTTCCGTTCTGCTTGATGCCCAGCGGAATGCCGGCATGGTGCTGGCTGTGCGTGATGACCAGATGACGCCGCATCGCCCGCTCATGCACTGCGATACGTTCTGCGCCATGGTGGACCTCGGCTTGGTCTCCGTGACCGCGAACCCAGACTTCCTTGCCGGCGCAGAGCCAGGGCACGGAGTATCGGCTGCCTTGCCAGGAAACGTAGGCGTCGCGCGCCACCTTGCGCTGCTCGTCATCCATATACGGATAAGGCGGACGCCCATCTATCGGCTGCATGGCGAACAGATCCTCATCGAAGCGGAGCAGAACCTGTTCATGTGTTGTGCCGTGGACGCGCCGGTTGGCAACTCCCGCAATCCAGCGGCGCATCTCCGCGTTGAGATCCCCGAGGTTGTCCGGCTCGCGTCCCAGCAGTCCGCAGAGGAAGTTGCGCCGCACGTACTTGACTCCCGACTCGATCTTGCCCTTCGTCTGAGGCCGGTAAGGGCGGCAAAGCCGCGGGGTGAAACCCCAGTAGCGTGCGAAGTCCAGGAAGATGACGTTCCAGACGATCTCGCCGCGTTCGTCGATGCCGGTCCAGACGGTCTTCATCCGGTCGTAGAGAATCTCCTCCGGCACCGCTCCCCACTGCCTGAAGGCCGACTCATGCATCCGCAGCAGCGTCCCCAGCTTCTGGCCCGTCGCCGCTTCGGCCATCATCATGCGGCTGTAACCCAACGTGATGGTGAAGCCCCACATCGCATGCTCCGCGCCCGCTTCCGACAGCGAGCCGAGATGGCCCCAGTCAACCTGCGCCTGCTTGCCAGGCGGCGTCTCAAATCTCCGCACCGCAACCGTCAAAGCTTCCATCCGCTGCGGCCGCAGCCACTCTGTCAACGTCGAGTAGCCGCCTCCGTAATTACGCTCACGAAGCTCTCGAAACAGTACCTGTGCGTTCCACACGCCGGCCTTCAGGCACCCCTTCAGATACGCCTTGAATGGCTCCAGGTTGCTGGCCGCAGCCGGCCTCGGTCCGTAGACCGGCCTGCCTGTGGGTGCCAACAAATATCGGCTGATCGTCTTCCGGTCATAGCCAGTCAGCCGGCTGATGGCCCGTATGCTCAGCCCTTCCCGCTTGAGTTCCTTGATCTCATCCACGTCTCTACCCCTCAGCAATGTCGGCCCTCCTCTGCCTCCAGAATCGGACCGGTAGCCCACCGCCAGAGGGTGGAGGATATTTCAATCAGCATAAAGTGGATTTTTGCACTAGCCGTGACAGCGCGGTTGTCGCGCTGCACTTAAATCGGTTCTTCCGCACTTTCGGTGCGGGTTCTTACCCGAAAATGTGGCTAAGATGCGGATTCTACAGACGCTGTTGTTTAGCATGGCAAGTATCGGAGAGGCTGCCGCACGACTTTTTGGGAATGAGGACACATCCCACAGTATTTCAATCACTTGCGGGTCTTCGGATGGGGTGAGCTTGCACCGAAAGTGCGGAAGAACCAGCAGGTCTGCCACTTTGGCGAATGGGACCAACGAAGCCCACTTCGTCTCCAGGTAAAGCAGTTCCGGACTGGTTTGCCCTTGCAGCCACGCTTTCGTGGGCCGGAATGTCTTTGCACCCGTGGTCTCACAGGTGCACCGGTGCCAGCGTGGATTTGGCACCTCGACGCGACCAAAGACCGCCTTGACGGGGGTGCGGCCGGCATCCTTAGTGGAGTGCCGTCGGCCACAGTGCTTGCAGACCCTTTGCCGCTCCAGGTTTTCGTTGACCTGCAGCGCAACGACCCAATCCTGCACCCCTTTCAACAGGGCCTTGCCTTCCTGCAAACTCAAACCCAGTGTTTCCATCGCCAGTTCCGCCCGTTCGATCTCCAGCACTTCCCGGCGTTGTTCAGTTCCGTCCGCACTGATGCACACGACCTCCACGTGGACGTTCATGGCTGCAACCTCGCGTACGGCCGCAACTGACTCAACCGCGCATTGGCTTCCCGAAGGTCGAACCGATCTGGTTCGAGCGGCCCGTATTCTTTCCGCCTTTGATCAATGCTCCGATAGCCTTCCTCCAAGGCTGCCCGGAGCCGATCCCACGTTTCCGCCGGTTCATCCGGGCAAGCCTCCGCATACAATTCGATGCCGGCTTCCAGCCTGACCGGACCGGACATGGCAGCACCCTCTCGTTGCCGTTTCAGCATCAAGCGGTAACCAGTTGGACCTCCGCAGTGCTCTGGGGGAGCCGCCCCGCGGCCACCCAAACAGAGGGGCAGGTGGCCATTCGCCAGACCGCCCTCAATGTTGAGGACTCGGATATTTCACTCCCACATATGCAACGTATCGCAGACATAGAGAAACTTCTCCTGCCGGTGGAGCCTCAGCTCGTGCAGGGCTTTCCCCCGCGTTTTCCGGCGAAAGCTATTGAACTCCTGACCGTAGACACGAACGATGTAACCGAGATCATTCTTCCAGCCAAGAACAAGCCGGATCACAGGCTGGAATTCTGAGAGTTCCATCCGATCCGACACCGACAGGAGGCGGATCACCATCGGGCCCACCTGACGTAGAACTGCCCGTAGAATCAAGCGATTGAAGAAGGTCGGTTCATTCATCCTCCCAGCCTGCCCGAACCGTCCCTCCCCCCGACTTCTTGATGCACTCATACTCCGGGCGAGGCGCAGGCGGACCTCGGCGAGGCCGTGGCGGTGATCGCCGGGGTTGAGCGCAAGGCGCATTTCATGGCCTTCGACCTGCCACATTCCGACGACAGCTTCGTGCAAGCATTTCCGGCCGAGACGACGGACACTCGCTGTGCTCATTGGCCGAAAGCCCATGACAAACCGTGATATGCGCAGAGGAGACTCGACTATCACATTCATGGGATATTACATCTATGGCATACGAGGTAGAGGTCTCTGACGAGTTCAAGGCCTGGTATGAAGACCTCTCTGAGCCTGAACAGAACAGCGTCGAGCGTGTGGTACTCATGCCGATGGAGGCTGGGCCGTCTCTTGGCTATCCCCAGAGCACTGGCATCAAGGATTCGAAATTCAGCCATATGCGGGAGTTGAGAATCCAGCGCGAAGGGCGGCCATATCGCGTCCTTTACGCCTTCGATCCTATCCGTGTGGCATTGCTGCTGCTCGGAGGAGATAAGACGGGCGATGAACGCTGGTGCGAAAAAATGGTGCCGAAAGCGGACGCCATCTACGAAGAACACCTGAGAACGATCAAGAAATAGCGCGAGGATACCCGTACCCACAGCAATGCAAAGGAGTGCAACGCTATGGCTATCAAGTGGAACGATCTAAAGCACAAGTCCTCTCCCGAGATTCGCGCGAATCTGAAGCGGGAAGCGGACACCGAACTCGAGCGCATCGGCATTCACAAGCTGCGCCAGGCGCGCCAGCAAACACAGGTTGCGATCGCCGAGAGACTCAATATTGCCCAGGGAGCCGTCTCCCGTATGGAGAAGCAGTCCGATTTCCTCTTGAGCACGCTGCGGGAATACGTCGGCGCTCTCGGAGGCCAACTGGAGTTGCGAGTGGTGTTCCCGGATAGGGACTTCGTTATCGAGACCTTGGCGCCGGCGACGTCGACTAAGAAGCGTCCGTCCCGGGTCCGGCCGGCGAGTGGGGGGCTGTGGCCAAGGCACGATGATGCTATCAGCGGCTCTTGTCACCATCACAGTCCTGCATTGTTTGGGGATCGTTCGCGGATTCCTTCCGAAGTGACGGAGCGCCAGCTTAATGCCGACCATAGGCTGGTCGAAGCGATCGCACCACTCGCACAGCAGCTGGTCGCCTTTGGGCATTCCTTTCCCTCCTCCTTAACCGGCATGCGAAGCAGATCAGTTCCTTTTCACGTAAGGTGATCTGCAGCAGATTTCTCGGACCGCCAGAATACAGCTAAATACGAGGGTAGAACGGGCCATCACGGGTGACGGGGAACACGGGTGACCCGTTCTTGATTTGCGGAGATTGGGCGAGCGCAATAGCGGAGGTTGTGAGCAGTACGAAAGTGAGTGCGCGATTCATGGCAATTCCTTTCCTAGCGGCAGGTCCGCTCTCCAAATATCTTTGACCGGGAATACTTGCTTGCGCATTCGGTAATCTCCCGATCCGCGTACAGAAGAATTCCGTCTCGAGACTTAAATCCGGCCGCAATCGTCATAGACTTTTTCCGTTGAGGATCACTATACAGAGTCCCAGGGCGGCGCGGGAAGACTCTCCTGCGGACCGGCAGCGGATTAGGTGAAAACCATGGTGGCTTGCATTAGAAGTACACCTCCGGGTTGTCGATCATTTTCTGAAGAATGGACAGCCTTGCTTGCAGCAGTTGGTATGCGTCTCCAAAGAAGCCGCTAAGATGGTGCAGTTGCCCGAATTCGGTGAAAGCATGCAAGGTTGTGAAGTGGCTCTCCCCCGACGTCCCCTTCATGTTCTAAGTCACCGTTTAAGTTGTGCTCCTGCACCGGCACCGAGGCCCTCGGCCGCTCATGGACCCGCTCAGTCCAGTCTCACAACGTGATCACCCCACAACTTTGCATGCTCTCTGATGCGCACGCGGGCTACTTAAGTTGCCGGTCTCGCACTACGGCAGATTCAGTGTCCAGACGATCAGCGTTGACGTGTTGTCATCCACTGCCGCGAAGATGGCTTGGTTATTGATCAACCTCACCGCCATGCCGAACGATCCTCCCTGACCGGGGTCGACCGAGAGTTCCTTGACAAAACTCCCGTCCTTTGCAAACTCGACGATTTCGCTGGGCTGGTTGGGATCGGAATTGACGGTGTCGTTGTTGCTTACCAGCAGATGGCCATTCGGAGCTTGCGCCAATGCCAACGCGCCGTGCAGGTGAACATCGTCCTGGTAAACGATGAATCCTTGTCCGTTATCTGTTTGAGTGTTGGCCGCACCCGGTATCGCAAAGACGGCGTTGTCTCCCGTCGAGGCAACGTAGAGCAAATCACGCTTGTCGTCGTACACCAGTCCTGTGGGGGCAACAAACAGCGCCACCGGATCGCCGCGGTGGACATAACCGGAAGCAATGGTCTTCGCGCTCAGCAATGTGAGACCGCTCGAACTTACCTTGAAGTCAAGCCGGCTCACTGTCCCGTTGAGCGCATTGGTGACAAACGCAATCGCCCGGTCTCCACGATCGACCAGCGCCATGTCCCACGGATACTGTATCCACCCATTCGCAATCGTCTGGATCAGCTTGCCATGGTTATCAATCACCAGCAGCGACCCCGGTTTCGCGGTGGCCGATGTGCCATCCGACGTTGGAGCGTTGCCGACCACAACGAACCCATATTGCAGTGTTCCCAACGCTGTGGAGAGCCCCAGCCCGGTCTTGCCCTGGAAGAACACGCTCGGAGAGCCGCTCGCGGGTGCGCGGACGATAGTCGTTCCCGTACCCTGCAGATTTGCACTATTGTTGAAGTTCGAGATCAGAATGTCCCCATGCTTCAACGGTCCGGAGCCCGTTTCAAAGTTTTTGGGAACAAACGCGACACCGTATGGATTCACATCTCCATTCACCGGAACGGTTGAAACGGTTCTCACCGGACTGGGCAGAAATGCGTCATCCGCGCCAAGCCATTGTGCAAAGGCAACTGCGGGGACACTGGCCAGCAGCATCGCGGCGGTCAGGGCATTGCGCCAGCCTGTCATGCGTTCCCGACGAGCCGTCGGCGCGCTCATTGCATCTGGGGTGAAACATTCATTGATCCGCATCTTAATTCCTCCTTGAAGTCAGGGCTCTTCCTTCGTCCGGCCCTTGGCAGGGCTGTTTGCCGTGGAGCCGGAGAGGATGAAGCCCACCGACACCCACAATATCCGTATCGCCACTTAGGTCGTGTCAGTCGATTGTCATTCAATTGTTCTTGCATTCTCAGCGGTCCGTTGCAGGAGAGAAGGTACACGAAGCGGCCAAATACGCACAGGGCTGGCTGCGGAACTACGGCATGAACAAATGCTGCGGAAGACGCCAGCCGAGCCATCGCACGAGAGTGGAAAGATTAGCGCTGCCGTGGTCAATAGATCGGGAGACCAGATAGGCGATGTACTGCTGCCAGCGGTGACCGCCGCGGGGCTGAATCGGCCGCCTATTGCGCTCCTGAAGCGGGACGGACCCAATGGGCCCGATGACGGCCGGAATGAAGGTACGC
>JBEKZJ010000234.1:0-6582 GCA_049509995.1 Occallatibacter sp. | reverse complement strand
TCCCTTTTGTGGGTCATCACCAACAACATTAGATGAAACACGGTAAAGAAATGCAAGTTGCGATCCAGCAATTCTGACAGCCGCGCTCCATACGAGATGCGGATGCCGGGACTCCTGATCGCCGCCGCTCTAAACCCCCACGGCAACCGGTGCGCGCCGCCACGCATACAGCGGGAACCGGTTGGCCAGTTCGGCCACTTCCCCGCGAATCCGTTCCAGGGCCGCGTCGTCGTTGCGCTGGTCCAGGGCCTTCGCCATCCACACGGCGATCTGCCGCATCTCCGGCTCCTTCATGCCGCGCGTGGTCAGCGCCGGCGTGCCCACGCGAATCCCCGACGCCTTGAGCGGCGGATTGGTGTCGTACGGGATCGTGTTCTTGTTCACCGTAATGCCGGCCTTGCCCAGCGCCAGCTCGGCCTCCGAGCCCAGAATGCCCTTCTCGAAAACGTCCACCAGCATCAGGTGGTTATCCGTGCCGCCGGAGACGATCCGGAAGCCGGCTTGCTGCAAAGCCGCGGCCAGTACCTTGGCATTGGCCACCGTTTGCGCCGCATAGGTGCGGAACTCCGGCCGCAGCGCCTCGCCAAAGGCCACTGCCTTGGCGGCCACAATGTGCACCAGCGGACCGCCCTGCTGGCCTGGGAACACCGCCTTGTCCACCGCCGCGGCCAGCGCTTGCTCGCACAGAATCAAACCCGCGCGCGGCCCGCGCAGCGTCTTGTGGGTGGTGGTCGTGGTGATCTGCGCGTGGGGCACGGGCGAAGGATGAACGCCGCCTGCCACCAGCCCGGCGATGTGCGCCATATCGAAGATATAAACCGCACCCACCTTGTCGGCAATCTGCCGCATCCGGGCAAAATCCCAAAGCCGCGGATAGGCGCTGCCGCCGCCGATGATGGCCTTGGGCTTCTCCCGTTCCGCAATCGCCTCCAGCTCGTCGTAGTCGATCAGCTCCGTGTCTCGCCGCACCTGGTAAAACGTGGGCCGGTAGAGCTTGCCGCTGAAACTCAACCGATGTCCGTGGGTCAGGTGCCCACCATGCGAAAGATCCAGTCCCAGAATCGTGTCCCCTGGCTGCAAAACCGCCGCGTAGGCTGAGGCGTTGGCCTGCGAACCCGAGTGCGGCTGCACGTTCACGTGGTCTCCGCCGAAGATCTGCCTGGCCCGGTCGCGGGCCAGGTTCTCCACCACGTCCGCATACTCGCAGCCGCCGTAGTAGCGCCGCCCAGGGTAGCCCTCGGCGTATTTGTTGGTAAAGATCGAGCCGGCCGCCTCCAGCACCGCCTCGGAAACAAAGTTCTCGCTGGCAATCATCTCCAGCCCCTCGTGCTGGCGGAGGGTTTCATGGTCAATAGCGGCGGCCACATCGGGGTCGGCCTGGGCGAGGGTGAGAGAAATGCGGTCAGTCATACAAGAATTCTAGCCCCTTTCGCGCCTTCGTTCACATCCGGAAATCAGCGCTGGATTTCTCCCCTTTGGAACCGGCCTCGAATTCACTTCAGTCTCCTCAATCCTCCCCGCTCGTCCCTGGAAGATTAAACTTGTACTAGATCTCTGATCGACTGTTGTTGCACCAAAAACTGGGTGCCCCACCTGGGTGCCCTTTGGACGGCGCGTCATTGTTGTTGCTCCCAGGGTGGGATACCACAGCACTCCATCGCAAAGCACGAGATCACGAGGTCAGAGACCTAGCGACGTTTTGGATCATCGATCGAGGCCCCAGTGAAATCCCCATGGAAGCAACTCGTCCTGCTAATGTTCTCTGCATTGGCGCCGATCCCGGCATCTGCGCAGACAGCCGCCCCTCAGACCGTGAGCGTCGATCCAGCCCTGGTCGCCAAAGCCAACGCCGGCGATGCTGCATCGCAAGTCCTGGTCGCAGACAGCTATGCGGCCGGCAAGGGCGTCGCGCGCGATTCCAAACAGTTAGCCGCGGATTACAAGCAGGCAGCCGCGTGGTACCGCGAGGCCGCCGACCAGGGTCACGCGGGAGCCCAGATTCACCTGGCAGAGCTCTATCGCGACGGCATGGGCGTGGCCCGCGACATGGCGCAAGCGGCCGGGTGGTACCGCAAAGCGGCGGAACTTGGCGACGCCGGCGCGCAGGGTACCTTGGGCATGCTTTACTCCATGGGCCAGGGCGTTCCCCATGACGATGTGGAAGCCTACTTCTGGTTCGACTTGGCTGCCGCCGTGAAGGGACCGAAGCAGGAGCAGTACGCCGCCAACCGCCAGAACATCGGCGCCAGAATCACCGCCGATGAGCTCGCTCAGGTTCAGGAGCGGGTAGCAACGTGGCTGGCTGAGCATCCCCGTGCGGGTTCTACCGAGTGATTGGGCCCTCGGCCTGGCTGAGTTCGCTATTCTAGCCTGGATGCGATTCTTCCGTTTGTTCCTGTCGTGCGCGCCCTTGGCTCTTGCCTCTCTGCTCGCACTCGCGCCTCGGCAGAACTTGGCTCAATCTGCTGCCATCACAATCACTCCAGCGCTGGTCGAATCCGGCTCGCCGGAGTTGATTCGCGTAGACGCGCCGCCTTCGGCAAGCATCGAGGGCGAGTGGCTGGGCCGCAAGCTCCAGTTCTTTCGCGGCCGCCGCCAGCGGGCCTGGTTCGCCCTCGCCGGCGTGGACGTCGAAGCGCCCGCCGGACCCTCGCAGTTGAAGATTACCGTCCGCCTGGCCCAGGGCGCCGTGCGCGACCTGAGCCGCACCGTCGAAATCCATCCCGCCCATTACCGCACCGGCTCGCTCACCGTGGCGCCCGGTTTTGTCGAGCCCGGCCCCGACGCGCTCAAGCAGATCGAGGCCGAAGCCCAGCTCAAGGCCAAGGTCTTTGCCGCCAGCGCTTCTGAACCCCTGTGGTCAGCCGGCTTTCGCGCACCGGTTACCGCCGCGCCGACCGACAGCTTCGGCACCCGCCGCATCTTCAACGGCAAGCTGGCCAGCATCCATAAAGGAATGGATTTTCGCGCCGCCGCGGGAACCCCTGTCCGTGCCGGCAACAGCGGCGTAGTCGTGCTCGCCCGGCCGCTCTACTACGAGGGCAACTGCGTCGTCATCGACCACGGCCTCGGCCTCTTCACGCTCTCCATGCACCTCAGCCGCGTTGACGTGCAGGAGGGCCAGCGCGTGGCAACGGGCGACCGCATTGGTCTCAGCGGCGCCACCGGCCGCGTCACCGGACCGCACCTGCACTGGGCCGTCCGCTGGCAGGGCGCCTATCTGGACCCCGCCAAACTGCTCCGGCTCAATTTGAACGCGGTTCGTTAGATGCTGTGCTGTGCCGATTGGCGAACCAATTCGGGGATTTCACTATCAGCTGGAAAGCCGCCTTTCTTTTGCAGAATTTCGATTATGCTCTCCACTTTTGACCGTTCCGAAAAGCTCATGCGCCCTATGGCGTCACGCACCTCCGTCCGAATTCTGCCACCATCAACCCATCCATGCCCTTGCCGCCGGTACTTACTTAGCCCCAATGTCGCGAGTACCTCGCGCGGCGCCTTCATGTTAGGCGCTTCCAGATAGATAGTGCCTAGAAGGGAAGCTCAGTTCATCATTCGATTTTTGGCAACCACAGATTACCCGGCGCTGGCACCTGGCGCAGGCGGCCACCGTGAAGAAACCCTCGGTGATCGGATAGGCGAACGCATGCGCTCACGCCTGATTGAGATGTGCAAGCAGGTCGAGATGACCGGCAGGGATTTCCGCCAAACTACGTCTCTGCCACGTCTTGTGGAGGAGCCGGTCCTGAGCGCAAAAAAAGCTCAAGCAAAAACGCCGCTGGCGAAAGCAAATGCGCGAAAGCTCTGAGAAAAGAGAAGGGAAGGGCCTTGACAGCGGCGATCATGCGGAAGCACACAGCTGCGCAGCTAAAGTGAGCTGTAGTGGCACGTCTCCAACTCTTAGCCAGCGGCGAGCCTCATTCACAAGTCGGGCGTCTCCGGGTTCAAACCAGCAGCGGGTAGCCCAGAGTCCAATTCCCCGGCTTTGGCGCCTGCAGACTCAACTGCAGGCCAGAGAGGGGGCTGGTAGGCGGCGCGCTGTTCGAACTGAATATCAGCGACGCGCCGGCGCCAGAAGGCCGCGCGCAACTCCGCCCGGCGTGCCTGGGCTTCAAACTGCCTGACCTTGGACCTGGCCCGGCCAAGGCGTCGGCGCTGCTTCTTTTCATCATCCGACGACACTCCAGTTCCTCCCCGAACTTCGACCTCAGGATATACCGAGCTCTGGAATAGGCGCTATGTCCTGCGACAACGCTTCCGGCGTTGAGTTGGCCGCCGGTGACCAGGGCGCAGGCTTCTGCGCCGGGAAAAATTTCTTCGTGCGGCGGCTCGTCGGCAACCTCCTGGGCAACAAGGCGGCATTGTCGGCAGGGCAGGGAACTCGCCCTGCTTGAAGTGTCGGTGATTTCGCCGGACAGGATGCCAAAGTCAACTCCGTCCGCATAGACTTCGATCAGGATGAGCGCGCCTTCTCCCCAGCCCCGTACCCCAGTGGAAGAGATCGCCGGCCTTGTGGAGCGATGGATGGGAAGACGCCCCACATAACGTGTGCGGATGGAGTGCATAGCATCATTACAGGTTGCTGGCAGGTTACCCACTTTGCCGCCGCTAACGCCCGCAGCATTTCTTGAATTTCTTCCCGCTGCCACAGGAACACGGATCTTTTCGTCCGACTTCGGGTCCTGCGCGCGTAATTGTCCCTATGTTTCCGGTGAGAGGGGATTCTGGAAACCCAACGGCTATCTCCTGATAGGCGACCTTGCGATCCTTTCCGAAGCAGGCCCGCCAAGCCATTTCCTTGGTCACGTCAGTGATGAGCCTGTACTTCTCCCTCATATACCCCATGCAGGCATCTTTGCCAAGTGCATGCCGGCCTTTGATTTTCTTCCAGCTGATCATGCCCGGCGCAATAAGTCCATCTTTCCAGGCACTGTGCAAGTCGTCCATCAGCTCGTCCGGCCACAGATTTGTGCAGGCAAGAGCCAGCCCTTCCCACACCTCGCTGGGGGTACATTCCAGTGTCTGGAACAGGTGCTGAAAGTACGCCACGACTTCTTCCCGAGAACGTTTGACGCAGATCACCAGTGTCAGCAGTCCGTTTAGCGCTGCCCAGCGTACATATGGGTTCGCCAGCTTGCTTTTTCGATCAGCGAGGCCATGCCGCTGATATCACCATCAGACACACAAGCTAGAATCCTGCCTAACCCCTCGGTCACGGTGTCTCCCACCAGATCAAACGGCATTTCGCCCAGCTGGGAGAAGCTCTGCACCAAGAGAGGGTACGCCTGGCTCTCACGGAACAGAGCCGGCAAATACATCGCATACGTCAGGATCATGCTGTGCTGATCCAACGCATATGGTCCTGGATTGTTGGCCACGTCGCGCAGGACGTTGAGCAATGCGGGAATCATTTCATCGCGATGTGCAACCGCTTCCAAAACGGCATCCTCGGGGAAATGTCCCTCATTGCGTTGCAGCAGGAAAGGGATTTGGTCTATGTTCATCGCGTTCTGAGAAGAGTACCACCCTGAGCGCGCTCACGGTATCGCATAACTATTGGGAACCGATCTTCTGTTTGTGCTATCCCTCGTGCCACAAATGTTTTGTGAAGACGCTTCCACCAAAGCACAGATGGACATTTAGAGCGTACCTTCGTTCCCGCGCATGCGGCTGGCATGGTTCTCGTCTTGCCTGTCAGCGCTTGAAGGATGCGGTGAAGGAGATCAAGAAAGTTGCCAAGGTGGACCCTGTATCAGCCGCCGACGGAGCAGTGATCTTGATGGAGAGAATCTGGCCTGCGCTGGAATGCGTAGACTCTTCCTCTGGAGCCATCGGTTCGACCGCGGGCTGGACTCTGACCGAGTTGCTGCCCATCGTGATCGATGCTCCAGCGGACCGCAAGACGCGAGACCTATGGCTTGATCGGCTATATCAAGCCATTTTGGAAGATGGCGTAGATTTTCTTTGGCTGCCGCAGGAGCGTTGGGGTCAATTGTGCGGTTCGGTCGAGGTGTCCTCGCAATGGGTAAATGAAATCCTCCCCCTACTCAAAGCAGCCTGGACCGATCCACGGCCAGGAGGCTATGTGCGTGAGACTTGCATGTGCCTGTCGAGCCTGCTGGCGGCGGGCCGTCACGAAGAACTCTTCGACCTGCTTGCCCTGCAGCGCTTTCCATACTGGTCCTACCGCAAGTTCGGTGTGCAGGCGTTGTGTGCGGAAGGCCGGATCGAGGAGGCCCTGCCCAATCCTTTCTCGCCTCTCTCTACGCCGATGGCCAAGGCGTACAACAGGACTATGCGCAAGCGATGGTCTGGTGGCGCAGGGCACCTGACCAGGGTCATCCCAGGGCACAGTTCAACCTCGGCATTGCGTCCGACCTGGGCCAAGGCGTGACACAAGACAACAGACAAGCGGCGGCTTGCTATCGCAAGGCGGCCGAGCAGGGCTATGCCGACGCACAGTTCAATCTCGGCGTTGCTTACGCCTATGGCGAGGGCGTGCGCCAGGATTACGCGCGAGCGGCGGTTTGGTTGCGCAAAGCAGCCGAGCAGGGCCATGCCGAGGCACAACGCTCACTCGGA
>JBEKZJ010000233.1:0-6594 GCA_049509995.1 Occallatibacter sp. | reverse complement strand
CCCTGCCCAGGACTCGGCGTGAAATCCAATACTTGCTCTTCACGTGGACAGGCAACTGCGCTTACTGCGGGGTCGCGGTGGACCACTCACACGGACCGTAGCACTTAACGTTGTAATACTAGAGCATTGCGCGCCGTGAAAAGGCGCTGGAACTGGCCGCAACATTGGCTCTCGCTGCAACTGGGAAGCAGAACTGCGTCTTGACGTTGTTGCTGTCCAACGGCCGCAGAGCGGAAGTTGGTCGCGGCTTATGGCCTGCACGCTCGCCCAGTCGCCTTCGCGACCCTCTACACCGAAGGCTTCAGCGACTTCGTTGCCTCCGCAGCTGCTCCGATTGCTACCGGGTGGAGCGAAGCAGTTCCCGGGCGCGTCTGTCTCCCGCTGTGGACCAGCGCCTTTTCACGGCGCACTGCCTTCGTCAATTGAGTTCCCCACCGGCGTTGCCGACCCACGTGGAATGAAACCAACAGTTACGGCGTTTGCCGTTCAGATTGTTGCTCTCAGAGCATGACCGGGGCTTTGTCTCTTTTCAGGAAGAAGGGGGCGGATTCATGCATGGCCTTCTGCCAGCCCCGGCTTCGTGGTGCGCCGTCCTTTCGATGCCCGGCTGCGCCGAGGCGCCTCAGGGGGAGCCGCAACCGAGTGCCGAATCTTCAGGGTTGTTTCGAGAACGAGATGCTTTGCAGGACCTTTATCGCCCTCCAAGCGATCAAGCAGAATGCGAGCGGCAGTTGTGCCGAGTTGGTATCCCGATTGAGAGACGGACGAAAGGGAAGGATTGGTTGTTTCGGCGAGATCAAGGTCGTCGAAGCCGATGAGAGATATGTCTTCCGGGCAACGAAGGCCTGCCTCGCGGATGGCCAGCAGTGCTCCCAGGGCGATCATGTCATTGCCGGCGAAGATCGCCGTGGGACGAGGAATGAGCCGGAGCAGGACCAGGGTCTTTGAGTATCCGCCTTGCTTGTCGAAGGTTGTCTCCTGGACATATTCCGGAGCGAGATGCAGCCTGGCTTCGCGCATGGCGCGCTTGAAACCGTCAAGGCGCTCTTTCGCGTTCGTCAGATGCAAGGGGCCAGTGATTGTGGCAAGTTTTGTGTGTCCAAATTGAAGCAGACAGCGGGTTGCGTTGTTGGCTCCTTCTTCATTATCGGCAGTGACGCTATCGCCGCTCCAGTTCTTTGGAAGCCGGTCGATGCAGACCACCCCCGTACCCGCTCGACGGTACGACTCCGCCTGCGTGGTAAGGTCGCTGAAATTGGAAGGAATCACGATGAGACCCGCCGGGAGGTAGGTGCGCAGCTCATTGAGGTGTACCAACTCTTTGGAATGATCGTTGTCTGTATTGCAGAGAATCAGGCGATAGCCGTTTGAGAAAGCTACATCTTCCGCGCCGCGAACCACTGCCGGGAAGAAGGGGTTGGTGATGTCCGGTATGATCATCCCGATCATATTGGTCTTGTCCCGGCGGAGGCCGCGCGCGAGTTGGCTGGGCTGATAGCCGGCAGCCTGGACAGCTTCAAGCACGCGCAGGCGCACGGGCTCTCGAACGACTGCGGAGTTGTTGAGCACGTGCGACACCGTGCCAAGAGAGACGCGGGCCATCTTGGCGATCTCCTTCATGTTGGCCATGGCATCTTTTCCTTTGGTGTCAAAACTGCCTGGACGAGAGACAATTCTCGTGCAGATACACCTAAAGTATACTTATGATTGAAACATTTCAAGGGTGTGATCGCGGATGTACGTTGCCGGGCTGCATGCACCGCAAGAGCAATTGGCTGGCCAGGAAAACGGATTGCGCCTGTGCGACGCACACGCATTAGCGCTCAAAGCAGCAACTTCAGACACAGGGCGATGTGGTCAGATCGAGAGCACACGCCCAGATCAAGCTCATCTTCTACAGTTGGGGTGCATCAAGTGTCCGCAAGCTATTGATCCCATTGAAACGAGACCTTGATTTTTTGCAAAATGTGGTGTCACGGATTATTAGGGTATGTCTATCTCTAATCTATTGATAGAGGGTACGTATTCTGTTCATTTCTGGCGCTGCTGTTACGCAAGGAACTGGAAGACCGTTTGGCGCACAAGGAATGGAAACTGGAATGGGCCGACGTGATCCGGGATCTGAACAACCGGATTGAGATGGAAGTCGCGATCAGCGGAAAGAGCTACGTTTTTCGAGGCCAAACTCCCGGCGTGGTGGGCAAGGTCTTTCGAGCCTGTGGCGTTGCCCTGCCACTCACAATGCGCGCATGCTGAACCCATCTTCAGTTCGGCACGGATGGATAGAAAGCGTGTCACTACGCCATTTTCAAAACTGCAACACGCTGAGAATCAATCACTTCCGAAACTTTGGTGTAGAAGATGAGCTTGAAATCACGAACCAGGGAGCGCAGCCTGGGCTTCGGCGGGGCGTCCTGATTGCCGTCACGAACTTTGGCACCGCACATCATCTGCTTGTCTCGGATCTCTATATCCACGATGTCAACGGAACCAATGAGCGCAAAGAAAACGGAGGTATTCTTTTTCGGACCATCGGGGACAAAGTGCCGAGCCGATTCGACGGTCTGACCATCGAACGGAATATCGTTTGGAAAGTCGACCGCTCGGGGATGGTGGGTCAAAGTACTGAATTCTCCCGATCCAGGTGGTATCCCAGTCTGCACGTCGTCATCCGCGACAACTATGCCGAAGATAGCGGCGGGGATGGCATCGTTCCCTGGGCGACGGATGGAGCGCTGATCGAAGATAACGTCGTGCTGCACTGCAATCGGCGCGCCGGCAGCTACAACGCAGGTATGGCCATGGAGTACGGATAACTCGCTTTTCCAGCTCAGTGAGGCGGCGTTTACTCATACCACGCTCGATATTGCGCCGGGGTGGGGCGGTGCAAAGGAAATTCGTTTTGAAGGGAACCGTTACCTGGGCGGGAACGTGGACCCACCTACCGACACGGCGGCCATCGTCGATCCGCATTTCCATGCAGCGAAGATCCACTGGCAGGAGCCAGTCTTCGATCCGGCGCATCCGGAGAGCTTCCCTTCCTGGTTGGCGAACCATCGCATGTGGATGCTTCGCTTGTTTGCCAGGCGATTTGGAGAACCTCTACACCTAGGTACTCCACAAGCCCTCAACGCCGAAGACACCACCGCCCGTCGCTGAAGCGCGACTGATTGTTGCCAAACTTGACCGTAAATCGAAGGAAAGGCGCGGGTATTGCGAGTTGTCGTCATGGTTCAGACGCAGCCTCGCCAGGCCGTTTACATTTTATCCCGCATTTCCTTTTTGATTCATAATGTTGAAACGTCGGAGTGTCATAAGGGCACCCCTCATCAGCGCGCCACCATTTAAGCATATATTATATTGAGATGAACCGATCTGCTACATCGTTCGCGCAGCTTGACCCGACTGAAAGTCTGCACAGCCGCGTGACTCGCGCCTTGGCGCTGCAGCTTATGCAGGCGGAACGAAACGCACAACTCATCGGTTTCCCCAACGAAGGGGAATGGTGCAGGCAGTTGGGAGTAAGCGGCAGCATTCTGCGCGAAGCCGTCAAGGTTCTCGAAGACAAGGGAATGGCGCAGGCACGTCCCCGCTGCGGGACGCGGGCCCGGCTGCGATCGAATGGGAACTTACTCGATCGCGACATGCTCGCCTGGCAGCCGGAGCTGAAACCCGATCCGCATTTCCTGCGCGACCTGGGCAAGGTCCGCCTGGCGGCCGAAGAGGTGATTCAGGATCACGAGACTGCCAAGAACGCTCCTGCATCATCCCGGCACAACCGGAAGCCGCACGGCATTGAAATCGCTCGATTGGGGTTTGAACCATGAAGATCGCGATATCAGGCAAAGGCGGAGTCGGAAAGTCTACCGTGGCGGGCACCCTGGCCAGACTGTATGCGGCGGACGGAAGGCAGGTATTAGCGGTGGATGCGGACCCGGACGCGAATCTAGCCTCCGCTATCGGACTACCCTCCTCCCTCCGTTCCCAGATTCGCACCATCTCCAGCGAACGCAAGCTGATCGAAGAGCGCACCGGGGCCAAAGTGCGCCAGTTCGGGCAGATGTTCAAGATCAATCCCGAAGTTTCCGACATTGCCGGAAAATACGCGGTTCACTACAAAGGAGTCGACCTCCTGGTGCTGGGCGCGGTCGAACACGCCGCCGGAGGTTGCGCCTGTCCGGAGAGTGTGCTGCTGAAAAGCCTGGTATCGCACCTGGTGTTGCACCGGGGTGACGTGGTGATCCTCGACATGGAAGCGGGCATCGAGCACCTGGGGCGAGGCACGGCCATGGGTGTGGACCTGATGATGGTGGTGGTCGAGCCCGGCCAGCGCAGCGTGGAAACCGCGCAGCGCGTCCGCCGGATGTCTGCCGATCTCGGCATCGGCCGCTTCGGCGTGGTGCTGAACAAGACCGCCGATCCCGAAGAGGACAGCCGATGGATCGCCTCCGAGTTCGGGTTGGAGCACCTGCTCGGCACGATTCCCCTCGATGCGCGCATCGCCAGGGCCGACCGGCAGGGTGTGGCGCTGGCCGACCTTGGATATCCTGAGTTACTCGACCCGTTTCGATTGCTGCAGAAGACGTTGCAGTGGTTCTGCACCGAGAAGGAGAGCGTATTGTGAACTTCCAGCCCTGCTGCCTGGCCACTGCAATCGGCAGCCTGCCCCACAAAGATCCCGAGCAGGCCGTCAAGGTCGTTCTCGAGAATATCCCCAACGCGCCGACCTGGCCACAGTTGCCGGCCAACGGTCTCAACGAACAGATGGAGGCGCAGTACAGCGAGAGCATTCCCCGCGTAGTCCTGGATCACGAGAAGGGCCGCATGTACATCGACACCAGCGGAGACACCAGCGCGGATCTGGCGGAGTTTTACGAGAAATATTGCGCGGATGACTTCGAGGCCTTTGGCATAACTTCCGCCTTCTCGCAGGGCATTTATGCCTTGGAGTCCGCCCTCGAAGCCGCCGGGGGCACGCGTCCGTTTGTGAAGGTGCAGACCACCGGCCCACTCAGCTTCGGCCTGAGCGTCGTCGACCAGAACAAGCGGGCCATCTACTACAACGCCGAGTTCGTGGACGTCATCGTGAAGGCGCTGGCCATGAAATGCCGCTGGCAGATTCGCAAGTTCAAGCCGTTCGCGCAACAGGTAATCTGCTTTGTTGACGAGCCCATTTTGTCGGCCTTCGGCTCTTCTACGTATGTCAGCGTGACCCGCGACGACAGCGTCGCCAGGCTGGGAGAAGTGATTGAAGCGATACACGCCGAGGGGGCGCTGGCCGGCGTACATTGCTGCGGCAATACCGAGTGGCCGATCCTGATCGATGCCGGCGTGGACATTCTGAACTTCGACGCCTTCGATTATGGCGACACGATTCTGCTCTATCCGGATGCCTTCAAGGCCTACCTGAAAGGCGGCAAGGCATTGGCTTTCGGAATTGTCCCCACCAACAGCGCCAAGATACACGCCCAAACAGCCGATTCGCTTGCCGCCATGTTTTGCGAACTGGTGGAAAAGCTGGACAAAGCAACCGGGTTGGATACGGAGTTGATCTGTCGACAGGCCCTCATTACGCCGTCGTGTGGTACGGGATCGCTGCCGGTCGCCGATGCCGAGTTGGTTTTCCGCACGCTGCACGAAACCAGCGCGAAATTGCGCCGGAAGATCGGAGCTGCGGCGCTCGTGAGCGGCCCGGCTTAGTAGGATGAAGGGGGGACGTGTGGGCCATTCGCAGTCTGGGCGCGCCGACGGAACTCCTCGTCACACATCCACCCTCGAGAGCGGGCAAACATGATTTTGGCCATGACTGGAAAAGGCGGGGTTGGAAAGACCACATTGTCGGCCCTCGCTCTGGGCTGGCTTGCGGAGCACGGCGAGTTGCCGGTTCTCGCCGTGGATGCCGACTCCAACGCCAACCTGAACGAGGCGCTCGGCATTGCCTACAACGCAACCGTGGGCGGGATTCGCGAAAGCGCGCGCAAGGAAGCGCAGGCACTGAAGGGCGTCTCCAAGCAAGAATTTCTGGATCTGCGCGTTCAGGCGGCCGTAGTGGAACAGAAGGGCTACGACCTGATCGTGATGGGCCGCCCTGAAGGCCAGGGCTGCTACTGCTTTGCCAATAACGTGCTGCGCGATGTGCTGGACCGCCTGGCGCACAACTACCGAAACATCGTGATCGACAGTGAAGCGGGATTGGAGCATATCTCCCGCCGCACCCTGCTCTCCGTCGACTATCTGCTCATTGTTTCCGACTGTACCGTGCGCGGCATCCGCACCGCGGGCCGTATCTCGGCGCTGGCCGATGAAGTCGCCTTGCCCACGAAACAGCGCGGGCTGATCGTCAACCGCGTGCCCGGCGGATCTCTGCCTGAATCGATTGCCGAGGCGGTCAAGGCTACGGGACTGACGCTTCTCGCCTGCATTCCATTGGATCCGGAGGTCGCGGCTCTCGATACGGACGGCGAGCCGGTTTCCGGGATTCCACCGCAATCGCCGGCACGAATAGCCATGAACGATTTACTGGCCAGGATGTTTGCAGCTCAAGAGGAGAAGTGCTGAATGCCCACCACCAGCCAAAAAACGCCGGGTCAACCG
>JBEKZJ010000232.1:0-6617 GCA_049509995.1 Occallatibacter sp. | reverse complement strand
GGCGTTGGCATAGGCCAGGGTGGATTTCTGGGGCGTGGTGCTGATGCCCAGATGCTTGAGCGGCGATTCGCAACCGGCCAGCCCCAGGCAGACTTGGCGCAACGAATTCATGTGCGCCACCTAGCAAAACAGCATGGCCACGAATTGTTCCCCGCAGGTGAAACCTTTGCCGTTGCGCTCGGCCTGACGGCGCTTGACGGCCTGGGCGAACTGCCCTCGCGAAAACAATTGCAATATCTGCGAAAACACACTGCATACTTGAGTCATGGCTGATCCTCTCTTCTCTCCATGTGGTTCTGTGTCGGAACCCACTCCAGAGTAACGGGGATCAGCCCCTTCCGCATCCGTCAGATGTACTGAGATAACAGTCTATTTTGGACAGCAATGGGTTCAATCCCTCTCCAGCGCTAACTAGGGAAGGGCCAAATTTCTTGGATTCCACGCCAATACTGCCAGAAAGCAACCCCTCTGCATTGCAATCATGATGTGACCTTCACTGACGACCGTTCAGAGGCAAGATGCACATGAACGGTATTCAAAAGAACTTGAAGCCGTGCGGAGCGTAATCAACCGAAACTTTACCACCCGTCTTTGGGGGGAGTGCACTGGATGGATGTCGGCGCGGTCTACCCGACGTCTCGTAACAGTGAGTTGTTAGTTGAGGGTGACGAGTAAAGATCAGCCGCAGCTACTGGTTGAGATTTGGGCCATAGCCATGTTTCGTAGTGACAGGCCGACTTCTCGGCCGAAGGAGTCGGCGCCGGACCACTATTCGTTTTCCGTCCGACAGACCGCGAACGCAACATTGCGAATGCAGCGTGTGCATCGCCCGCTTTGCAGGTGACGCGCAGCTTATTGTCGAATCGGAGTCTTGTCCTGATAGAGGGCAAGACGCGCATTGAGGCTTTGTGCCAGAGCGGCATTGCCTTGTTGCGTCGCCAGGTCGGTTGCGCGCTGCTCCAACTCGATTGCTTTGTCGAAGCGGCCGGTTTCGGCGTATACAGCGGCGAGCGTGCCCAGAATCGCCGGCTCGCGTGCCGACGTAAGCTCGACCGCGTGTTCGGCCAGCGGCAGCGCCGCATTGCCGTTCCGAAGTGTGGCGTCGCTCGAGGTGGCAAGCACCCATGCAGTATCGTTCAGTACCTGCAGGTTGTCAGGGTCCTTGCGCAACGCCTGCCTCCAATACGCGAGACCCTCCTCGCCCCGGCCTCTCATGACCAGCGCCTTGCCCAGATAGTAGTGGGCGTCCACCGCGTCCGGCGAAAGGGCGAGCGCCCTTTCGAAATGCGGAATCGCGTCGACCAACTGGCTTTTCTTGGCGAGAGCAATGCCGAGGTCGGTGTGGTATTCAGCAGTTTCAGGGCCGAGATCCAAAGCCTTCTTGAAATGCGGAATCGCATCATCCACATTGCCTTTCGCCATCAGCGCGTGACCCAGATTGTCTTCTGCTGCGGCCTTGGTCGGATCGAGTTCGACGGCCTTGGTGAAGTCCGCGATGGCTTCGTCGAGATTTCCCTTCGTGGCCAGCGCCAGGCCCAGATTGTTGTAAGCCGGCGCATAACCGGAATTGATCTGGATGGCCTTGCGATACTCTGCGAGCGCCTCGTCGACCTGCCCCTGCGCGGCATAGGCGTAGCCGAGATTGTTATGAGCCTCGGCGAAATCGGGATTGTCTTCAAGCGCGGACTTGAATTCGAGCACAGCTTCGGAAACGCGATGTTCTCCATACAGCGCGGAGCCCAGGTTGTTGTGCGCTTCGGCGTAGCCGGGTTTTTCATCGAGCGCCAAGTGAAACTGCTCCATGGATTCGGCCGCGTGTCCTGTCTGGCCCAGCGCGGCGCCCAAGCCGTTGTGCGCTTCAGCGTAGTGCGGGTCCAGGCGGATGGATTCACGAAAGTGCGCGATTGCATCGTCTACCCTGCCGGCGCGCAAGAGCGTCTGACCCAAACCGTAGTGGGCGCGCGCGTCGTCCGACTGCATGGCCAGGGCTTTCTCCCACTCCGCAATCGCCGCGTCGAATTGGCCTTTCTTGGTCAGGTCGGCGGCCAGATCGAATTGCTTGAAAAAGTCCACCGCCGGCGTGTCGATGTGTTCGATGCCGCTGGGTTTCATGTTGACGAACTCGGGAATGTTTACGGCACGATTCGCGGCGGTTGAATTCTCAATGAGAATCGCCGGCGTGTCATTGCCGTTTTCGTCGATGTGCGTCAAGAACATCTGCGTGTAAGGTGAGCGGCTCTTTGACGAGAAAACCAGCCAGCGCCCGTTGGGCGAAAAACTGTGCCAGGAGTTCATCAACGGCGTGTTGCAGTTCATCAGCCGCGCATTGCCGCCTGCCGCCGGAACGATATAAAGCTTGCCGTCCGGGCGCATTAATTGACCATTGTGCGCCTGCACAAAGACGATCCACCTGCCGTCCGGCGAGACCTTGGGAAAGCTGTTGCTCATGCCGTTATGCGACGCGCCGGCGATGGGCTCAGGCGTGCCGCCCCGGCCGCCGTTAAAAGGAATGCGATAGAGATCGTATTGGATCGGCATCTCCGCCGGATCATTCGCGTAGGCGGCCATCTTGCCGTCAGCCGGGACGGGGTCTTTGGCTGCCGCGCGCACAAACACAAGATACTTTCCGTCGGGGCTCCAGACCGCACTTGCCTGCACCAGCTTCGGATCGTCAGCCCCAGGCAGCGGCTGCAGTTTCTTGGCTTCCCGGTCATACCAGGCAAGGATTCCGCGCGTAGGGTAGAAGACCTGCAGGAACCGGTAATCCGTAAAGTTGGCGACATAGTAGAAGTTCCAACTCTTTGTACCCGGCGGCTTGATCGTGGTCATCACATACCTGCCGTCAGGTGAAACCTGTGACATGAAGCCCAAGCGCAGCTGGGGGTCCACTTCGCCGCTGAAGGACGCCCACGAGATCATGTCCTCTGTGCGCACCGACATCTTTTCGGCGACGGGCACCAGTGCGTAGAGCCCTTTGTCGTTTTGCGGACCATCCATGTCCAGGCCCAGGGTTTTGCCGTCGCGGCTGAACGAGTGGCAATTGACGCAGGAGTGCAGGTCCGTCATCACAACGTGGCTGGTGGGCTCGGAAATATCGCGCATGCGCCACTCGATCAACGGAATCGCGCTGGGAGGCAGCGGTTTGATGACGCCCTTCTCTGTCGCCGATGGCATCAGCGGCACATCCCGATAAAAGATCGGTGCTCCGACAGGATCGCGCGAAATGGTCAGTTGCATGGCGCCGCGCGAGAGAGGCCGCCTTTGATCGGCATCCACATAGCCGGTAATGGTGACGGTGGCCGGATGCTCAACTGCATGTTCGCGGATCGCGGCCCACGCCGCCGCATCCGGCTTCCAGGTGTGTGCGGCCGCCTGTTCGGGCGTCAGCGTGGGCAGCTTGTTGCTGCTCGAAATGCAGCGCGGATCTATCTCGCCGATCTTCAACCCTTCGCCCTTCGATAACGTGTGCAGGGCGGTGGAACCATCGCCAAACGTGACGTCGATCTGCCAACTGACGGCGCTCTCGACCGGATCACGCCACTGGAATGTGGGAGCGGCCATATCGGGCGGAAAGACAGAACCACTGAGGGGGTAATCGACGGTGATATTGGCGGGTGCATTCGTTGCGCCGGCAACTATCTTGTCCAGCCCGGTCAACCACGCCGCGCAAACAATCAAACAGGCCGCGATGGCAACGGCGAATGCGCGGGCAAAGCGGTTTGAACCGCTCACGCCGGCCGTTGAGAGACGGTTTGGCTCCTGCGGCTGATCGCCGCACTCATCCACAAAACTCATTGTGCGAACCTCGGTGCACAAAGCTTGACCGATCAGATGTACCCTGGAAGAGCAGGAAATTCGCGGCAAGCGAAGTATACTCCGGAACGATCACGATGGTCACCCGCCATTGCGTGTCCGCTTGCGCTTGTTCCTGCTCTTCTGCCCTTAAGCCAGCCTCCAAACGACGTGACAAAAAGCATGATCCCGATCGACAACTCCGCCGTGCTCCTTCTCATTGCGCCCATACGCGCAGCAGCAACACACCGTGCGATGGGACCGGCGCCGCATAGGCACCACTCACAAACTGCACTTCCTTGCGACTCCACAAATCCCGGGCCTTCGTCACCGCGTGGGCAAGGTGCAAATCGGATGCGTGGACTGTAGCCTGCGCCGCAGATGATCCAAGATTGACCACGCCCACAGCCACACTGCCGTCGGACAGCGGCTTGATCCAGGTCTCAAGATCCCCCTTCTTGACGGGCGAAGCCTGCTTGCCGAGTGGGTCCTGATCGATGGCGATGACTTCCTTGTTCATCAGGATCGATTTGGTCACTGCCGTCATTGTGCGGATGTCGTTCCCCGCCAGCAGAGGAGCAGCTGTGAGAGCCCACAGGCTCATGTGGGTGCGGTACTCGTCGTCGCTCATGTGGCCGTTGCCGATCTCCAGCATGTCGGGATCGTTCCAGTGGCCAGGTCCGGCGTAGGGAGCCGTGGGCACCTGTTTTTCAATGTTGAACATCATGCTGTCCCACTCGTCGCGGATGTCGTCGGTGGTTCGCCACAGGTTGCCGCTCACGTCGGCTCCCCACTTTTCCACGTTGCCCAGGCCGTACTCGCACAGGCTGTAGACGATGGGGCGGCCAGTGGCGTGCAGCGCGTCGCCCATCTTCTGGTAGACCGGCCGCAACGCATCGTTCTTGTAGATACTGCCGGCACTGCACCAGTCGTATTTCAGGTAGTCAATGCCCCAAGTGGCGAAGTTCTTCGCATCCTGCAGTTCGTGTCCATAACTCGCAGGATAACCCGCGCACGTCCGCGGTCCAGGCGAAGAGTAGATTCCCAGCTTAAGTCCTCTTGAGTGAACGTAGTCGGCAAGCGTTTTCATGTCGGGAAACTTGTGGTTCGACTGAAGATTGCCTTGCGCGTCGCGCACGCCTTCCCAAGTGTCGTCGATGTTGACGTAGATGTAGCCGGCGTCGCGCATGCCGCTGGAGACCATGGCGTCGGCCATCGTGCGCACCGTCTGGTCGTCGATTTTTTCGGCAAACAAATTCCAGCTGTTCCATCCCATGGGCGGCGTCTTGGCCAGGCCGTTATAGGGAACCTTGTGCAGCGCCGGAGGATCGAGATACGGCAGCTGCGGAAACTCGTCTGCAGGTGTTGCCGGCCTGGCCTCAAACTTGTCGCCCCACTCCGTGCCTTCGATCTTCCCGTTCACCAGGTTGCCCACCAGAAACGGGTTCTTGTCATTCCAATCGACGCCGAAAAGCTCAAAGTGGTTGCCGTTGACGGTGCCCTTGACCCCAGTGGAGAAGCCAAGACCTCTCACCGTACCGGTCAGTTGGTTCCCATCCTGCTTGAGATCGAGGATCGCCTTCTGCTGCTCTCCGTTGTCCATCGTCTTGCCGGTTGCGGCCCAGCGGCCGGTTAAGCTCTGCGCGTGGGAGGATGCGGCAGCCAGCAGCAGGCAGAGCATCAGCCCCAGAACAGGCAGGGCACGAGAGACGTTCATGGCATTCTTTGCGTGTCTTTCAAAGGTCATCGTGGTTCTCCGGGTTGCATGGGTTCTTCGGACAAACGGGTTCACTTTGGATTCGGGTTGTGGCGGTCCGGATCGCCATCGGGTCGAATCTCAATCACGCGCATCATCTGCCGATCGCGCTCTTCCTTCTTGTTCTTGATCTGGTCAAAGCGTTGCGATTGCTGGTCGCGGCGCGGGTCGCCCGTGCGAGCATAGAGCTGAAGCAGCCCGAAGTTGGCTGCGTAGTTGTCAGGATCGATGTGCAGGGCCTGATTGAAGTAGGCAGCCGCCTGAGAAAAATCGCGCGCCTGCACGCTGATCTGGCCTAGTTCCGCCAGCGCATCCGGCTGATCGGGCCGCAAGGAGAGCGACTGCTTCAGTTCGGCGGTCGCTTCATCCAGGCGGCCATCCTGGCGTGCGATGCGGCCAAGGTAGAAGTGCGCATCGGGCGCAGTCTTCCGGTTGGCGATGGCCTGCCTGAGCCATCCGAGGGCGGTGTCATAATCCTTGGCGCGGAAATTGGCTGACCCCAGCGCCAGCAGACCTTCCGGGTCCTGGGGACGCAGCTCATGGAAATGCTTCAAATATGGAAGCGCCTGCGATGGATCTTCAGAAAAGGAGACCACCATCCCCATTCCCAGGTTGTACTCGGGATTGTCAGGAGCGAGGCGCAGCGCCTCGGCGATGGCTTTGCGTGCTTCCGCAAAGAGCCCCATGCGCACGCAGATGACGCCGAATTCGTAAGGGAGCGTGGGATCATTCGGCTGGAGATCCCGCGCGTGGGCGAGGTAACCGAGCGCGCCCTCGTTGTCGTTTGCGGCCTTTGCGACGCGGGTCAGATCTTCCAGGATTACAACAGATTTGCTGTCCGCCGCGAAGGCATTTTCCAGTGTGGCGCGCGCCGGCTGCAGTTTGCCTTCCGCCTCCTGGGCAAGGCCGAGAATCCGCAGCCCGGCAGGCGAGAGCAGTTGATGGCCGGCGACCGCGGCAAAGAGCGGCTCAATCAGATCAGCGCGGCGTGCGGCACGCAGGGCAGGCAGGCAGGTATCGGCATCCTGCTCGGTCAAATCAGGATTCGCCGCCAGGGCAGCGGCCGCCT
>JBEKZJ010000231.1:0-6700 GCA_049509995.1 Occallatibacter sp. | reverse complement strand
GGATCCGCCCTTCTGTTCCAGGCTACCTATGAATTTGTCGATCGAGCCTGTTCGCGAGGCAGTTCTGACCACGAGCCGGCCGTCGGGCAACTTGTCGGCTTCAATTTTCTGGCCGGGAGCGACGTTGAGATGCCTGAGCAGTTCCTGCTTGAGTGTGATCTGGCCCTTGGCGGTAATCGTAAGCGTGGTCATCGATCGACCCTCCTTCTCCATAGTAAGGTAAATAAGCCTTACTGTCGAGGGCTTTCCAACGAGCAGCCTGGCAAGCGCTCGACCGGCGAGCGAACGCCGATCAAGCTATCCCTCAGGGGCTAAAGAGACTGCGGAAAAAGTCTTGTTCTCGCGCCAAAATCCCGAGAAGCAGCCCTCAGGAGCTAAATCCCACGTTGATTCCGTGGCGCTTACGGCACGTCAGAGGGGCGATGGGGCGATCGTCAATGCCGATCGTTTTATCGGCCAAATTTGGTTTCGCCGTATGGGTTATTGACGGTCAACGCGGGCCAGCATGATCAGCGGCCATAATAACCGGCTTCTGAGAGTTGCGGTGCGGCAATTGATCGAGAAGCACCACATTGAGCAGCGACTTATGCACCTGGATGCGGCCGTTGTAATCGATAAACCCAAGCTTGCGAAAGCGATTCATGAAGAAGCTGACGCGGGACCGGGTGGTGCCGATCATATCGGCCAGAGTTTCCTGGGTAATAGGAGGAATAAAAGTCTCCGGGTCGCCGGGCTTGCCGAATTCCGCCATCAACAGGAGAATCCTCGCCAAACGTTTTTCGCTGGAGTTGAAAAGCTGATCGACAAGATCGGCCTGGGTTCGCATGCTGCGCGCTAGCAAGAACTTCAGGAAATTGTCGGCAAACGCATGTTCATCATGCATCACGCGAATCATCTCCTGTCTCCCAATTTTGAGCGCATTGCAGACATTCACGGCAGTGGCCGTCGCCATACGCAACCCACCGATTGCCGCGAGCGATTCCTCCCCAACAAAGTCGCCGGTGGAGAGCAGCGTGATGGTGGCCTCCTTGCCGTTCTGCGATACGACAGTGAGCTTTGCCCGGCCCCTCTGAAGATAGAAAACTGAGTCCGCGGGATCTCCCTGCGTAAAGAAGGTCTCCTTGGGCTTTAATTCAACGATTCTTCGGCCAAGGCCGGCATTCGCAAGAAAGGCGGCGAGGTCGAAAGTAGGATGGTTCTTATCGGTCATCAACATATAACCTCATAGCAGGCGGTTTGCTCAGTGTGGATGGTTCATGCTCAGCAAACAACCAATCAGGATGTGAATCGATCGGGGTATTGTGGCGAAGCGATCAAACGCCACGGAAGAAATGCTTGAAAGGATAAGAGCAAGGCATTCCTCGCAACCTGGCACCGGCAACGCAGTCCCGAGTTGCTTTCTTGAAGTGGACGCATCATCGGGGCAAGCTTCCCCTGGATTGATCGCGATTACAAACAATCCCTCTGTGTCTATGATCGCCTATATCCAAAGCGTATTTCTGTTCCGTATTGCTCAACCTCGAGCAACGGCCTGGAAAGCGGGCAGATAGGGTACCGGTGGGGCACGGAGGGCGGTAGAGCGTTGCGGGCTGTCTGGCGGAAGATGAGAAATGGCAACCTGCCGCGCCCATCCTGCATCTGATCCCAACAAGGCGTGCCAGGCTACCATTCAAACCTGTTGTGCGTGAGCAAAACGGACCATACGATTGCGCTGGATTCGAGAGATTCTGCATAGAGAATCCCCCGAGAAAGCCTGGGTGCGGAGTGCTAAGTGTCTGAGAATAAAGAGCAGTCAGATGTTCAGCACATTGGCAGAGATCGCCAATTGTCTGCACCGGCCCCCTGGTATCGCAGGCGCTGGCTTCTGTGGACAAGCCTGCTTCTTCTGCTTGTCCTGGCTGTGATCGTTTTCGCTGTCATTCATAAGAACGAGGCCAAGGCCGCAGCTGCCAAGCGCGCGCTGGCTGCCGGGAAGCCTACCGTCACTACCACCGTCGCCACTGCCACGAAGGGCAGCATTGGCGTGTACCTGGATGCGATTGGGACGGTCACTCCGGTCTACACGGCCTCCATCATGGCGCAGGCAAGCGGAGTCCTGACTTCGGTGCATTACAACGAGGGGCAATTCGTAAGAAAAGGGGACGCGCTGATCGACATCGATCCGCGGCCTTACCAGGCACAGCTGATGCAAGCCGAGGGCGCACTGGATCACGACAGCAATGTTCTGGCACAGGCCCGGATGGACCTGGACCGCTATCGTGCGGCGTGGGCGCGAAACGGGATCCAGAAGCAGTTGCTGGATGACCAGGAGAAGATCGTGTTACAGGACCAGGGCACGGTGAAAAACGATCAAGGCACCGTGAATTACGACCAGGTTCAGCTCAGTTACTGCCACATTACCGCGCCGATTGCCGGCCAGGTAAGTCTTCGCCTGGTGGACCCCGGAAACGTGGTGCAGGCAGACGGAGCGACCGTGCTGGTAGTTATCACCCAGATGCAACCCACTACCGTGATTTTCACCATGGCGGAGGACAGCCTGGGACAAGTGCAGGCGCGGATGCGGAAGCTGCATACGCTGCCCGTGGAGGCGTGGGATCGCGCCCAGACCACCAAAATAGCATCGGGCAAGCTGTTCACCATCAACAACCAGATAGACACTACCACGGGAACGGTCAAACTGCGCGCCCTGTTCGATAACAAAAAAGGCGCTCTTTTCCCGAACCAGTTTGTAAATACCAGGTTGCTGGTAAATACGCTCGACGGCGTCACGCTGGTACCCACCGCCTCAGTTCAACACAACGGATCGGTCGCTTTCCTTTATGTGATTGCGAACGGTGTGGCGAGCGTGCGCAATATCACGACGGGCGTTGCGGACGGCGGGATGACCGCGGTGCAAGGAATCAACCCCGGCGAGGTTGTGGCGACCAGCAGCTTCGATAAGTTGCAGGCCGGGAGCAAGATCGTGGTGTCGAAGCAGGCGGCTCCGGCAAATCCTGCAGAGAGCTATACTCCGTGAATCCTTCCGGGCCTTTCATTCTGCGCCCTGTTGCAACCTCGCTGCTGATGGCTGCAATTCTGCTGGTGGGTATCGTTGCGTATACCCAGTTGCCGGTCTCCGCCTTGCCGGAAGTCGATTACCCCACCATCCAAGTACTTACGTTCTATCCAGGCGCCAGCCCGGACGTGATGGCCACGACAGTAACTGCTCCCCTCGAACGCCAGTTCGGACAACTGCAGGGGCTGAGCCAGATGACCTCGACCAGTTCCGGCGGGTCGTCTGTGATTGTGCTGCAATTCGCCCTGAGCCTGAACATCGACATCGCCGAAGAAGAGGTTCAGTCCTCGATTAACGCCGCGCAGAGTTTTCTGCCGTCGAGCCTTCCCTCGCCGCCTATCTATAGCAAGACAAATCCTGCCGACGCTCCCGTGCTGACGCTGGCCATCACATCCAACTCCATACCGCTCTCGCAGGTTGAGGATATGGTGGATACGCGCCTTGCGCCCAAGCTATCGCAGTTGAGCGGGGTGGGCCTGGTTAGCATCAGCGGAGGGCAAAAGCCGGCCGTGCGCATCCAGGCCAATCCGACGGCGCTTTCCTCGTACGGACTCAACCTCGAAGATCTCCGCACGGCGCTTGTGCAGACCAGCGTCAATGCCGCCAAGGGTAACTTCGACGGGCCTCATCAGGATTATCAGATCAATGCCAACGATCAATTGGTGACCAGCGGCGACTATCGCAAGGTTGTGGTTGCCTACCGCAATGGCGCGCCCATCATGCTGCAGGATGTTGCGCAGGTTGTGGACGGCATAGAGAACAACAAGCAGGCAGCCTGGATGAACGAAACGCCGGCGGTCATCGTGAACATTCAGAGGCAGCCCGGCGCCAATACCATCACCGTAGTGAACGCCATCAAGACGATTCTTCCCCAGCTTGAGGTGAACCTGCCGGCTTCGATTCAGGTGACCTCGCTTACCGATCTAACCACCGCCATCAACGCCTCCGTCTCCGACGTCGAGTTTGAGTTGATGTTGACCGTTGCCCTGGTGGTGATGGTCATCTTTCTCTTTCTGCGCAACCTGTACGCCACCATCATCCCCAGCATTGCCGTGCCGGTCTCATTGGTGGGCACCTTCGGCGCCATGTATGTGCTGGGCTACAGCCTGGACAATCTTTCGCTTATGGCGCTCACCATCTCCACGGGCTTTGTGGTGGATGACGCGATCGTCATGATCGAGAACATTACACGCTTTCTCGAGGCCGGGGATTCGCCCATGCAGGCGGCCATGAAGGGCGCGGAGCAGATCGGCTTCACCATCATCTCTCTCACCGTCTCGCTCATCGCGGTACTTATTCCGCTGCTGTTCATGGGCGACGTCGTCGGCCGTCTCTTTCGCGAATTCGCGGTTACCCTGGCCGTCACCATCATCCTGTCCGCGGTAGTTTCGCTGACGCTGACGCCCATGATGTGCTCACGCATTCTGCGCCACACTCCCGAAGAAGAACAGGGCCGCTTCTTTAAGGCCTCGGAGCGCGTCTTCAAGAACGTCATCGCGTTTTACGGCCGTACGCTGAAGTTTGTCCTTGAGTACCAGACCATCACGTTGCTCATAGCTGCCGCGACCCTGGTGCTGACTGTTTTCCTTTACATCGTCATCCCCAAGGGATTCTTCCCCACCCAGGATACGGGTGTTATCCAGGGCATCTCGCAGGCACCGGCGACTATTTCCTTTGCGGCCATGGAGGAAAAGCAGCAGCAACTGGCAGGCATCGTCCTTCAGGACCCAGCGGTTGAAAGCCTGTCTTCGTTTATCGGTGCGGATGGGACCAACACGACGCTGAACAGCGGACGGATGTCGATCAACCTGAAGCCGCTGAGTGCGCGCGATCTGAGCGCCTCCGACGTGATTCGCCGGCTGCAAACGAGCCTGAAATCGGTAGAGGGCATCGAGCTCTACATGGAACCAGTGCAGAACATTACGGTGGACGACCGGGTCAGCCGCACGCAATACCAGTACACGCTGGAGGACCCCGACCCTAATGAGTTGAACCTGTGGACCGGCCGCCTGGTCGACAAGATGAAGCAGTTGCCTCAACTTGCGGATGTGGCGACCGATCAGCAAACCGGGGGCCTGGCGGTATCGCTGGTGATCGATCGCGTCACCGCATCGCGGCTTGGCATTGCACCGTCAACAATCGACAGCACGCTCTATGACGCCTATGGGCAGCGCCAAATCAGCACCATGTACACGCAGTTGAACCAGTATCACGTAATCCTTGAGACGGCTCCAAGCGATCAGCAAAGTCCCGGCAAGCTACAGGATCTGTATATCCAGACCAATACATCCGCCGGGGGCTCCGGGCCGGGAGCTTCCTCGTCTTTCGCATCTTCTGGATCCTCGTCCGCAGGCTCGAATGCGACCACGACTACGGCGGCATACACTCCGTCATCGGCGGCGCTCAGCGTGCCCTCGAATGCCATTATGTCCGGAGTAGGCACGAATGGCACTTCTTCACCCGCAAATGCAACCGCCAGTTCAACGCCATCCAATGCCGTACCCCTCAGTGCGTTCACTCATGTTGCGAAGGCGATCGAGCCGCTCTCGATCAATCACCAGGGCCAGTTTCCGGCCGTGACCGTGTCGTTCAATCTGGCCCCCAACGCCGCGCTGGGAGGCGCAATTACGGCCATCGAAAAGGTTCAAAAGGATCTGAACATGCCGGTCAGCGTTCAGTATGGCTTTCAAGGCACCGCGGCTTCTTTCCAGGGATCGCTTTCCAATGAAGGCCTGCTGATCCTCGCTGCGCTGGCCGCGGTTTATATCGTGCTCGGCGTCCTTTACGAAAGCTTCATTCACCCCATCACGATTCTTTCTACGCTGCCGTCTGCCGGCGTGGGCGCGTTGCTGGCCCTCATCCTTTTCAGGCAGGACCTCAGCGTCGTAGCCATCATCGGCATCATCCTGCTGATCGGTATTGTGAAGAAAAACGGGATCATGATGGTTGACTTTGCGATGGAGGGAGAACGAGAGCACGGGAAGAGCGCAACGGACGCGATCTACGATGCCTGCCTGCTGCGGTTCCGGCCTATCATGATGACGACGATGGCCGCGCTGCTGGCGGGCATTCCACTGGCTGTAGGTCAAGGGATGGGTTCAGAACTGCGGCGGCCTTTGGGCATTGCCATGGTAGGCGGACTGCTGCTTAGCCAGGTGCTCACGCTCTACACCACACCGGTCATCTATGTCTTCTTCGATCGCATCGGCCAACGCTTCAGCGGTGCGCCAAAGACTATCGAAGGCGGCAGCCAGCCACAACCGGCGGAGGGAACATGAATATCTCCGCCCCCTTCATCCGGCGGCCGGTAGCCACCACCCTGCTGACGGCGGGGATCACCCTTGTCGGGGCCATCGCCTTCAACGTTCTGCCTGTTTCTCCTTTGCCACAAGTCGATTTTCCCACGATCTCGGTTTCCGCCGGTTTGCCTGGCGGAAGTCCCGAGATCGATGCGTCTTCCATTGCAACTCCCTTGGAGCGCCAGTTCAGTCACATCGCCGGCGTGACCGAGATGACCTCATCGAGTTCGTTGGGCAGCACCTCGATCACGCTGCAGTTCGATTTGAGTCGCGACATCGACGGCGCGGCGCGAGACGTGGAGGCGGCCATCAACGCCGCGCGCACCTACCTGCCGGCAAACCTGCC
>JBEKZJ010000230.1:0-10236 GCA_049509995.1 Occallatibacter sp. | reverse complement strand
CCGCGGCGTTATATGGTCTATTTTTGTTCCAGCGCTTATACGCATTGCATTGCGATGACAAATCAATCGACCGTCAAAGTCAATTGCACCTGATGCGTGAGCGATCCCGATGTCGCGCTAATGGTTACGGTTGAAGTGGTTGGTTGCGGCTGTGGGTTCGCACCGCCTCCACCAGCTCCTCCGCCCCCGCAGGTGCTCAAGAGTCCAGCGCTCGTCACAACCGCCGCAAGCAGCAGAAGGTACGCACCGAAACGGCCCCTTCTCTGTCTCAGCCACAACGCGCCAAGCGCCAGCGAAGCCAGGGCAAGCAGCGGCATTCCCTGCTGCTTGCCGTTGGCGGCACTGGAGGTTGGCGCGATTTCGACAGAAACCTGAAGTACATCACCTTGTGGGTTGGCCGCTTGGGGGCTGAGATTGCACGAGTATCCCGCTGGTGCTCCAGTGCAACTGAAAGTAATGGTGGACCAGAACCCATTGAGAGGTGTCACAGTGATGTTTGCCCCGGCATCCTGGCCCGATTGAATTGTCTCCGATGATGGAGTGATGGCGAGACCGAAGTCGGGCGGAGGGAGGTTGATCGTATACAAGGCAGACGCCACCGAGCTCGCCGAATACCCGGCGGCGGTCGCGACGGCCTTGACCGTCTCGGTACTTTGCACCGTGAAGGGTACGCTGTAGACTTTCGCTGTTAATCCGTTGGGATCGCTTCCGTCAGTAGTGTATTGAATCGCCGCGCCGGCCATCGTGTCGCCCAAAGTTACAGACTGGATACTCGTGTATGTGCCTGCCGGAGGCGAGAACGACGGCGCGGGAACAGTTCCCAGTGGCTGAATTGTCTCTATGATCGTCGTCGTGGCGTTTTGGTGGATGAAGCTGCGATCCGAGTAGTCTACCTGCAGGACGTCTGTCCCCGCAGGAAGAGCGCTTGTGGTGAAACTCGCCTGGCCATTCGCATCGAGGGAGGTAGTAGCAAGACGGTTGCCGCCGACATAAACATCGATTGTCCCAGAAGGAATCGGTGTCGGCGGTGTCGCGGTCACGGTCACGTTGAACGTGACGGGAGTTCCATAGAGGGCCAAAGAAGTGCTTGACGACACGGCAACCGAGGAAGAAATCAGGTCGACGGTTTCAGTCAATCCACCGAGGCTGGGGGCGTTGCTCGCATCCCCCATGTAGAGCGCAGAAATGGTGTGGGTACCCCAATACATGAGGTTGCTGGGCGGCGAGTACGTCGCGGAGCCTCTGCCATCCAACGTGGCGGTGGTCCAAACAAAATCATCCAGATCGAAGCCGATCGCTCCGGTCGGCATGGGTGACCCCGAGGCCGGAACCACGTGCGCCGTGAAGGTGATCGGGTAGGTAACCAGTTGCGGGTTGGCGTTCGCTGTCACATTCGTGATGGAGATGGGAAGAGAGGCCATCTGGTCGGCATTAAACTTGACCACAAACGCGTTCGTCGCCGCAAAACCGTAAGGAGGTTGACCACCATCCGCCTCCAACGTGGTTAGAAAGACGCCGGGAGTGGTGGGATAATCTTCGGAGCTTGCCCTTCCAGCAACATACACATTTCCGGCCGGATCCAGGGCTAGGCCGAACACGCAATCGCAATTGTAGCCTGTTTCGTCTCCACTGCCTCCAAGGTAAGTCGAGTAAAGCAAAGCGGTTCCCGACGGATTCAGCTTCGTGAGAGTGGTGGTCGGTTCCAGCGAGACAAGCCATGCCTCGTTGATTGTCTGGAAGGCGCCGGGGGTGATTGGAAAATCCGTGGACCCGGATTCCCCCGCGACATAGGCCGTTCCCGCTGCATCTATGGCAATGGATATGCCCTCATCCGAGTAGCTGCCGCTCAGAAACGTCGAATAGATCAGGGCGTTGTTGCTTGCGTTCATCTTGGTGATGAACGTGGCCTGGTACGTGGTTGGCGTGATAGAGGTCTGAAAAGCTCCTGGAGTGACGGGAAAATCGTGCGACACTGTTCCTCCAGTAACGTACGCATTTCCAGCGGAGTCCACGGCGATGGAGGCAACTCCCTCCCCGCCGGATCCGCCCAGGTAAGTGGAGTACACCAGCGCCGTCCCCGTCGGATTCACCTTGGTCACGGTTCCCGTATAACCCGCGGTTTCCCTGTTGACCGACTGAAACGCACCGGGAGTGATGGGGAAATCACTCGAGGATGTGGTCCCCGCGATATAGGCATTCCCCGCCGAGTCGAGGGCAATGCCGAGCCCGTGATCCAGCACAGACCCTCCCAGCAGCGTTGAGTACACCAGCGCCGAGCCCGCCGCATTCATCTTGGTGGCGAAAGAGACGCCTCCCTGGTTCCCCGCCGGATAGTTTGTCTGGAAAGCTCCGTTTGTCACCGGGAAATCGGAGGCAACGGTAAAACCGGTCAGATACGCATTCCCCGCGCTGTCCAGGGCAATGGCATTCACCGAATCCTGTCCCCCGTTGTGGGTCGGATTGCTGGTGATGCTTCCGCCCAAGTAGGTGGAATAGACGAGCGCCGTCCCGGTGCTGTTCACTTTGGCGATGAAGCCGGTCTGGTTGTCGTGGGCGTTGTTCGTGGTCTGGAAGGCGCCCGGCGTGGTCGGGAAGTCGGTTGCCGCTGTCGCGCCCACAATATAGGCGTTGTTAGCGGAGTCGATTGCGATCCCGTTGATCGCCGAGGTCGCGGTCGTACCGCTGACAAAGGTGGCATACTCCAGGGCTGTGCCCGTGGCGTTCAGCTTGGCGACAAAGGGCGCGTAGGAGTTCCCCGGCACGGGATTTGTGCCCTGGAAGGCGGCGAGTGTTGAGGGAAATCCTGGGCCCGCTGTCCAGCCGGTCACAAAGGCTTCCCCGGCCGCGTTTACAGCGATTCCGGTGATGCCCGTATCGTCGTCAGAGCCGGCGACCAAGGTCGAATAGCTCAGGACGGGATCAATGACGAGCGGCTTCGTGTGGTCATACAGCGTCACGCGGAAGCCGACGGTGTGGCCCGCCAGCAGGGTAAAGGACCCTTCCACGGGAACCCGTTTTCCGTTGACGGTTTGGTAGATGGCCGGTTTGTGAAAGCTCACCGTTAGGCCTTCGCTGGAGATCGTGAGATCGCCGCTGCGGGTCAGCGCAATGTTCTTAGCCCCCTCCACGCGAAGCCGGATTTGTCTCGTGTCTGTGCCCGGGGCCACCACGAAGTCATACTCCATCCGCTGCCGGTTGCCGTAGTAGACAAGGTCCACGCCTGGGTACACACGGGAATAGCGAACCTGCGCATAGGTCGGGATGCCCGAGCGCCATTTGGCTGGATCATTGCCTAGGAAGTAATTGACTGTGCCCGGCAAAGGTTCCTCTCCCGCAACCTGAACCCGCGATCGCGCCCCCGCCAGACCCATGCGGAGAATCGAAGTCTTGCGAACGCCAGCTCCGTGTTCCGGAGCGGCCCAGCCCCCCACGCCGGGGAGATTCCAGCGTCCTGCGCTTCGCTCCGATAACGAAGTTGAGTGCAACTGGACTGCCGAGCTAGGCACGGAGAATGCAAAGACGGCTTCCGCGTCCATCAGGAAAAGTGAGTAGCCAGCCCCGCGCGCCAGGAATCGAATCCGCGCATCGCTCTGGCCGTGATTTTCCTCGAATGTCAGCGGCAGATTGCCGAACGCTGCGGCAATTGGATACTGAATCGCCTGCGCGCGCATAAATCTCTGCTGGACGATGGCAAGCCCTGAGAACACCACAAGGATGGAGGCCCACCGACTTATCAAGATAATGGGACCGTGCCGTCTCGTTGGCGCTGGACTCCTCACCGGCAGTCTCCAGCCGAATCTTGTTGTCTGCACCTGAGAGTGACATCCGCATCGCGCCCACATTGCTGTTCCAATCCGCTCGCACAACTTTCGATGACTTTGGACATTCGCCTGATACTCACAAACCTGACTTCGCGTTATACCCCACCATTGCCGGGTTCTCGTATCCGCGACCGATAAAATCGGCCCCAGCATCACTCAGTTGCATAGCTCCCTGCTGTTGGGCCGACGCGAAAGCGCCGTGCCCTTCTGCTGGCTGCGTTGAGGACGCCGGACGGAGGCCGATCAGCTTCACTTAAGCCGGTCGGCTACCGTGATGTTTCCATTCACGTCGATGGTGTACATATATTTGCCAGCACCCACGAACTCGGGCACTCGCGGCCTCCGGGTCAGAACAAGCAGCACATCGGTGTCCTCGGGCAGGTCGCTCAGAACATGCGTGTGGTATCCGCCCGCCGTCTTCTCGGAAGAACCTGCCGGGGCATACTCGATGATCGTTCTGTGCATCTGCCGCTTTTCCGTAATCTTGGTGCCATCCAGAGAGACCCGGTAGCGCACATCGGCTCCCAGCGGATAGACGCCTGCCTTGACTTGGGCGGGGTACAGATACACGTACAGACCCCCGCGCTTCGCCGGGAGCACCGCGATATTGTAGGGACGGTCCGATCCACCGAAATCCTTCATAGCTGTCTCGATCCCTTTGGCGGCGGCAAGATTCCAGCCGGTGTCCTCCCGCACCGGACTGAAGCCTTTGACTTCGAACCGCGTCGGACTTCCTGTTTGAGTCGCCTCGTAGGTCACTAAGAACTTGTCCCCAGTGCTGTTGAGCCGACCAAAATCCACTACCCAGCCCGCCTCAGTCTTGTGCGCGATATAACGCCCGGAGGGGTCTGCCTTCGGGTGAGCGGCCATAACCGCATCCGTGGATTGCCACGCCGCTGTGTCGTAGTCCGCGAGCAACCGGCCCCGCTCCGTAATTGCAGACAACACCACAGCAGATGGCTTGGACGATGCCGTGACTTCGGCAGAGAAGAAGAACAATCCAACTGTCGCAAAGATGATGAAGAACAGACCCTTGCAGTTCATACGCACAACATCAGCAGGCAAAAGCATAGTGGGATTCACTTTCATGGCTCGCGACTACAGCGCGAGGGGGATTCCTCAGGTGGAGCAGGAATATCTCCGCGTGGGTGCCAGTACTCCAAACGCGTGATGTTTCCGATAGCGCCAGCGTAGTCCCAGCGTTCCGGCCCGTTTGCAAACAGCGTACCTTCGATGATGACGTGCTTGAGGCTCAGGCTCTTGAACTGCTTTCGCTGAGCCTGAGATAGGCGGAGCGCAAAGGCATTCTTATAAATTCCGTACCGATAGTCTTCCTCGTGAAGATAGAGAGCGTCACCCTCGTATTCAAGGCACATGAACCCGATTGTCCGGATGAACTTTCCTTCGTACTTCTGGGGATCAGCCACCAAAGCTACCATGCCCGCGTTGATTGGTGCTGGGCTGTCAGAGGACGCATGGGAGAGTCGAGCACTCCCCACGGGAAACAGCATAAGGACTGCCAAAAGACAGAGACTCCGCACCAATGCTTTCAAGTATCCACTCCCACACATATTTCCTCCCTGACAGCGACCATTGTTTCCGAAGACGCTAAGGGATATTGCCAATGAGATCGCCTGTTACACCGTTGTATCCGTTGTACTGAGTGCCAGGGTGTCCGGGGGTCGAAGGCACGTACTGACGCACATTTCCCGAATATGACATCCCAACATATCCAGTCTTGCCAATCTGATTGCTAAAATTAATGTCTCCTTCCGAAAATCCCTCCCCTTCAGGGCCGGAATCGGGATGTGTGTGGTACCACCCAACCGAACTGTAACCGTCTGGAACTGTCACATTCGCGGCATAGAAATGGCTATCCTGGCCGAAGGTGACCGGAACTGTATATGTGTATGCCCCGTCCCTCGAAATAACCCAGCCACCGTACTCATTACGCTTTCCTTGTTTCTTAATGTCTTCCCTTGTACGTCCAAGACCAGCCTTCTCCGCAGCCATCGCCGCTGCTTTCTTGGAACCATATGTTGCGCTTGCAGCTACACCCTGGACAGTTGGTTGCTCATTCTGCTGTTGGGCCGGTTGCGGATCACCCCCATCGCCGCTCGGAAAGAAGAGCGATGCAAGAAACATCGATAGGAAGTTGTTCCACGCGGCCTGTGCCTGTGCCTGTGCTGCCTGGTCGGCCTGCTGTTGCAGGAAAGCCCCAGCCTGCGCCGCAAGGCCCTGCATGAACATCTGGCTAAAATCGGCGTTGCTCATATGGCCGTCGGGGTCCATGCCGGTGATGGGGTTGTTGCGGACATAAGCGTAGAGATTCAGGGTCTGAGGATCATCCATGGTGGCGTACGGCACCGGGGAAATCTTCGCGCTCCAGTCCGGGGACATGAACCGACCTGCAGTCGAGGTATAGTAACGCGCTTCGAAGTAATCGTTGACAGACTCGGTGTCGTGCTCCTTGCCGGTAAAGAGATGCTCCGTAGCCATTGGCGATGTGGCGCAAGGGTTTCCGTTACCGTAGGGCAGGTTCTGGCAGGTTTCGAGTATCGCGCCCTGCGCGTTAGCCAGCAGGCGGCGGGAGCCAAGGTAGTCCGTCAGGTGGAAGGCAAACGTGGCGCCAGAACTAGCGTAGGTGGCCATGGGCGCAGGTCCACTGAAGAAGTTGGTATGTACCCAGGTTCCCGTGCCTGTCAGTTCCGTGGTTTGCATCCCGCCTGAACCCCGTAGGTAGAGCGCTTGCGCCGTGAAGCCCGGAGCCGACGAAGGCGCAAGGCACGACGAAGGCCACTGGCTAAGCGTCGCTTTCGCCGTACGGCGGCCCTCAGCGTCATAGACGTACTGGTAGACGGATTGGTTAGAGTTCTTAACCGCGCACAACCGGCCCTCGCCGTCGTACCGGTACGCGTTCAGCGGGTCCTGAATCACATCGCCGGCATTGTCGTACTGGTAGCTGCCGCTGTTGCCCACGGAGCCGGAGAACTGGTTGTTGGCGTTGTAGGAGGCCGTTTTCAGAAGACGGGCATGGCGAGGTCCCGAGGACCTCCGCCGTGCGGTTGCCGAAGGAGTCATAGGACCAGCAGCCATATTGGTTTTGATAGGGTCCGGTAGAGGCGCTAGAGGATTGGAGGCGGTTCAGTGGATCGTAGGTGTAGGTCCAGTTTCCGTTCACCGAGTCGTTGATAGCGGCGATATTGCCATTCGGCGTATAGCCACCCTCAGGAACAGTGTACCGGTAAATCGTCCCATTTTCTCCTCCCTCCATTCCGTTCCGTTGCTCGTCAATGAGACGACTGTACCGGAGACCGTCGCCGTTAAGAAGCTGCTGTCTGCAGTATTGATTGCCGATTGAAGCGCCGATGCAATACCGGAGGGAGTGCTCCCTTGTCCCCAGCTTACTGTGGCGGCCTTTCCATTGATGGTAGCCGTGATGGTCCCAGAGTCATAGACGGTGCCTCCCTGGGTGGCGTTCGCTCCGCCAGATAGCGAGGATGGATAGGACAGGCTGAAATACATGGAAATGCTTACCGATAAAGAACAATTTGTTGCGGCTCCGCCGGTTCTTGCAGTGACGTATACATATTGCCCACCGCTGGACGCCGTTGCATAAGCGCTCATGGAGCTAATGCAGTTTGCTATGGCCGAAGCTACCATTGGCGGCGTATACATGGAGGAAGGATTGGTGCAGGAGAAACCGGCATTGTTGATACTGCCGTTCACGGTGAGCGATCCGCCAGAATACGTCCCACTGCCTACATAAATGGTCGCTGTTCCTGGCGTGGCGGGCGTTCCCGCACCCTGTTTGGATTGCTCAGAACCAGACACAAAAATCGAACCGAGCGACCCCGTGGCGCTGTTGGATAAACTTGTGCCGTAATCCACTTCGTCCAGGATGCGGCCCATGTTGTTGTACTGCCGCTGTACGCTGATGCCGGATGTTGACGGCTCAGACGATGTGGTCAAACTAAGCTGCTCGTTAACCAGGTGGCCAAAAGGATCGTACGGCATTGCGCTACCGAACGTTGAGTAGGTGTTTTGATTGGCCTGGAACAGGACCGGCGGATGCACCGAGTCAGACCACGGTTGGCTCGTGACAGACACCAAAGAAAGATGGTTGGCGGCATCGTATGTTTCACCCCAACTGATGGCTGGCGCGGTTGTCGAGGATGTGCTTGCAGGCAGACCATTGTTCGAACTCGTGACGTTGCCTGCAAAATCGTACGTGTAGTTGAATTGGTATGGAGTCGAACAGGTGCCCAGAGGGCAGACCTGTTCCTGCCAAATGCGACCCATAGGGTCGTGCTGGAGAATGGCTGTGCTGGTGATCGCCGCTGCGGGAATGCTGCTCTGCGGGCTCGATGGTCCGGGGCACGATCCGGTTTGCGTCCACTCCAAGGTCAAATAGCCCTTTGGATATTTATCCGTTGCGGCTGAGATTGGCGTGTTGTATTGATAGCAGGCCGAAGGTCACCGGTGCTGTAGGACTTGCTGTAGAGCCGGTTCATCGAGTCGTAGGAATATTGAATCGATATTCCCCGGTTGTCCGTCTCTTGCTGAACATTTCCGTTGGCGTCGTAAGAGTAGCAGTTCGTCCAGGTTCCAGATGCTCCGGAGCAGGTCTGCGTAGCTCCTGACGCCCCCGAGGCCTTCCCTGGATTGTTTGCCGCCAACAGACGCGAGAGTCCATCATAAGCAAACGAACGCTTTCGAGCAGTGTCGGTTCCTGAGATGCCAACTTGGTTCACCGTCTTCAGATTGCCCAGGGCGTCATATGTGTAGTTTGTCGGCAACGTCGGACTTTGCGAAGTGCTGCTCGGTTCCAGGACCTGGGTGAGCCGGCCAAGTGCGTCAGGTGTCTTTTGCCAGTGATTGCCGGATTCGTCGGTGAAGGTCACCGTGTTCCCATTGTACGCAAACGTTTGATAGGTTCCATCCGGATGGCGTACCTGTGTCTCTCTTCCCAACGCGTCGTATTGTGTGGTTGTCAGGCCATAGGTTGTGTCGGAAGTAGAGCGGTATGGGTTGGATACTGTGTACGTGCGGCCCAGGGCGTCATAATTTGTATCCGTGTAAACCGTGTCGCTCACGCCAACCAGGGAATCGCTTGTTTGCGTGTGAATAATTCGAGCCAGCCCATCATAGATCTTTGTTGTCACATTCGGACCGGCGGCTTCCCCGGTCTGTTTGGTGATGGTCATTGTCAGCGGGAGCGCGTCACTGTGGTAGTTCACACTGATGCTGCCACCGTCCGGATAATTCGCCGCCGTTACACGATTTAGCGTATCGGCGTAGGTATACTTCGTTGCGACATTGTTGTTTATATCGTTTTGATCCTGAACCGATGTGACTTTGCCGGTGTTGCAGTCGTAGACATAGGCTGTTTTGTTTCCATCCGGCAACGTGATCGTCTGTGGAAGGGCCCCATTGCAGGCGAAATTCGACATCGTCGTGGTGTACCCACGTGCATCCGTAGTGGACTGAACAACTCCTTGCGAGAATGTAGCCGATGAAATCAGTGCGTTTGACGGAGGCGACGTGCACGAGTGAGACGAGGGTTGAGTCGGGAACTTCTGTACGGAAGCGTTGTTTCCGTTGGCGTCGTAGCACTTGTCCGTCTCCGCCATCCAATTGCCGCTGCCGCCACTGCTGGTGTCGCTGGCGACCAGGTTGAGCATGTTCGCCGAAAGCACCGACGTAGAGTTTTGCCACGCGTAAAGGATCGATTCCGTCTTAATCAGCGGCCCAACAGAGCCTGATCCCGCGGCCCCGTAATCGCATGTGGCGGTGCTTGCTATTTGCCCGGTCGAGAAGCAACCGTTAAAGGTTGTGTATGAAAAGGACTGGGAAGTTCCAGTAAAATAGAGGGGGTAGGTATATACCGTGCAAGAGCCATAAGGAGCCACGGGCCCGCTCACGGTGCGTGCCAGCTTATCGCCACTTGTGGTAGGCAAATGCGCGGTAGTCTGCGTCACCTTAGTAGGCGGAAGATTCGGATATAGCGGCACAAAAGCGGGGCTCACCGATGGCACGCCTCCACTCGCAACAGCGGTCAGGCCATAGGTTGCGGACTTCAGGCGAGTTCCTGTGCCCCCCGAACAGTTAGTGTGATGAGGGCTACACCCAGAATAGTTAGCAACTCCGGTGATGACATAATCATTCCACATATTGCCGTAGTCATCGGTTCCGCCCACAGTGTATTCAGTATTGTTACCGTTTGAGTCGGTTACTGCGCTATAGGCCGGAAAGGCCACACCTTGATTCCAATTCGCTCCCGTAGGAGTAGCACTAGTACATCGTCCGGTTAGTTATTTATAGTATTATGCCTGCGGCGGCGCTGCCTCGGTTTGCGGGGGTGCGCCGCCTGATATTCCTTGGTCGCTTCGATAATGCGCTGCAGCTTCTGCGG
>JBEKZJ010000023.1:0-64347 GCA_049509995.1 Occallatibacter sp. | reverse complement strand
ATGCCAACCAAGCGCATCGCTACGTCCTCCATGGCAAAATCACGACGCCGCCAGCATTTTCGCCAATCTCGTACAGCCCAAAAACGCCGTTCGCTATGCGTTCATGAATAATGCAGGCTAGGGCAAGATGGCCGTGATTCCCAACCCTCTATTGTGCTCCTTTTGCGGCATCTTTCTGCTCTTGCGGGAACCATTTTGGGGTGGGCGGGGTCAAAGGGAGTAGCGTTGCAAAATGGGGTTGCTTTTCGGCGTGGTCAACGCGTTCCAGTGGTACGCAGATAGTTGGAAGTAGTTCTGCTTTCCAATCCCTGCATTCATCGGGAGTGTGCATCGTGAAATGTCAGGCTAAGCTCGCTGGGGTTCTTCTCTCTGTTGCCGTCGTAATCTCCGGAGCGCAATCGCCGTCGAATGACCCGGCGGGCCGGGATACCCAGGCGCGTGGATATTGGGTCGATACCTCTGGGCTCATGTGGGCCGGGAAAGACAACGGCAAAGACGTGAGTTGGAGCAAGGCGATGAAGTACTGCCGCAACCTGCGGTTAGCCGGGCACTCCGACTGGAGGCTCGCGACGATCTATGAGTTGCAGGATATCTACGACGCGAGTCTGGAGACTCCGGGGCTCGCTGATCCTGGCAAGGGTACGGCTTTCACTTGGCTTGTGAGGGGGGATTACTTCTGTCAGGTGTTGAATGGAGCAGCAGTCGCAACCATGATGAACGCGGGCATCCTTCCGGGTCTGCGCCTCGCTTCGACTTCAACAATGGAAGACGGTTCAACGACCTACTCGGTTACGACAGCGGCAAGCGCGCGTTGTGTGTGCGTCGTTCCGCTGAGTGATGTGCAAGCAAGCCGCTTTTCGGGGCGGCTCGCTTGCGTCTGCGCTTGCGTTGAGGTCCATCGGCGAGGCCAGCGTCGCAGGCCATGCTACGCATGGGCAGTAGGGTGGACACGTAACCCCCGATGGGTTGCTGTAGGGCAACCTTCGGTTTCTCTGCGGGAACCATCATGGAATCAGTAGGCTACAGACATCCGATGCGAAAATTGAGGCGTTTACAGGTTACTCTGCGGGAACCACTTTGATGACACAGCTATCGTCAGGGACGCCTCCGCATGCTTCCGACGCCGCGCTCGCAGCTTCTTTGGCGAAGCTGTGGCCGCATAGGGAGCACGAGTCAAACTCCTTCAAGAACCTTTTCTGCGTTTTTGGTTTGCATCGCTGGCTTCAGTTGAATTTGGGCAGCCTGGCGCAGGGAAAAGAGGTTCGGTACTGCTTCTGGTGCTCGCGGGTTAGAGTTGATGGGGTGATCTATGAGCCTTAGCTGTGACCGATCCGCAAGAGGGGCATAATCATGCGGCACCCGACCTTTGTGGGGAACGAACAGGGGCGAATCCGGGGGGCCGATGAGGCGAGTTACTCCTTCGGCTGGTGCTGCTGGCCGGTCATGGCGTAAAGGATGACGCGGGCGGTGGAATCCTCGTCCTCGCGGGAGGAGATCATCAGGTCGTAGAGGTGGGGATTGCACCAGCTCTTGCCGAAATACTCCTGCAAATATTTGGCGCGTTCTCCATCGACGGTGCGGATGCGTTGCTCGACGTTGGCGCCCTTCTCCAGGCGTTTGCGCAGGCGCAATATCCGCTCTTTGTATGGAGCGTAGACAAAGACGTGGTAGGTATCGGGTTTGTGCTGGAGAACGCACTGGGCGCCGCGGCCCACGATGACGCAGTTTCCCTCGGCATGGGCTTGTTCGATGATTTTCTGCGAGATTTTGACCATCTCCTCGGCATCGAAGACGGAGTTTTCGCCCAGTTCCAGGCCGGCGGCCAGGGCGGCCGAGCGCATGGCCTGCTGGTTGATGCGGCGGAGCCATGAATCCACGTGCTCATCGTAGTGGCGAACCACGTTCGTATCGACGTGGGCGGCGTAGGCGATGGCGTCGATAATGTCGCGGTCCAGCAACTTCCAGCCCAGCCACTCGGCAATGGTCTGCGCGATTCGCCCTCCGCCGCTGCCAAACTCCCTGTTGACCGTCAATGCCCGGTATTTCATTGATTGCCTCCCCCTAACTGATTCCTGTGGAGCGGTTTGGGGTGCAAAGGCTGTTGCCGGATGCTCTTGCGTCACAGGCCGTTCCAGCTCGGCATACGGCTACCGATTATAGCGAACTCGGACAGCGGGACCAGTGAGACCGGTCACATGGCTCCCAAAGCAACAACCCGCGCGGAGGCCGCGCGGGTTGTTGCATGGGAGAACGGCAGGGGTGGGCTGGACAATGATCTGTCTTACACTGTAACGGAGCATCCTCGCGGCCGCGCCACCCGGTTGCGCGCAGGAAAGCTTTTCCTGGAGGTTGAAGCGGCATGAAGAAGATCGGCGTTCTGTTTGGGATGGAGAACAGCTTTCCCGGCGCACTGGTGGAGCACATCAATGCGCGGAATATCGACGGCATACAAGCGGAGTTTGTGGAGGTTGGCGCCGTACATCTGGACAATCCGGACAAGGCGCCGCGGTACGCGGTGATCGTGGACCGCATCTCCCACGACATTCCGTTCTATCGCGCCTATCTGAAGCACGAGGCGATCAACGGGACGGTGATTATCAACAACCCGTTCTGGTGGTCGGCGGACGACAAGTTCTTCAACTACACGCTGGCCGCCAAGCTGGGCGTGGCCGTGCCGGCGACCGTGATTCTGCCGCACAAGCTGCACCCGCAGGGGACGACAGACAAGTCGATGCGCAACCTGGAGTATCCGTTGGACTGGGACGGCGTGTTTGCCTACGTGGGCGAGCACGGCTTTTTGAAGCCGGTGAACGGCGGAGGCTGGCGAGACGTACACCACATCCACAATCGCGAGGAGTTTTTCAGGGCTTACGACCAGTCGCGCGACCTGTGCATGACGTACCAGAAAGCGGTCGAGTTCAATGAGTACTTCCGCTGCTACGTGGTGGGGCAGAAGAAGGTGCACATCATGCCCTACGACCCGCGCAAGCCTCATGCCGAGCGGTACGCGCAGAACCCGCCGGCTTATGACAGGAAGCTGCTCACGCGCATCAAGCAGGACGCGCTGAAGCTGTGCCGCGCGCTGGGCTACGACCTGAACACGGTGGAGTTTGCGGTGGAGGATGGGATTCCGTACGCCATCGACTTCATGAACCCGGCGCCGGACGCGGATTTGACGTCGGTGGGGCAGGCGAACTTCGACTGGATTGTGAAGGAAGTGGCGAACCTGGCGATTGCGAAGGCGAAGAGGGCGCCGCACGTGCCGGAGTTGCGGTGGGCGGCGTTTCTGGGGGCGGAGGCGGAGGCGGTGAATTCGAAGAAAAAGGCGGGTGCGAAGAAGAAGGTGGAGAAGGGGAGCTAGCGAGTCAGCAAGGCAGCGGGTCAGCAGGCCGGCGGTGGAGCGCGTCGGGGCCGGCCGCAGAAAGGGCTTGATGTTGTCTTGGTATCTGGTACGCTGGCTGCATGGAGTCCGGGACACCAGGCCGGGTGCTATTGCTGCTGATCATGTGGACCTTTCTTGGCATGGGTCTCTTGTTCCTTGCAGGGGCTCTGATCTCCGCGCATTTCACACGGCAGTTCCTGCGCCGGAGCGTGACCGTGCAAGGCAGGGTCGTAGCCCTGAGGCCGGTGCACAACACGCAACACAATTCCATCACCTATGCTCCCGTTTTCAGGTTTGATGTTCCGGGTTCGCACCTCGCGACCGTGGTTTCAAACACCTCTTCGAGTCCTCCGGCATTCAAGGTGGGCGAGGTGGTGACGGTGCATTACCAACAGGGTCATCCGGAGAAGGCAGTCATTGACTCCTTCGGGCAGCTTTGGCTTGGGGATGTGGTCTTCGGAAGTTTTGGAACGCTGTCTACCGGAATAGGGCTGCTGATCCTGATGTCGACGCGGAAGCGAAATCGGCGTGACCTGATCCCGTCCGATGCGGGTTCCGGGATAACCCGGTTTGAACGGCAATAGTTAGACTGTCTGTGCCTTGACTCGCGTGTAGCCTATGGGATACAATCGAAATTGATTGATGTCCGCCAGACCGAGGTGTTTTCCCAGTGGCTGCGCGGGTTGCGTGATCGCCACGGCAGAAGGGCCATCACTGTGCGAATTCAGCGACTGGCTCTCGGCAATGCAGGGGATGTAAAGCCAGGGGGTCACGGCGTCAGCGAACTTCGGATATCCCACGGGCCCGGATATCGCGTCTACTTTGTGAAACGGGAGAAGGTTGTCATTCTTCTGCTTTGCGGAGGCGACAAAAGCAGCCAAGATGCGGACATTGCCAAAGCTCACGTGATGGCCGCGGAGTTGGAGGATTAGTTCATGGCATTGAAGACTCACCCGTTCGATGCGGCAGAATACCTCGAAGACGATGAGGCAATTGCCGAGTACCTCGAAGAAGCGATGAAGGTGGCAATGGAGGACTCCGATCCGTCGTTTCTGGCTGTGGCTCTCGGCACCGTAGCCCGTGCGCGCGGCATGTCCCAGATTGCCAAAGATGCGGGCCTTTCCCGTGAGAGTCTCTACAAGGCGCTCGGATCGGATGGAAATCCGGAGTTAGGAACGGTGCTGAAGGTGTTGCAGGCGCTGGGGCTGAAGCTTTCCATCAAATCGCAAGGTGCGGCCGCCTGAGAGGCGCTGTTTTTTTGCGGAGGCCGTAAATGACTTTAGCGGACATCCAGTGCCTCAAGGATCATCTCGACAAGCTTGTCGAGATTCGGACAGTCGATGAGGAGTGCCTGATCGCGAGGATCCTATTCGTCGCTCATGACGACGAATACGATGAGCACGATGTACTCTACGAGGTGGTTTCGTCGAACCAAATCGATCAGTATCGTCATCTCGAAACTTCAGGCGGATACGTGTTGGATTTTGAAGAGATTGTCTCGGTAAAGCCTGTTTTATCGCCAACCCCTAACCCTTGATCCCTGCTCCCCAAGGAGTCGTCCATGCGGCCATCGTTCACGCTCGGCATTGAAGAGGAATATCAGACCGTCGACCCGGTAACGCGGGATCTGCGCTCGCACATCCAGACGGAGATGCTGGCGCAGGGCAAGCTGCGGCTGCAGGAGCGGGTGAAGGCGGAGCTGCACACCTCGGTGATCGAGGTGGGCACGCGCATCTGCCACAACATCGACGAGGCGCGCGCGGGCATCTACGAGCTGCGCCGCGAGATGATCAAGCTGGCCAGGGAGAATGGGCTTGAGCTGGTGGCCGGGGCGACCCATCCGTTTGCCGACTGGCGCACACAGGAGATCTATCCCGACCCGCGCTACACGCAGGTGGTGAAGGACCTGCAACTGGTGGCCCGCTCCAACCTGATCTTCGGGCTGCACGTCCATGTGGGCATCGAGGACCGCGAGGCGGCCATCCGCATCATGAACTCGATGCGCTACTTTCTGCCCCATATCATGGCGCTGGCCACCAATTCTCCCTTCTGGCTGGGCATGAACACCGGGTATAAAGGCTACCGCGCCAAGGTCTTCGAGCACTTTCCCCGCACCGGGATTCCGGACGCCTTTCAGAGTTACTCGGAGTTCGAGAACTACGTCAACCTGCTGGTGCGGACCAACTGCATCGACAACGCCAAGAAGATCTGGTGGGACATCCGGCCGCATCCATACTTCAGCACTGTGGAGGTGCGGGCTTGCGACATTCCGATGCGGGCCGAGGAGACGGTGGCGATTGCCGCGCTGATCCAGGCCACGGCGGTTTACCTGCATGAGCTGCATGCCGCCAACCAGGACTTTCGCCAATACGCGCGGCCGCTCCTGATGGAGAACAAGTTCCGCGCCGTCCGGTACGGACTGGACGGCAAGCTGATCGACTTCGGCAAGCAGCAGGAGGTCCCGCTGCGCGACCTGATGGAGGAGTATCTGGCGCTGATCGATCCGGTGGTGGATGAACTGGGCAGCCGGGAGGCGATCGACGGAGTGCGGAAGATCATGGCCAACGGGACGGGCGCAGACCGCCAGTTGAAGGTGTTTGAGGCTACGGGGGACTTGAAGGCGGTGGTGGATTATATGGCGGAGGAGACCGCCGCCGGCCTGTAAGACCAGCCTTGTACATGCCTTGCCATGATCCCACACTTCAAGGGACTGGCTGCAGCGCGATTCTCCAGCTTTATTGGCGTTTCCGGCGCCGCTCTGCGGCAACTGAAGAATCGCTTTTTGCCCATCGCGAATTGGCTGGACTTACGCCTGGGTTGCAATGGCGGAGATGCTTCGCTGCCGCCACTTGCCTTGCGTAAAGTCGGGGAACTCAATGGGCGCGCTGCCACGGCTGACGGAAGCTACGCTGAGCGGCGCCACCGCGGACCAGGCGGCGGTGTCATACACGTCGATGTCGGGCGGAAGTCCCTCGCGGACGCATTGCAGCAGGCGGTAGAGCATGAGGTAGTCCATGCCGCCGTGGCCGCCGGCCTTTTGGGCAATCTCGCCTTCGCGTTTCCACAGCGGATGCTGGTACTGCTTCCAGGCATCGATCGATCCCCACTGGTCATCCTTGTTGAGGCCGTCGAGATAGATGCGGGGCGGATAGTCCTCAAAGATGCCCTTGGTTCCGGCAATGAGGTTGATGCGGCTGTAGGGGCGAGGAGTGGAGACGGCATGCTTGACCGTGATGGTGAGCCCCTTCGCGGTCTGGATGAGGGAGGTGTTCATGTCGCCGGTTACGTACCGCTCTGCCCATCGGGGATCTCCCGGCTGGAGGTGCAATTTGCGGTAAAGATCGAGGCCCCGCTGGGGCGAGCTCATGGAGACAATGTGCCCAAAACGATCGCCGCGCTGGATACCCATGTAGTTGGCTACCGGCCCCAGTCCATGAGTGGGATACAGGTTGCCGTCGCGGAGGGTGTGCTCGGTCCGGCGCCAGAGGCCTTCGCCGGCATTGGAAAACAGTTCGTCGCGAAGATCGTGAATGTAAGCTCCTTCGCCATAAAGGAGTTCTCCGAACTCGCCTCCATGCACCATGCGCAGGATCAGCGTCTCGTTGTAGCCGTAGCAGCAGTTCTCCAGCATCATGCAGTGTTTGCGCGTTTCTTCAGAAGTGCGGACGATCTTCCAGCAATCTTCGATGGAAGCGACGCCGGGCACCTCGATGGCCACGTCCTTGCCGTGGTTCATCGCCGCGAGGGCCATTTCCGCATGCCAGCTCCACGGGGTGGCGACCAGAACCAGATCGACGTCGTTTCTGCCCACCAGGGATTCGAAGTCATGTGGGCCATTGGTGTAAAGTCCCGGCTTCTTCTGGCCGGACGCGACCACCATCGAGGCGGCATGTTCGGCCTTCTCCCTGACGATGTCGCAGAGCGCGACCACCTGCGCATCCGCAGCCAGGAGATTGCCCAGCAGGGAGGTGCCGCGTCCGCCGGTCCCGATCACGGCGATGCGCGGAATTCGCTTTTCGAAAGGAACATCCATCATGGTGGGGCGGACGGTTGCCTGCTCCGCAGGCGCCAGTTTCATTGCGCTGAGGCTGACCGCGGTGGCAGCGCCCATCTGCACGAACCTGCGCCGCGTCCACGATCCCGATCCAAAATACTTCTTGTCAAAGTTCATTCATTCATCCCCTGTTCTACGCTTTGCGTGCACGTTTCGACGAGCATTGGTTCAATGCGGAATTGCATCCGTTGACAGTGCGGAGCACGGCAACGGGAAGAAAGCAATCTGGAGCGGTCTGTTGGAGTGTTTGTTCCCCGTCGCTTATCCCTGGATACGCCAATTCTCAAAAAAAAAGGCGAAACTTTCGCCAACAATCGCGATTTTGGTTTCGAAAGCGAGATTAGGGAGCGATGTCGCCCATGTCAAGACTGGGGTCCAAAATCGGGAAAATCATGAAGTGCGCGCTCTCCAAGGGAGCGTTCCCATTTCATTTCGGTGAGATTTCGGTTACCCTCACGAGAGACGCACTCCGCGCAGGCGTCGTCTTGAGGGAGGGTTCGTACCCGACGCATGACCAAAACCGCCACGCATCTGCTTTCGCTTGATTACCCCGCCGAGTTGACGCCCGGAGCCCGTTCGGCTGTGACCACCTGTCTGCGCATCGACCCGGCGGAGAAGGTTACGCTGATTACCGACCTTGTGACGGAGCCGATTGCCGCCGCGCTGGCCGCGCAGTTGGCCGAACGGGGCTGCCCGTGGAATGTGTTCGTGCTGGAGGATCTGGCGCCGCGACCGCTGATCGATATGCCCGCGGCGGTGCTCGAGGATATGGAGACTTCGCAGGTTTCGATCTTTGCCGTGCAGGTGCAGACCAACGAGCTGCACTCGCGGATGCAGATGACCGACATTGTGAACCGGCGGCACATGCGCCACGCGCACATGGTGAACATTACGGCAGAGATCATGTGCCAGGGGATGCGGGCGGACTTCAACCTGGTCGACCGGCTCTCGCAGAAGGTTCTGGACCGGGTGCGCAAGGCCACCCGGATCCGCGCCACCACCGCCGCTGGGACCGATATTACGGCGGAGATGAATCCCGGCTACAAGTGGTTCAAGACTTCGGGCATCATCTCGCCGGAAAAGTGGGGCAACCTGCCTGGCGGGGAGTGCTTTACGTCGCCCGGCGAGGTGAACGGCACTTTTGTGGTCGATGGGGTGGTGGGCGACTGGCTGTGCGCGCGCTATGGGCTGCTGGGGGCTACCCCGTTGACCATCGAGATTGCGGGCAACCGCATTGTGAGCTGCACGAGCGCGAACAAGCAACTGGAAGCCGACTTCTGGGCCTACACCCACACCGATGAGAACTCCGACCGCGTGGGGGAGTTCGCCATCGGCACCAACCTGGGCGTTGAGCGGGTGATCGGCAACATTCTGCAGGACGAGAAGTTTCCGGGAATCCACATTGCTTTTGGGAACCCGTACGGCGAACATACCGGCGCTCCGTGGCGCTCCGGGACGCATATCGATGTGGTGGGGCTGGGCTTCAATATCTGGCTGGAATCGGAGGCCGGGCAGGAGCAGATCATGCGCGAGGGACGGTTTTTGATCGCGGCGTAGGGGGCGGTTCAGGGCTCCAGGATCGTGAGTGCATCCAGTTCCGGACTTCCCTCCGGGGCAAGCCGGCGGATGCGGCGGTCAAACGTCACCAGTTTTCCCCGATGGTGAATGGCTAGGGCGAGCAGGTAGGCATTGGTGATCTGCTGATGCCCTGAAATACGTTTGCCGAAGGTTGAGGCGAGTTCGTCGCAGGGAATGTTCGCCGGCCAAAAGCGATGAGCGGCGCTCTCCTGCTTACTGACGATCAACATTTCGATCGCTTCGTCGAATCCCGGGGCAAACGGGGAGAAGGCGGGGTTCGTCACCACCCGGAGGAAACCGATTTCTGTCAGTGGGCAGGTGGCCCACGCCTCTGCCTGGTGATCGAGAAACCACTCAATTGCGCGGTCGTGGAAGGCATGCGGTGGCCAGAGTATGGCCAACAATACATTCACGTCGAGCAACCAAGCGCCCACTCCCTCGCCTCTCTACAGTTCGTCGATGAGCCGCTGCGCATGCTCCCCGGTCACAATTGGACTATTTTCGGGAACATCAAAGACCGGGATTCCATGTTCGAACCGTATCCCTAATCGCGCGTTCAAGCCCCGCCGAATCAGCTGGCTCGCGGCTTCCCCGGCCGGCAGGGAACGCGCTCTAGCGTATTGCTTGACCTCTTCCACGATCTCGTCGTCTACATTCCAGGTGGTTCGCATTGGCATCTCCACTTGCGAGTACACATCAATAGCTTAGCATGATGCGCCTTGGAGGAATACACATCATTGTTTAAAGATGATGCGTTCATGAAGAAATGATGCAGTGACTTGGGATAGAGGATATCAGTTCTTGCAGCCAATGGCTTCGTTGCGCATCTAACCTCTCGTTATGGCTTCGCCTGCGTCTCCAACGCTTCGCACTCTTGGGAATTCAGACATGCAACTTACCCCCATCGGCTTTGGCGCATGGGCCATCGGGGGCGGGAACTGGGAGTTCGCATGGGGACCCCAGGACGACAACGAATCCATTGCCGCCATTCATCGGGCGCTCGACCTCGGCGTCAACTGGATCGATACGGCGGCGATTTACGGGCTGGGCCACTCGGAAGAAGTGGTTGGCCGGGCGGTGAAGAGCTGCTCCGGTCCGAAGCCGCTGGTATTTACCAAATGCTCGATGAGGTGGCATGAGGACCGCTCCATCTACCGATCGCTGAAGGCGGGCTCGCTGGTGGAGGAACTGGAAGGCTCGCTGAGACGGCTGGGGGTGGAGACCATCGATCTCTACCAGATACACTGGCCCGACCCGGAGGAGGAGATCGAAGAGGGGTGGGAGACGCTGGCGCGGTTCCGTGAGCAGGGCAAGGTGCGCTGGATCGGGGTTTCGAATTTTTCGGTGGAACAGATGAAGCGGGTGCAGAAGATTGCGCCCATCACCAGCCTGCAACCGCCGTACTCAATGCTGCGGCGGGCCATCGAGGAGGAGGTTCTGCCCTTTACGCGGGCCAACGGCATCGGCGCGATCAACTACTCGCCGATGATGTCAGGGCTGCTGACCGGCACGATGACAGCCGAGCGCGTGGCGGCGTTTCCGGCCGACGACTGGCGGCGGCGGGCGGTGGAGTTCCAGGAGCCGCGGCTGAGCCTCAACCTGCGCCTGGTGGAGCTGCTGCGGGAGATCGGGAGCGGTCATGGGGTAAGCCCCGGCGTGGTGGCGGTGGCCTGGACGCTCCATCACCCGGCGATTACGGCCGCCATTGTGGGAGGGCGGAGCGGGAAGCAAGTGGAGGGTGTAGCGCCGGCGCTGAACTTCATGCTGAGCGACGACGAGTATGGCCGGATCAACGGATTTCTCGCGCCCAACGCGGCCTGAAGGCAACTTACTTCCGCAAAGAAGCCAAAACCCCGGCCGTGGCCGGGGTTTTTGGTTTGAGGGAGCTGGCGGGACTACATGGCGGCGACAAAATCGGGGACAATGCCGGCTGCATTTTCCTGCAGCAACTGGGTCATCCTTGCGGCCATGCCGGTGTACATGGTGGCGGCGCGGAAGGCATTGATGCGGACCCCCTCGCTGGCTTTGGAGAACCCGTACTGGGCCAAGGCCATGAGGACGCAGACGCGAATCTGCATGGCGTCGCTGCGCAGGGTCTCGAGGAGCAGGCGGTCCACGCTGTCACTGTTCCTGGCTGCATAGTCGGCCATTGCCAGCATCACCTGTGCGTTCTGGTACATGACCCACAGGCCCTTGGGGCCCTCCATGCGTTGCCATGCGTCCTCGGGAGTTGCGCTGAGTCCTTCTTTCCAAAGGAAATGATCGCTGAGCTCACGAGCGCTCCAGTCGGGGCGCAAGCGCGCAAGAAGCGAATCCCAGGATTGTGCGTTGCGACGCCGAAGGCTTTTTCGCCATCGGAAGAAATAAAACCCAAGGCCTAAAACTGCTGCAATCTGGAGCAAAGTCAGAATCATTGGTGATCCTCAGGGCGGGAATTGGTAACCACAAAACCGGTCAACGCAACCCGCTCGACTTTCTTCGTACCATCCACTAGTAACAGAAAACTCTCCATTTGTGGGAAAAATCTTGCCTTTCTACCGCTTTAGTTGTAGACGGTACCGTCTGCGAGGTAAGCGCACCCAGGTTACCGACGAGTCCCATTTTGTCCAGCCAATGGTACTGGGGCCGGGGACGTGGCGGGCGCGAAGGACGTTGATGGCCTGGGAGACGATGGAACAGGGTCCGAGCGCAGTGGCTGTTTTCGATTCGCGGTGCACCCAGCGGAGGCCCTGCAGGCTGCTTCGTGAGTCAAGCGCAACAATGAAGGCGACGCGCAGGCGCGCGAAGAATAAGGAGCACAAGAGCGATGGGCTTGCAGGGTATGGCCGTCCACGGGAGCGGGTGGTCCATCGCCAGGCTTTGGCAGAATCAACCCGGCGATAGGGTTGGGGCCGTTCGCAGTTTGCAAGCAGCATGGTTAGCCCCCGCGATTCCGCGATTTGGCAATTGTGGAATCGGTGAGCGCCATTCGGGTGGTCCTGGCGGTTCCGGCCACAGCCAACAGAAAACCTTGCATTTGCGGAGTGAATTCCCGACGCTCGGCCTCCTTGGTGGCAAAGGAGAATACCCAATAGAGCAAGGAGCACACATAGCTGGCCACGACGAACTGGTTCAGATATCGATATTGCTGCCCCATTCCCTGGTGCGAATGCAGAATCTCTACGGCCAGGCTGACAAGGGAATAGAAGCCGAGTCCAGTGGCCACCTGCAGCTCGCGGTCCCGCCAGCCGATGGAGAGCAACTGGCTGCATGCAACCAGCGTCAGGAAGAACAGAATCCTGAGAATCGAGGCTGTCTGCTGCACATGCACGAGAACGCGCCACTGCGGAGGCAAATCGGCGAGGCCATGAATGCCGGAAAGCGGCCAGACGGCGGCGCCAACGGACACGATTAGAACTGCAATGATCAACAAGGTGATGCGGGGCAGAGAGCCCCGAATGGGACGGAGGACTGACCAGGAAAGCTCGACCAGAACGCCGAATTGCAATGCAGAGTCCAGCGCCACCATCACAGCATAGGTTGTGAGATAGCCAGCCGGGGAAAAGCGCTCTATAGTGTACAGCCCAGCATCGCTGAGCAGGCCCCAAGCTACGTACACGCAAAAGACCGGGAATGTTCGCCAGGCACGCCGATAGAGGAGCAGCCCGATAACGGCTGCCTCGGCCACCGTACCGGCAATCCAAAGTGTGTTGTCCAGACTCACCGTCAACATTCCGCCCCAACTCATCTTTATCGGCGCGATGGTTCAGTTTAGCAGTGAATGTTTCGCGGTTACGTGGCACCGATCTGGTTACTTCGGTGTTCGCCTTGCAGCCCTCCGTCCGATATGGCTGAGGGCGAAGGGCTTAGCGTTGCGCAACCATCGATTTTGTCCTTATGCGTCAGGCGGCTACGACTCCCGGAGGCGGCGGAGGCAACGGAGGTAGCGGGGCCAGCGGCGAGGCGACCGCAACGACACCCGGAGGCGGCGGTGGCAACGGAGGCAGTGGGGCCAACGGCGAGGCGACGGCAACGACACCCGGAGGCGGCGGAGGCAGCGGAGGCAGCGGGGCCAACGGCGAGGCGACGGCAACGACACCCGGAGGCGGCGGTGGCAGCGGAGGCAGTGGGGCCAACGGCGAGGTGACGGCAACGACACCCGGAGGCGGCGGTGGCAGCGGAGGCAGCGGGGCCAGCGGCGAGGCGACGGCAACGACGCCCGGCGTCGGCACCGGCGGCAACGGGGGCAGTGGGGCCAACGGCGAGGTGACGGCAACGACACCCGGAGGCGGCGGAGGCAGCGGAGGCAGCGGGGCCAGCGGCGAGGCGACCGCAACGACACCCGGCGTCGGCACCGGCGGCAGCGGAGGCAGTGGGGCCAACGGAGAGGCGATCGCGACGAAGTGGCCCGGCTGCGGCGGAGGCAGCGGCGGCAACGGGGTCAACGGAGAGGTGACTGCTGCCGCGAATGCGGTACTGGTAAAGAATACTGCGGCCAAGATGGCAAGACGCACTTTCAACGCATTGGAGGTCATAACTTACATGCTCCCGGGTGATCGGATTTAGTACAAAAATAGTAACCTAATAGTTGCACCCAGTCTACGACAAAAGTAACTTTCTTCAACAACAAACAAAATTCGGTCTCTGGACCCCGCTCCCGTGGCGGGGTTGCCTGGGGAGGCGCGTTGAGGCGCGAAATCAGGATGCAAAGGGCCGGGTTGGGCCCTGGGGCGGTATCTTAATCAGGAGCGGAATACCATTGGATTGAGGGCGAAACGTTGATTCCCGAGCTGCGCAGACGATTCAACGAGGGGTTCAGACCGGAGGGATATGCGCGGTTGCTGACGGCGCTGCAGCAGCGCTGCGGCACGCGCGTGGAGTATCGGATCGCCGAAACTCCGGTCTTCCTGCCCCAGGCGCTGCTCGAGGAGATGGCGGCAACGGGGGCTGAGCTGACGCACAGGCTGATGGGCAATCCTGCCTACCTGGCGGCGGCGCGGCAGGCGATTCCGGCAGAGTACCGTGTGGGGGGCGAGACGGCTCACCCCAACTTCCTTACCGCGGACTTTGCCCTGGTCAGGGATGCGGCGGGGGAATTGGTTCCCCGGTTGGTGGAGATCCAGGCATTTCCCTCGGTGTACGGCTACCAGGATGTTCTGAACACCGCCTATCGGGATGCGTATGGCCTGCCGGAGACGCTGGGCAGTTTTCTGGGGGGACTGGATGAAGCCGGCTATTGGGCTTTGCTGGGGCGGACGATTCTGGGCGGCCACGATCCGGAACAGGTGGTGCTGACGGAGCTGGATCCGGAGCACCAGAAGACGTGGCCGGACTTCGCGGTGACCGCGCGCCGGCTGGGGATTGCGGTGGTGGATATTCGCAGCCTGGAGGCGATTGGGAACAAGCTGCATTACCGTGACGGCGGCGGGCGGCTGGTTCCCATCGATCGCATCTATAACCGGGCCATCGCCGACGAACTGATGGCGCGCCAAGTGCGGCTGCCGTTCGACCTGACCCATGCCTGGGATGTGGAATGGGCAGGCCATCCGAACTGGTACTTTCTGATCTCGAAGTTCTCGATTCCGTGGCTGTCGCGGCCGCCGTGCGCTCATCCGGCGGTGCCTCCAGCGGTGTTTGTGAGCGATTTTCTGGAGGGGAGCGGGCGGGAAGAGCTGGCCGCGGCGGGCGTGGACCTTCCATCCGTGAGGGGGCCGGCCGCAGCGGAACCGGAGACGGTTTATGGGGAGCTTCTGCTGAAGCCACTGTTCTCATTTGCGGGCAAGGGGATTGAGTTTGACCCCACGCAGGGACAACTGGAAGAGATTCCGGCCGGCAAGCGGGGAGAGTTTCTTCTTCAGCAGCGAATGCGGTTTGTGCCGACCATCGAGACGCCGCAGGGGCTTACGCAGGCCGAGATCCGGATTCTGTATCTTTGGCCGGATGGCGGCAACCTGACCGCCGCACTGTCGCTGGTGCGGCTGGGCCGGGGAAAGATGATGGGTGTGGACCACAACCGGAATCAGGAGTGGGTGGGTGCTTCGGCGGCATTTTTCCCCGGCAATCCTACCCCGGCACCCCAAAAGTAAGCACCGGTTCTCGGGTCCGCTTGCGGATGGATGCAGGTCATTTTTCCCGGATATATAAAAAGTTGACGCGTTGGCATATAAATAGTTAACTCTCTGGTGTATACGGAGGGCCGGGCGGGCGTTCTTCCTCGCGGCTCCTGCCAGGGAAGGCCGGGGATCGCACAATCGGTTACCTTCCTGAAAACTTTGGTGCCGTGGGTCAAAGAGGGACAGATGGGATAGAGTGACGAGAAGGCCCATTTCAGGGCTTGGATGCAGCCTATGAACGCTTTGAAACCGGGGTTAGCGGTTCTATCTGCCGTTGCTGAGCCGGCCATCGCACGGCAGGAGGTGCGATGCGCGGTGCGGTTTCCGCTGGTGCTGCCCGTGGTGCTGTCGACCGGCGGCGGGGAGGTTGCGGCGCTGACGCGGAATGTTTCCGCCAGCGGTGTTCTTTTTGAGCTGGATGGTGAGTTGCAGGCGGGGCAGACGATCCGTTTTTCGCTTCGCATGCCGGGTGCGGTGCTGGGTACTCAGCACGATGTTCTGGTTCATTGTGTGGGACGTGTGGTACGCTGCTCCATAAGCCAAACTCCACATTTGGCTGCCGCCACGATCGACGAGTACAAATTCGCGGAACAGTGACGGTCCAGGGTTGGCTTGATAGTCTCCATGACGGAATTTCTGGACGATACTGCAGACGGCGAGATACTTGGCGCACCGGTCAAGCCGGGAGCGGTCCGCATCATTCTTGCGGATTCGCAGGCTATTTACCGCGTGGGCATCCGCAAGGTGTTCGCGCTGGAAGACGATCTGCGCGTGGTGGCCCAGGCGGATTCAATTGAGAATCTGCGGGCGGCGGTAGAGCGCTATCCCACCGACATCGTGCTTCTGGAGGGGAGTTTGCTGGCCGGCACGGCCAATGTGATCCCCGACCTTTTGAAGGTTGCCCCGGACATAAAGCTGATCGTGCAGGCGGTTGCGGCCGATGAAAACCACACCGTGGAGCTTTACCGGCGCGGCGTGCGGGGCATCATCTCGCGGTCCATCTCGCCGGACCTCCTGGTGCGGTGCGTGCGCCGGATCGCAGCCGGCGAAACCTGGATCGACAATCAATCAGTGAACTGGGTGATCGAGGCCTATCGCGCCCAGGCAGCGACCTTGGTGAACCCGCGCACCCAGCCGCGGCTTTCGCCCAAGGAGATGGCCATCATCACCTGCATTACGCAAGGCAAGCGCAACAAGGAAATAGCCTTCCAGTTGGGAACGACCGAACAGGTAATCAAGAATTATCTACGCAAGATCTATGACAAGCTGGGCGTGAGCGACCGGCTTGAACTGGCTCTCTATTGCCTGCACAACAAGATTATTCAGACGGATGCGGACGAAGCACTGGTGGCTCAGAAGGTCGTGGAGAGCTAGGGAAGCCAGGCATAAGCTCTTACAGCGAGTCAGCAATCCGTCGGGGGATGAAGCCGCGCCCTTTCAAAACGCCGACTTATGCAGAGACTCCCTAGAAACTCCACCAGTTTTCCCCCAAGCGACGGCCCGAAAAGGGGCGTCAGGCGCTCCCAAGTACTTCATCGCTCCGCCGCCCCAACGGCGGTAGAGCTCAAAGGCGTCAAAGCGTCCTGGATGGGCTTGCGGGCCAGCTCCAGCAAGCGGACAAACGCAACCAATTTGGCGCGGTCGAGGTGTCCCAGCAGTTTGGCGGGAAGGTTGCGGATGGCCGGGTCCATCCTGCGCAGCAGATCGAGGCCAGGCTCGGAGATCACGGTCCAGACCACGCGCCGGTCATGAGAGTCGCGGCGCTGGCGGACGAGTTTGAGCGCCTTGAGCCTGGCCAGAAGCCGTGTGATATCGGGTTCGGCGGCGATCATGCGGCTGCCGATGGCCGAACAGGTGAGCCCGTTGGGCTGCGCGCCGCGCAGAATCCGCAGCACGTTGTATTGCGTGGAGGTGAGGCCCCATTCGCGGGTGTGCAAGTGGAAGGCGCGCTGCAGGCAGTCGGCGGTGCGGAGCAGGTTGAGGAACGCCTCTTCTTCCACGCTGGCAAAGGGGGGCTCCTGCACGATTTCGAGTTTCAGGCCTGCCATCGGCGGCCTCCGCAAGCGGCTTTGGAGCATTCAAAAAAACATGGGGCGAAGGGCACGGGCCGAAACGCCGCACCCTTCAAAACCCACCGGCGCCCGGAACCGGTCTCCTGAGACCGGTTCCCATAGTCCGTTTACGGCTTGACTTCCTGCTTGATGATTTCCAGCTCGATGGTCAGCTTGACCTCGTCGCCCACCAGGGCCGCAGGGAAGCTGTTTCCAATCCCGTAGGCGGTGCGGCTGAGGGTGGTGGTGGCCGAAAAGCCGGAATGCAGCTTGTGGTCCATGCCGTTCTCGATTGGCGTGCTGGGACCTTCCACATCCAGGACCACGGGCTTGGTGACGCCGTGCACGGTAAAGTTGCCGGCCACGGTCAGCTTGTTGTTGCCGTTCCTGGCCACATTGGTGCTGGTGAAGGTGGCGGTGGGGAACTTGGCGACGTCGAAGAACGCATCGGTCTTGAGGTGGTTGTCGCGGGGCGCCTGGCCGGTGTCCACGGTGCTGACGTCGATGGTGGCCGTGACGGTGGACTTGGTCACGTCGGCCTCGTTGTACACAAGTGTGGCGGCCACACCGCCAAAGTGCCCGTGCACGTTGGAAACGCCGCCGTGCTTGATGCTGAAGTCGACTTCGCTGTGGGCCGGATCGGAGGTCCAGGTGGAGTATTGCGCCAGGGCCACGGGAGCCGCGAGCGCCAGAATGCCAGTGACAATTGCCAAACGCTTCATAGGTCAAATCCTTTCGATGCCGGGCCGTTGGGCCGCTTTGTGGTTGGGGAAGAGAGGAGCGCTCTCGCCGGACGGGCGCGGAACGGGGATAAGCTGGAGCGCTCCGCGCTGAATCTTTGGATGCATGTAGGATGCGGCAGGCAATTTATTCGTTGCAACAAATATTTTTGAATTTTCGGTGCGGCCGAAATTTCAGGGGCACGGGAAGGGCCGAGCGCCGCGGGATCAGCACCTTTGGCCGGCGAGAATGCAAGGGGATGGCGAGCGGGCGCGGGATTTTTCCAAATCCGGTCTGGTATGCTCCCGGCTATGCCCTCGTCTGTGATCGGCCACTTCCGCCGGCTGAGCCGCTCGCAGCGGCACACGTTTGTGGCCGCATTTCTGGGCTGGACGATGGATTCGCTGGACTTCTTCATCCTCATCTTCTGCGTTCCGGCCATTGCCAGGGAGTTCCACACGCAGCCATCGGCGGTGCTGGGCACGGTGTTTCTGACCCAGGCCTTCCGTCCGGTGGGAGCGATTCTGTTTGGGATGCTGGCCGATCGCTACGGACGGCGGCCGGTGTTGATGGTGAACATCTTCAGCTTCTCGGTGATTGAGCTGGCCTGCGCCTTTGCGCCGTCACTGGCCGTGCTGCTGGCGCTGCGGGCGCTGTTCGGGCTGGCCATGGGCGGGGAGTGGGGCGTGGGCGCGGCGCTGGCGTTTGAGACGCTGCCCAAGGAGGGCCGCGGAACGTTCAGCGGCATTTTGCAGGAGGGTTACGCGATGGGGTCGATTCTGGCCTCGGCGGCCTTCGCGGTTTTCTTCCATTGGATCGGCTGGCGGGGGCTATTCATCCTGGGCGCGGCGCCGGCTTTGCTGGTGTTCTATGTGCAGGCGCGGGTGGGTGAATCGCCGGTGTGGCTGGCGGGGGCAAAAAAGCGGCTGGCGCGGCAAGGAGAAGGGGGCAGGCGGGCCGGGGCCGGGACATGGGCGATGCTGCTCAAGTTTCTGCCCACGTTTCTGTTTCTGGTGCTGCTGATGACGGCCTTCATGAGCTTCTCGCACGGCACACAGGACGTGTACCCGACCTTCCTCACGGTATTCGCGAAGCTGAAGCCGGCGACGGTGGGGCTGATCGGGGTGCTGTATGGGTTTGGCTCCATCGCGGGCGGGATCGCGTTTGGAACGCTGTCGGAAAAATGGGGGCGCAAACGGGCGATTGTGGCCGCGGCGCTGCTGTCGATTCCGGTGATTCCGCTCTACGCGTATGGACATTCGGCCATCACTTTGGGCGTCGGCGCGGTGCTGATGCAGTTCATGGTGCAGGGGGCCTGGGGAGTGGTTCCGGCTTATTTGACGGAGCTGTCGCCGGCCCCGGTGCGGGCTACGGCGCCGGGGCTTGCGTATCAGTTGGGCGGGCTGGTGACCTCGTGGAACGGCAAGGCGCAGGCTTTGGCGGCGGAGCGGTGGGGCAATTACCCGGCAGTGCTGGCGGTTTCCGTGGTGGTGGTGGCGCTGGCGCTGGCGGGGTTGGCGCTGATGGGGCGCGAGGCCAGGGGACAGGATATGACGGCGGTGTGAGAGCTATTGAGAAAGGCAAGTTCCGGCATACTCTTGGAAGAGGGAGATCGAGCCATGGCGAATCTCGATTGGTCACAGTGCGACGCTGTCGAAAGCGTTCCCGGCAAGGTGAGTGGGGCCTGGGTGTTCAAGGGTACGCGCATGCCGGTGCAGACGGTGTTTGCGAATCTTGAGGCGGGCATGTCTGTTAAAGAGATCACGGAAGTGTTCGACGTGAAGGCAGAGGAGATTGAGGCCGTCGTGCATTTCGTGACCGAGAGCCTTGAGAAAGAGCCTGCGTTCGGCTGATGAAAATCCTGTTCGATAACGGCACCCCGAACCCGATTGCTTGAAGCCTTGTCGGCCATGAGGTCACCTTTGCACGGCAGACTGGCTGGCATGAAATGGAGAACGGCGAGCTGATTCAAAAGGCGGAAGAGGCCGGCTTCAAATTGCTTCTAAGCACCGACAAGAATATTCGCTACCAGCAGAATCCTTTGGGGCGGAAGATTGCCTTGGTAGTTCTCGGCAACTCCCAATGGCCAATGGTGCGATTGCATCTCGATAAGATCGTAGCCGCGGTGAATACCTGCACTCCGGGCAGCTACGCTGAGGTGGAGATTGCTTTCAAGTAAACCGGATAGTTTCAAGGACGGGCATCGTTTGAATGGGCCAACCCTACAACCTGGCAGTCTGGCGGGAGAGCCGTCGCTGAGCGAGCAGGAGTATCTGGAGGAGCTGGACCGCGCAGGCGGGATGCGGATTCAGCGGCACGATAAGCCGATCTTTCGGTTGTATTGGGCGGATTTGATAAAGTGGGTGGTCAAGGTCGCGGTGCGTCATCCGGCGCGGCGGCTGGCTTCGTATCGCGACTGGGAAAGCCGGACACAGCGGGCTCGATTCGATTGCACGGCGGTGAAGACGGCGCTGGGATGGCGGCCAGTGGGGGAGCGAGGGGAGCTGGTGCGGCGAGGGATTTAGGAGCCGCTGAGGGAATGGATAAAGTAAAGCCAGGACAGGCGGGGAAACGGGCTGGGCATGTTTGGGCTTTCCTGGTTTGGTTTGGCGGTATCCCACCCTCGCGATAGTTTTTTTGCTCGAAAAGCAATGGCAAGGATGGGGCACCGGGCACCGATTGTGCACGAATCGAGATATACTGCTGTTCCGCGAGGACAAAGGCCAGCGGGGATGGGATGTGCATACCCGTATGTGGCTGCGAAGGGCGAGGAGGGTCTGATGAAGATTACCGACACGATTGGGTTGTTACTGAAAGGCAAGGGAGAAAACAGGGTCCTGTCGATAGCGCCTGAGCGGTTCGTCTATGAAGCGATCCAGATGATGGCTGAGTACGATATCGGCGCCTTGCTGGTCCTTTCCGACCACCGGCTTGTCGGCATCCTGTCGGAGCGCGACTACGCGCGCAAAGGCGTGCTGATGGGCCACCCCTCCAAAGAGACCCAGGTGCAGCAGATCATGACCAGCCCGGTTGTCTTCGTGAGTCCGCAGCACACCGTGGATGAATGCATGGCCCTGATGACCCAACACCGCGTTCGCCATCTGCCGGTGTTGCAGGGTGACGCCGTGGTGGGATTGGTGTCGATTGGCGACCTGGTGAAGTGGGTGATCACCGGTCAGGAGGAAACCATTCAGGCGTTGCAGGGCAGCAAACTGTACAGCCGTGCCCTTCACCGAGAAGAATCTTGCCGCAGCATGGGTTGCGCCGCTTGCTGGCCGCACTCTGGGGATCGAATTGGCGTCGGGCATCGCATTCCCGAGTCTCTACCAGGGGCGGCCTGACGCGGCCGCCGTGAGTTTCGCGCCAGCCCTGGCGGATGAGGGCCAGAAACAATGTGGCTTTTTCAGCGCGGGCGGGGGCGTAAGGGCTATCTGGGCCGGATGAATTCGATGCGGTCACGGGTGCGGACCCAGGAGTTGCCGGCCATGCGGCCCACGGCGTCCAGGCCGGCGGGATCGACGCGGAAATCCTCGAACAGATCCTCGCGCAGGTGAAAGCGGACCACTTCGCCCAGCACAATGACGCCTCCGCCCGGCGCGTGGCTGGTGTAGATGACCTGAAGCAGTTTGCACTCCATCTGGGCGGGGGACTCGGCCACACGAGGCGGGCGCACAGCATGGCTGGCCAGGGGAGTGAGGCCGGCCAGCACAAACTCGTCCACTTCCGGCGGGACCTCGGCTGAGGCGGCATTGGCCGCCGCGGCAATGGCTTCGCTGACCACATTGACCACGAACTCGCCCGTCTCCTCGACGTTGCGCAGGGTGTCCTTGCGAATGTCGGGCCAGCTAATGGAAGCGGACCGGTTCGGGGCGCGCACCGTGGGGCAGAACAGCACGGTGGGCGGATTCGATCCCACACCGGAGAAGAAGCTGAAGGGCGCCAGGTTGGCTATACCGTTGCGGTCCATGGTGGAAACCAGCGCGATGGGCCGCGGCACGATGATGCCGGTCATCAGCTTGTAGATCTGGCGGGGTTCGCAATTGGCCGGGTTGAGGCTGAACATCGGGCTTTCAGAAGAGCCTGGGACGGTCATACTCTTAGCCTAGAACATCTTCCCGGCGCGTGGCGCATCCAAACAAGGACAGAGACAGTTCGCCGGCGGGGCGTGACCATTGTGATGCGGGCCACGAAATTTGCACGCCGGTAACACTGAATGATGCACAATCAAAGATTACGGGGGAAACCGCGGTGCCGCGTATTCATTTTCAGCTGCAACTTGCCGAACTCAAGGACAAGCTGCTTGCCATGGCTGCGCTGGCGCAGCAGACGGTGGAGTCCGCGGTAGACGCCTATCTGCAGCGCGACAAGGGCCTGTGCCAGTACGTGAAGCAAAACGAGGCCGCCATCAACACGGCGCAGCACGAGCTGGACGAGATGGCCTATGAACTGCTGGCCAAGGAACAGCCCATGGCCATCGATCTGCGCTTCATCCTGGCAGTGATCAAGATCAACGGCGACCTGGAGCGGATCGGCGACCAGGCGATGGGCATCGCGCGCCGGACCAAGGAGATTCTGAAGACCGAGGAAGTGGATCTGCCGGTGGATTTTGCGGCGATGGGCGAGTTTGCCGGCCGGATGATCCGCTCGGCGCTGCAGGCGCTGCTGGAGGGGGATGCGCGGCTGGCGGACTCGGTACGGGAGATGGACGACGAGATCGACCGCATGCACCGCCGCGCGCACGCCGACCTGCTCAAGCTGATCCAGGAAAAGCCGCATTTTACCCAGCAAGCGATGCACGGCATCCTGGTGGCGCGCAACCTGGAGCGGATTGCGGACCACGCGTCGAATATCGCGACCGATGTGATTTTCTGGATTCGCGGGGCGGATGTGCGGCACCAGCTGAGCATGTCAATGGATTAATGGGGCAGCGAGCCAGCAAGTCAGCGGGGCGCCTGTGGTGCAAACAAGCTGCGGATTGAACCGCGGAGCGCCCGAAGCCCGGGGCCGGATCGAAACATGGCTGCAGCGGCGTTCGATGCGATTTCACTGCTTTTGGAACTGCCGGTCACGCGGGAGAACGAATCGCGGAGCGCTGATCACTGACCGCGGATCGCGCACCTGCTGATTCCCAACGGCCAAACCGACCAGATAAGATGAAGAGACTTTAGAACCCGAGGCCCTGAATGCCATCTCGTCTGTTTTCGCTGATCGCACTGCTGTGCCTGTCGTCCGCCCTTCACGCCCAAAAGGAGGCCCCCGCGCGCTACCAGATCTACGGCGGCTATACCTACCTCTCCAACTCCCTCGACGGAGTAACCGGATCCCACCAGCCGCTGAACGGATTCGATGCCGGCGTGGCCTTCCCGTCCTGGTACAACTTGCGTTTCAAGATCGACGTCTCCGCATACCGCGGGACCAACCTGGGCGCGCCGCAACACCCCTATTTCATCATGGGCGGCGGGCAATACAACATGCGTATCAAAAGAGAAACCGTTTTTGTGGAGGGATTGGCGGGAAACGGCGGCGCGAACCAAACTTGGGGGGCAAACGGTGCAAGGGGCCAAACCGCCTCGTTTTCAGCCCTCGTTGGCGGCGGCCTGGACACATCGATCACGCGGCACATCGCTTTCCGCGTAGAGGGCGGCTATCAGTACTCCTATTTCGCCCTCGAGCACTCAGTAACGTTAGGCCCATACCGGATCCCCGGCCTGCCCACCAATTTCGGCCGCATCTCCAGCGGATTGGTCTGGCAGTTCTAGGCTGTATAACCATATAACTGAAGCAGAGGCGAGGAGCAGGCGAGGGCAAGGAGATCCTGGAAGCGGGCTACGGGACGAGGCACCCACGGCACGCCGCTCACAAACACGCGGTTACCGGCCGCGGTGCGGCCCACATGCACCTTGCGTCCAGGCAGAAAATCTCCGATCCGCTCCCACTGTCATTCGCTCATTTCATACAGGCTCACGGATACAAACCCCCAAGGTCACCGGGTTTTAACGCCGCCGCAGAATATATATGCCGGTAGAGCCTACAGCGGTTCCCCAATTGCTATACCCCGAAACCACCACTGCAGAGTAGCTCGCGGCGGCGAGCCACCTTGCGGAGAACTGGCAAGGGCACGTGAAATTGAGAACCGCTCTAGTCGGCGGCGAAGACCGCGTTCCTTGCAGTGCGCAGCCAATGATCCTCAAACTCCTTGAGGGGCAGAGGGCGGCTGAACAGGTAACCCTGAAACGCATGGCAGCCGAGACGGGTGAGGAACTCCCGCTGTTGCTCAGTCTCCACTCCCTCGGCGACGACCGGCAGGCCCATTGCCAGGCTCAGCGAGATGATGGTCTGCGCAATGGCGCCGCTGCTTTCATCCACCAGTATGTCGCGGACGAAGGAGCGGTCGATTTTCAATTCGTCCAGGGGCAATCGCTTCAGGTAGGCGAGAGACGAATAGCCGGTGCCGAAATCGTCGAGGGAGAATCTCAAGCCATGGGACTTGAGAAGAGTCATCTTGGCGATGATGTCTTCGATATTGTCCACCAACATGCTCTCGGTGAGTTCCAGGTCCAGGTCTTGCGAATCGGCGCCGGTGCGCTCAAGGGCCGCCAGCACCTGTTCGACGAAGTCCGGCTGGCGGAACTGGCGCGCGCTGATGTTCACCGCGACGGAGATATGGGCGGATTGCTCCCGATTCGCCCATGCCGCAATCTGCGCACAGGCGGTTTCCAGCACCCAGTTTCCCAACGGCAGAATCAGGCCGGTTTCCTCGGCCAGGGAAATAAAGTCACCAGGGGCCAGGAGGCCGCGCCTGGGATGCTGCCAACGGATCAGGGCCTCGGCGCCGATCAAGCGGGCGCGATCGACTTGAGGCTGGTAGTAGAGCACGAATTCGTTGTTTTTTATCGCCTTGCGCAGGTCGTCCTCCATGGCTGCGCGGGCGTTCACGGCTACCTGCAAGGCGGGGGCAAAACAGCGAATGGTGTTGCGGCCCGCCGCCTTGGCCTGATACATGGCAATATCGGCCTGCTGTAAAACTCCGTGGGCGGTTTCGCGGCGATTCCCGAAGACGGAGATGCCGATGCTGGCGCTGCTGCGGCATTCGCGGCCGTCGAGCAGGTAAGGCTGGTCGATGGCCGCCAGAACCTTCTCGCCGACGGCTTTGGCCTGGGCCGCGGCTTCCTCCGGAGCCCCGCTCAGATCTTCGAGCATCACCAGAAACTCATCTCCGCCCAGGCGAGCGGCGGTGTCGGCTTCGCTGGTGCAGGCGACGATGCGCTGGGCGACTTCCTTGAGCAGAAGGTCACCTGCCTGATGGCCGAGGGTGTCGTTCAAGGTCTTGAAATGATCCAGATCCACGAACAGCAGCGCCTGCGAGCGGCCGCTTCGGGCGCCGGCAGCCAGGGACTGGCGCAGCCGCTCCAGCAGCAGGCGGCGGTTGGGCAGGCCGGTCAATGGGTCATAGAAGGCGAGATTGCGGATCTCGTCCTGGGCCGCCTTGGCATGGGAGATATCCCGTATCTGGGTGATGATGCAGGGGGCGCCCTCAAGCTCAATCGCCGCCGCGGATACAAGCGCCGAGAAAATCTCGCCGCCCTTTTTTCTAAAGCTGACCTCCAGATTCCGGCATTGCGATTGCAGGCGCAGCAGTTCGACAAAATTCCGCCGATCGCGAGAATCCGCCCAGACGTTGAGTTCCAGCGACGTATGTCCAATGACTTCGTGGCGGTCGAATCCCGTGGCATCGACGAATGCCTTATTGACATCGACATACATGCCGTCGCTGAGACGGTTGATGGCGATGAGATCGAGACTGGTCTGGAATACGGTGCGGTAACGGGCTTCGCTCGACCGCAGTGCTTCAGTAGCCGCGGCCAGGCGCGCCTCCGCGGTCTTGCGGGCATTGATGTCTTCGACCAGGGCGATGGTGTGAAGCGGTCGTCGCTCGGTGTCGCGTTGCATCGAGACCGTTACCTTTACCCAGGTCAAGCTGCCGTCTTTGCGCAGGTAGCGCTTCTCGCAGGTGAAAGTTTCGGCCTCGCCGCCCTTAATTCGTTGGCGTGCTGTCTCACTTTCGGCCAGATTCTCTGGAACCGTGATCTGCTGGAAGGTCATGCCGGGGATTTCCTCCAGCGGGTAGCCGATGATCTCGGCGAAACGTGCGTTGCACCTCAGGTACCTGCCGTCGAACGAGGCATGGACGATGCCGACCGCGGCCTGCTCGAAGGTCGAGCGGTAGCGTTCCTCGCTATCGCGGAGTTGCGTATCCGCTTGCTTGCGCTCGGTGATGTCCTTGATAACGCCGCGCATCTTCAAGGGCTGGCCCTGGGCATTGCATTCGAGCCTGCCCCGTCCATGCACCCAGCGCTCCGCCCGGTCTGTCTGGCGAACGATGCGGTATTCCTTGTCGAAGGCCTCTCCGGCGCCAACAACCTCGTCGGCGAAGTAGGCCGTTATCATCGCCCGGTCGCCGGGATGGACAAGGGCCGCCCATCCCGCCACACTGCGCTCATAGCTTTCGTCTATGCCGAACAGCTCATCCAGCAGACTGGAACTTGTCCACATTCCGGTGCCGAAATCGAGGACATAGCTTCCAAGCTCTCCAATCATCTGCGCTTCTCTCAGGGAGTCACTGCTCTCGCGCAGCGCTATCTCCGTTCGCTTGCGCTCGGAGACGTCGCGGATGATGGCGTAGATCAGCGGTCTACCGTCCACAACGAAGGGCGAGGTATAGGCCTCAACTTCGCGCTCTTCACCGGAAGCCAAGCGAATGCGATAGTTGAAGACATCGTGTTGCTTTTGCAGCACGCGCTGCCTGTCATGGACATTCGTTTCGGGTGACGCAGTGTTGATCTGGTCCGCGGACACGCCAATCAGCCGATCCTGTGGCAGGCCGTAATAGTCCGCAGCCGCCTGATTGGCGGCGACAATGTTGCTGCTGATCGGGTCGATAAGCACCATCATGGTGCCGTTTTCCTCGAAAAACCTGCGAAAGGTGGCTTCGCTTTCAGCCAACGCCAGCTCGACCCGCTTGCGTTCCGTGATGTCCTTTCCGAAGACGGAAATGCCGGTCGTTTCCCCATCGATCACGATGGGGTTGAAAGCCACCTCGTGGGTGTGCCCGTCGAGCAGAGGATACTCGATCCGGAAAGGGCCCTCAGACAGCGCCCGCTTGAAAAGCTGTGGCCAAGGCGCAGCTCTCTCTGGCAGGAGCAAATCCTCCGGGCGCAACCCCACCGCGACCCGGACGCCATAAACCTGCTCGATGTGCCGCTGAAAAGCCCGGTTGAATAGAGTGAGACCATAATTCAGGTCCACCGACCAGATCAGGTCTTCAGTGCTTTCGATCAAAGCCGAGAGATTGGCTTCAGCTTGACTGCGCATTGCGACCTTTCCTGAGCCCGGTGACGCCCTTTTCGGCATAGCAGAATCCCTCGGTTTGGGGGTGGGCATGAGCGAGCGGTCCAATAGTGCCCAATTGCCTGGAGTGCCCCAAGACGCAAAATCCCCCGTCAAACCGCGATGCCTCTTTCATCGGAGAAAGCCGGGGCGACCTTTAAGAATCTGTCAAGAGCCGGGGGAATTGCCTGCGAGTGTAGGCTGCGCGGGCAACTAGTGCACCACTTTCATTGCAAACGACGGATTGGCGCGCAAAAACGGGCGCCGCGGTCCCGGCATTGAGGCCTCGGCACCGCATGCCGGCGAAGTTCTGGCTCAGTCCCGGTACGAATCGTCCGGGGGCATTGGAGGTCGATTGCGCGGCGCGGGCGGGCGCCGGGAAGGACGGCAGGGTCGCAGCGGGGCTAAAGAGTGGCGGGCGCGCGGCCTCGAACAGGCAGCAGGAGGGCGGGCACGTCCGCCGGGGTGGCGGCGACGGCGTCGGCCAGGGCACACTCCTCGGCTGGACCGTAGCCCCATGCGGCGGCCAGGCAACGGATGTGGTTGGCGTGGGCCGCCTCGATATCGTAGATGCGGTCGCCAATCATCCAGGCGGAATCGCTCTCAAGCGAATTTTCGCGCAGCAGGCTGGCAAGCAGGTCCGCCTTGCCGTGGCTGGCAAATTCTGCCTGGTCGCCATAAATGGCCGTGAACAGGCCTGCAAGCGTGAAGAAATGCAGAATCCGCACGGCAAAGCGCTGCTGCTTTGAGGTGCAGACGTAGAGGGGAAATCCCTGTCGGTGAAGCTGGGTCAACATCTCGCGCACGCCGGCAAAGACGGAGTTGTTCTTCCAGCCTTCGCGGTCGTAGCAGGCGCGGTAGTCATGCGCCAGAGCGGCACGGGCTTCCTGGCTTGCATCGGGGAGCAGTTCGGCGGTCCACTCTTCCACGGGAGGGCCAACGAAGCGGTCCAGCAGGCCTTGATCGCCCATGCCGCGGGCGTCGAGGACTTTGCGCAGACAGCCCACAATGCCGGGCTTGGAGTCCGTGATGGTTCCATCGAGGTCGAAGATGAGGGCCGGCAATGGGGTGGACACGTTTTCAGTTTCGCAGAGGAGAGGGCGAGGGGCCAAAAATGGAACGGGCGCTCGTCCCAAGAGGTGGCGCCCGTTCGATGCCGCGGATTGGATTGAAAAGCTACACCTTGACCTGCGGCTGGGTGGCATAGTGGAGCAGCACGGCCACGGCGCAACTGGTGAGCCGGGTTTCAGCCGAGTCGGCACGGCTGGTGAGGATGGTGGGGACGCGGGCGCCGAGGACGATGCCGGCCAGTTGCGCGCCGCCCAGGTATTCGAGCTGCTTGGCCAGCATGTTGCCGCTTTCGAGGTCGGGGACGATCAGGATGTCAGCCTGGCCGGCGACCGGCGAGACCAGGTTCTTGATGGCGGCGGCCTTGACGCTGACGGCCGTATCGAAGGCGAGGGGCCCGTCGAGAACGCCGCCGGTGATCTGGCCGCGGTCGGCCATCTTGCACAGGGCCGCTGCATCCAGTGTGGACTTGATCTTGGGGTTGATCGTCTCGATCGCCGAGAGCAGAGCCACCTTGGGCTCGGGAATGCCGAGGGCGTGGGCCAGGTCGATGGCGTTCTGCACGATGTGGACCTTGTCCTCAAGCTCGGGGGTGATGTTGATGGCCGCGTCGGTGATGAGCAGGGTGCGCGCATAGGCCGGCGTATCCATGATGAACACGTGGGAGATGCGGCGGGCAGTGCGCAGGCCGGTGTCGCGCTGCATGGCCGGCTTCAGCAGTTCGTCGGTGTGCAGGCTGCCCTTCATCATGGCCAGGGCATTGCCGGAGCGGCACATGGCCACGCCCAGTTCGGCGGCCTTGGCCCCGGTGTCGGCCTGGAGGATGGGGTAGGGGCTGATGTCCAGGCCAACCCGCGCGGCCAGCGCCTTCATTTCGGCTTCATCGCCGATGAGCGTGGGTTGAATGAGGCCCTCGACCGCGGCTTCGACTGTGCCCCTCAGCGCCACGTCGGAGAGCGGCCAGACAACCGCGGTGGAGATGGCCGGGAGCTCCTTGCACCGCTCGATAAACTTGTGGAAGACGTGGTAGTCGGCGGGATGTCCGACCAAGGGGTCAACGGCAACACCTTCAGCAAGGTCTGCAAGATCGCTCATGTGCATTTTCTCCCGGCCGGCGCAGCGGATGGCTGGCAGGCCTCACGGGTTCATTCTCATTCTCGAAGAGGTCGCGCGCCTGTGCTAAAGGTCACAGTCCGGGCGATTATTCTGCATGTCGGCACGGGCCTGGGCCGCGGCGTGGCGGCAATGCGCAGGCCCCTGGCGCGGGCAAGCTTTGAACCAGGCAGCCAACCAGGAGGAATGAGCCGAGAACGCCCGCCCAGCCCTTCCATGCGCCTGCGACGCCGGCGCATGGTTCAGCGATGGCGATTCTGCATCAATCGACCTGTAACTGTCTGGCTTGACCTGTATACAAATGTTCACAGCCCGGTGAGCCTGCCTGCCCGCAAGTTGTTGACAAATCAAGCCTAGCGGCTTTGACCAGAATGGCCCTTCGTTTGCACTGTATAATTAGAGTCCCGTCTGCTGCGGGCCAATACAACTGTTGGGCTGGCGGGCGGGAAGCAGCATGAAGGTTCTTGCTGACCTGCTGGGGGAGCAATGCGGGATCCGTCCAAGGGGATCAGTACAACCGGTAGCGAGCGACGTGGACAAACGGTCCAGCGTGGATTTTCATTCATTTCGCCTGTCCTGGCAGGTCTGGCATTGGCCGTTGTCGTGGGAGTATTTGCGCCGCGGCTTGCAGCCGGCAAGGGATTCGATGAATTACTGATCTTCGCCGCCGGAGCCGCCGCCGCAGTCCTCGTCCTTCGCCTGCTGGTGCAGCGCGAGCAGCGCGTCGCGCTGCAACTGGTGGTGAGCGAGATCGTGGGCGAAAACATGTCCCCCGAGGTCGCGTCCATGCGTATTCTCGAGGCCCTCTGCGTCTCCCAGGGCTGGGACGTGGCCCTCAAATGGGAGGTCAACGGCGAGGAAAACCGGCTGGAATTCTGCTCGGCCTGGAGCGCTCCGGGCAGGCACACGGAGGCCCTCGTCCAGGAGAGCATGGGGCTGACGCTTCCTCCCGGCGTGGAGATGGCGGGACGGGCCTGGCAGGACGGCCGCCCGGTTTGGATCGCCGACCTGGGCGGGGAACCCGCCAACCCGCACACGCAAGCCGCCCTTCGCCGCGGAATGGTCTCCGGCTGTGCGGTTCCTGTACGCGTGGGCAACAGGGTACTCGCCGTTCTGGAATTCTATTGCCACTTCTGCCTGCGCGAAAATCGCGAGTCCATGGCCGCCGTTGAGACGGTGGCCGCTTCGCTGGGACAGATGCTGGCCCGCTCCCACGAACGGGGCCGGGCGGAAAAACTCTACCGCCAGCAGGAGATCCTGCTCAACTCGGTTGCCGACGGCATCTGCGGCGTGGATGGCAACGGCCTGATCAGCTTCGCCAACCCTGCAGCAGCCAGTATGCTGGGCGTAGCGGCCTCCAGCCTCACCGGCAAGCCTGTGCATGCGCTTCTGCACGGCTACGCGCCCTCCAGCAGCCAGTGCGGAGAGGATTGCGCCCTGCTGCGCGCCACCGGCCGGCTGCGGCTGATGGCCACGGCCGGCGAAGATGCCATTTTCCGCAGCGACAGCAGTTCCTTCCGGGCCGACTACGCCCTGACCCCCATCCTCGACCATGGCCGCCTTTCCGGTTCCGTGCTGAGCTTCCGCGACATCAGCCAGCGCTATGCGCTGGATCGCCTCAAGGACGAGTTCATCTCCACGGTCAGCCACGAGTTACGCACGCCGCTGACCGCCATCCGCGGCGCGCTGGGCCTGCTCTCCCACGGCAGCCTGGTCCAGCTCAACGAGAAGGCCGCCAACCTGATGCGCATCGCCCTGGCCAACTCCGACCGCCTGGTCCGCCTCATCAACGACATCCTCGACCTCGAGCGCATCCAGAGCGGCCGCGAGCGGCTCGTCTTTCGCAAGGTGCAATTGGGCCAAATGGTCCGTCAGGCCATCGACTGCATGGCGCCTGTGGCCGATGCTGCCGGGGTGCAACTGATCCAAGACTCCACCCAGGTGGAGATCGCCGCCGACTTCGACCGCCTGCTCCAAGTTTTGACCAACCTGCTCTCCAATGCCATCAAGTTCTCGCCCTCCAACTCCACCGTCTCGGTCTTGCTGCGGCCTGACGTCAGCGGCGTCACTCTTTCGGTCGTCGACCCAGGGCGCGGCATTCCCGCCGACAAGCTGGAGAGCATCTTCGGGCGCTTCCAGCAGGTCGATGCCTCCGACTCGCGCCAGAAAGGCGGAACCGGCCTGGGCCTGGCCATCTGCCGCACCATCGTCCACCAGCACTCCGGCCGCATCTGGGCGGAGCGCAATCCGGGCCGCGGTTCCACCTTCCGCGTCTTCCTGCCTTACCAGCCGGTCCCCATTGGAACGCCAGTCCCCGTCTTCGACCAGGAAACCGGCCAGGGTGACCTCCTGCTGGACGGCTCCGAGCCCGTATTGCGACCGCAGCTGGTGGAAATGAACTACAACTTCTTAGAAAACTGAGCCGTCTGCCAACCCGGAGCCAGGCAACGGATTGCTCCCGGATTGCTGCCCACTCGGAAGCTGATCCGAGGCTACGCACCGCGTTCTGTTCCCTGATCCTTGATCGTTTTTTCGTCCTTTCCCCGCCTGGCCCTCGGCTGTTATGCTGCGTGCGCCGGGAAAAGCGATTTATGCAAGGGAGAGAACGGATATGTGGTTGCTTGGGATGGATGTGGGCACGGGCGGGACGCGGGCGGTGGTGGTGGATGGGGCGGGAAAGCTGATTGCCGGGGCGTCGAGCGAACATGCGGCGTTCAAGACGGCTCACCCCGGCTGGGCGGAGCAGGACCCCGAGGATTGGTGGCGCGCGGCGCAGGAGGCCATTCGCTTTGCGTTGGCGGCGGCGCCGGAGCCAAAGGAGCCCATCGCGGCCATCGGGCTGACGGGGCAGATGCACGGGGCGGTGCTGCTGGACGAGGACGGCGCGGTGCTGCGGCCTGCGCTGATCTGGTGCGACACGCGCACCCAGCCGCAGTGCGACTGGCTGACGGAGAAGATTGGCTACGAGCGGTTGATCGAGCTGACCTGCAACCCGGCGCTGCCCAACTTCACGTTGACCAAGGTGCTGTGGGTGAAGGAACACGAGCCGGAGATCTTCGCGAAGATCCGGCACATTCTTTGTCCCAAGGACTATGTGCGCTACCGGCTGACGGGCGAGTTCGCGATCGATGTGCAGGAGGCTTCAGGGACGCTGCTGCTGGACGTGACGCATCGCCGCTGGTCGCGCGAAGTGGCCGAGGCGGCGGGGATTCCAGAAAGCTGGCTGCCCAAGGTGTATGAATCGCCGGAGGTCTGCGCGCGGATCAGCGAGAGCGCGGCGGGGCTGACCGGGCTGGGGGCGGGCACGCCCGTGGTGGCTGGCGCGGGCGACCAGGGAGCCGGGGCGGTGGGGATGGGGATTCTGCAGCCGGGTTCGGTTTCGGCCACCATCGGCACGTCGGGGGTGGTGTTTGCGGCCACGGCGAGCCCGACGAAGGACCCGAAGGGACGGCTGCACACGTTCTGCCATGCGGTTCCGGGGCTGTGGCACGTGATGGGCGTAACGCAGTCGGCGGGGCTGAGCTTCAGTTGGCTGAAGGAGACATTTTTCGGCGGGCAGAGTTATGACGCGCTGACCGCGGCGGCGGCGCTGGTTCCGGCGGGGAGCGAGGGGCTGGAGTGGGCGCCGTATCTGCTGGGCGAGCGGACGCCGCACCTGGATCCCGAGGTGAGGGCGGCGTTTGCCCGCATTTCGACCGCGCACACGGCGGCGCATTTTGTGCGCGCGGTGCTGGAGGGGGTGGCTTACTCGCTGGAGGACACGTTTACGCTGTTTGCCGAGCTGGGGATTCCTGTGAGCGGGATTCGGCTGGGCGGCGGCGGGGCGCGCGGGCCGCTGTGGCGGAAGATTCAGGCGGGGATCTACGGGCACGCAGTGGAGGTGCTGACCGCGGAAGAGGGCGGTGCGTTCGGGTCGGCGTTGATGGCCGGGGTGGGAGCGGGCCATTGGGCCAATCTGGACGAGGCGTGCGGGCAGGCGATCGAGGTTGCCGAGCGCATCGAGCCGGATGCCGGCGATCTGGCAGCCTACAAGGCTGGATACGCAAATTGGCGGAAGCTGTACCCGGCGCTGAAGAGTTTGCGGTAGGGGACATCGGACAGAGGGCACAAGCGAACCTCTTTGCTGAGCCTGTTTCAATTTGGGAGGGATGAAATAGGCTCACTCGCTCTGTAAGTACTTGTTGTAATTACAGAATATATTTACAATCTGTAAGCAGGAGTTGTATTTATGCCCCAGACAATTGCTCGTCCAAGGGAATCGACGTTGAACCTGCGCATTGACGCCGGGCTCAAGGCGGAGTTTGTGGAGGCGGTCGAGGCGGACGACCGGGCGGCGTCCGAGGTGCTGCGCGGATTGATGCGCAGCTACGTGGACGAGGCGCGGCAGCGGCGTTTCGCCGCCGAGGCACGCCGCCAGTCGCAACTGATCGCCGGTTCAGAGGATGAGACGGAAGTGATGCGCTGGATTCAGGACGTCAGCGCTCTGGGAATCGGCCAATGAAGCGCGGCGACCTGGTAACCGTGGCTGTGTCGGGGGATTATGGCAAGCCGCGACCGGCTCTGATTGTGCAGGCCGACGCGTTCGACGGGCATCCGTCGGTGATTGTGCTGCCCCTGACCAGCGAAGTCCACGCTGCGCCCCTCTTTCGGGTCCCGGTGAATGCTGGCAGGGCGACGGGGCTGCGTGTCGTCTCGCAGATCATGGTGGACAAAGCAACGGCCGTGCCGCGCGTCAAGCTGGGGGTGCGGATCGGGCAGGTGGACGCTGCCACTTTGAAGGCCGTGAACGAGGCTTTGCGCGGTTTTCTCGGGTTATAGCCTCTCTTGAATCGACGCAGGGCAACTCATGAGCGCCAGGGACTGCCCCGGCTCCGGTGTGCAGCAGCGGCGGTGATACGCTAGGTTCACAAGCGATCTGGAATCGTCGAGGGAGAGTTGATGCGGGTTCATTTGGCGCTGTTTTCCATGCTGTGTTGCGCCGGGGCAGGCGCGGTTGCACAAACGCCGCCGGCAGCAACGCCCACCTGCGCGGAGCTGCACCTGGTTCCTGCGCCGCGGGAGTGCGTGGCAGTGGAGGCGATTCCGATCGGGGGCATCGGGTTCTTTGTCACTGCTTCAAAGAGTCCGGAGGATGGGTTTGCGGCCGAGGACCTGATCGAACAATCTCTCGGCAAGAGGATTGTGCAGAAGGATGCTCCCTTCATTCGGCTGGAGCGGGCGGATTCAAAGGAGGCGAAGGCGCTGCTCGAGCGCCATCACCTGAGCTTCGACCCGGAGATGCACGACGAGGGCTACGCGATGGTGCCCGACTTCAAGGGCGGGTTGGCTGTGATTGCCGAAACTTCCGCCGGCATCTTCTACGGCGCGCAGACAGTGAAGCAGCTGATTCGCGGCACGGGGAAGGACGCAGTGCTGCTGGCGCCGACGCTGAGGGACTGGCCGGCGATGGCGCACCGCGGGCTTTCAGACGACTGGTCGCGCGGGCCGATACCGACGATGGATTTTCTTAAGCGCGAGATTCGCACGCTGGCGGCCTACAAGATGAACGCCTTCTCGCCGTACTTTGAGCACACATTTGCCTATGCGAGTTCGCCGGTAGCGGCTTTTCCCGGCGGGTCGATGACGCCGGCCGAGGCACGCGAGCTGGTGGAGTACGCGGCCCAATACCACATCACCGTGATTCCCGAGCAGGAGTCGTTCGGGCATCTGCACAACGTGCTGAAATTCGAGCAGTACGCGGCGCTGGGCGAGACGTTGCGCGGGGCGGTGCTGGCACCGGGCGAGCCTTCGACGCTGCCGCAGATCGCGAGTTGGTTTGGTGAGCTGGCCAAGGTGTTCCCCGGCCCCTATGCGCACATCGGCGCCGATGAGACGTTTGAGCTGGGGCTGGGGAAGACGCGCGATGCAGTGAAGGAACAGGGGCTGGGAGCGGTTTATCTGAACTTTCTTACGCTGATCCACATCGCGCTCGCGCCCAACCACAAGCACCTGCTGTTCTGGGGCGATATCGCGGTGAACTCGCCGGACCTGGTGGGAACGCTGCCCAAGGACATGATCGCGGTGCCGTGGCGCTACGACGCCGAGCCGGACTTCACGCCGCTGATTTTGCCGTTTACGAAGGCCGGGCTGGAGACCTGGGTGGCGCCGGGCGTGAACAACTGGAATCGCATCTACCCCAACAACAACGAGGCGCTGGGCAACATCCGGGCCTTTGTGCGGGATGGGCAGAAGCTGGGCTCGAAGGGGATGCTGAATACGGTTTGGAACGACGACGGCGAGGGGATCTTCGACGAGAACTGGTTTGGCGTGCTGTTTGGCGCGGCGGCGAGCTGGCAGGCGGGCGAGAGCTCGGAAGAGGCTTTTACGGCGTCGTATGGGCTGGCGTTTCATGGCGATTCGACGGGCAAAATCAGCCAGGCGCAGCAGGCACTGATGGCGGCGCACGCTTTGCTGAAGCAGGCTGGGCTGGGCGATGCGCAGGACAGGTATTTCTGGGTCGATCCGTTCTCGCCGGAGGGCCAGCGGGTGGGTGTGAAGCTGCGGCCGGTCGAGAGCGAACTGCGACTGGACGCCGAGAGAGCCATCACGCTGCTGGCCGAGGCGAGGGCGGCGGGAGGCCTGGAAAATGGCCGACTCGCGAATCCGGAGGCGCTGGACGCGCTGGAACTGGGTGCGCGGAGGATCGACTTTGTGGGGCTCAAGTTTCAGGCCGCGGACGACTGCGTGGCGCTTTATGACCAGGCGCGGGCGCTGGCCGGCGACGAGAGCCGCCGGAGCGAGGTCTCGCAGATGCTGCGGACGATCGGCTCGCACAGCGGGCGCTTGGAAGACATGCGCGACGGCTACATGCTGTTGCGCGACCTCTACCGGCAGGCTTGGCTGCGCGACAACCGCCCGTATTGGCTCGAAACCAACCTGGACCGGTACGACCAGGCGGCGCAACTGTGGGTTGGCCGCGGGGAGCGCTGGCAGAGCCAGGTGATGCAGCAGTGGTTTGCCACGCATACGCTGCCGGCGCCGGCGGAGGTTGGGTTACCGGAAGCGGCAGGGAAGTAGCAAGTCAGCGGGTGAGAGAGCCAGCAAGTAAGCGGGTAAGCGAACCGGCGCGCAGCTAACTTATGCCGCCCCTCGGCCCTTTGCTGTGGCGCGCTGGCTGGATTCCACGGCGTGGCGAAGGAGCAGGTTGGCTTTTGTCTGATAGCCGCGGCCATAGCTTTTCAACCAGTCGATCACGTCGTCACCGAGCCGGATGGTTACAGGGCGTTTGGTTGGGCGGTAAAAACGGCTTGCAAATTTCGGGCTCCGGAATGGTCGGGCTACCGGGCGTGGTCCCCGTAGGGAATTTCGTTGAACCATCCCACCAGGCTTCTTTGAGCTCTGCCGGAGTAATAGAAGCCCCGCTAAGGTCGGCCCCGTTAAGGCATGTGCCTGTTAATTGAGCGTTTTCGAGGTGGGCCAGCTTCAGATAGGCACCCCTGAGGGACGCGCCCGTCAGATCGACCCATTGCAAGTTAGCGGCGAACAGGTCTGCCCACGCGAGGTTTGCGCCGTTCAGGTCCGCGCCAGCAAGATTCGTGTTGCGCAGGTCGAGCCAGCTATCGCCCTCCAGACGCTTCCAACTTCTCAACACCGCAGTCATCGCCTGTATGTCGGCCTCAGGTTTGGGCCGATATTGCAGGGGTTCAATAGAACCAACGTTCCCAGCATGAGTTCGAGCGTAATTGGCGAGGACTTCCATGGCAGTCCAATGATTCGGCCCCGGTTCTTGGGCCACGGGCTCCAGGCTGAGAATCCCGACAGTTCGAGAATCCAAAGTGCCGGTTTCCAGACGATCGGTCGCCTTCGTGAAGCCTTCAATCAGTTGTCCATTTCTCGCAATTCTTTGGCTTTCCAGGTTGTCTTTGGCAGTTTGGTTTTGCCCACTCCAATTGAAGTAGAAACCTCCAAGCAAAATGGCTCCTCCCAGGATTTGTGTGATCGTTTTCCGGGCCTCGTTGATTCGATCAAATCTCTCCTCGAGGCTTAGGCTCTTCAAATGCCTAACCTGAAGGTGTGGCAATATCCAGATGATTCCAATCAAGCACAGGGCGGCGACGACAATTGTCAGGGTAAAGTTCATGAGCTTTCTCCAAAGCCCGTACACTCATGCAGTCCAAGCTCGATCCAAGTCCGGCCTCAGTACTGCTTGGAAGATTTCACAGGAGGCGTCACCCGAAAAAAGCTATCTAGCGCCGCGACCGCTCGGACCGGGCTCTTGACCGATCATCGCGGCGAGGACGCGAGGAATTATATCACGTTCAAATCGCGGAAATTCGGACAGGACCGTTGCCAGTCGGAGCCCCCACCCCGCGCAGGAGAGGCTAGTTCAATCGGCAGAAGCTTCAGTTCAACGTCAAATCCGCGTGGAGCGGCGTGTGTTCACTGGAGTCGCCGACGCGGATGACAAACTTGCCGGGGTCGATGGTCCATTTGTGGGACGCCTCGTCCCAATAGCTGAAGGAGCGGGCGTCGAGGTTGAGGGTTACATGCTTGCTTTCGCCGGGAGCCAGACGGACCTTTTCGAAGCCCTTCAATTCGCGCTCGGGGCGGGTGGCTTTGGCGGAGGGGTCGGAGACGTAGAGCTGAGCTACTTCAGCGCCGGCCACGCTGCCGGTGTTGGTGACGTCGAAGCTAACCGGGACTGTTGAGCCGGAAGCGGCGGTTGCAGGGGCCTGGAGTTTGGAGAAGGTGAAGGTTGTGTAGCTGAGGCCGAAGCCGAAGGGATAGAGGGGGTGCTTCCCGGTGGTGGTCCAGTAGCGGTAGCCGACCATGAGGCCGTCGTCGTACTTCACGTGGGGAATGACGTAATCAACCGGCGGCTTGCCGGGTTCGATGACGTGCAGCGCGGTATCGGCGCCCTTGATGGGATAGTAGTAGGCGAAGGAAGGGTTCTCGTCCCAACTGCGGTCGAAGCTGACGGGGAGTTTCCCTTCGGGATTGTGCTTGCCGAAGAGGACCTCCGCTACCGCAGTGCCGCCCTCCTGGCCGGGGTACCAGGTGTGGAGCAGCGCGGGAACCTTGTCGAGCCAGCGGCGGGTATCCATGCCGCCGCCGCCGTTGAGGGTAACGATGGTGTGTGGATTGGCGGCTGCCACGGCTTCAATCAGAGCGTCCTGTCCCCAGGGCAGTTCGAAGGTGCGGTCGAGTCCCTCGCTCTCGGTGCCAGGGTTGAAGCCGGCGGCGACTACCACCACATCCGCGGCGGCGGCGTAGGTCCTTGCTTCGGCGGCGACCAGGTCGGGCTCATAGGCGATTCCCAGCCCGAAGCGGACGCCTACAAAGCCGGGCAGGTAGTCGGCGACCACGTTGACGGTCTGGCCGGCCTTCAGATTGATGGTCCAGAAGAGCGGCGCCTGACCTTCGACGTGAGGGGGAGAGAGCAGCGGTTTGCCGTCGATGGTGAGCTTGTATTCGTCGTCGCCGGAGGCTGCGGCCAGAACCAGGTATTTGCCCGCTTTGGCAGCCTTGAAGGCGGCTGTGTAGCGAATGCTGCGGGGAGTCTTGTCCTCGGGCCCCCACCATTCCTGCTTGTAGTCGGCGATGTTCGAGGGGGTGGTGGTTTCCGGCATGCCGGTAAAGTCCTTGCTGGGATAAGTGGCAACTTTGACGCCGCCCTCCCAGTGTGTGCCCTGGAAGAATTCGTTCATCTCCGGCAGTCCGCGGCTGTAGAGGACATGCACGTCGGGACCGAGCAGGTTGGCGATGCCGGTAACGGTCGAGACCGGCTCGAAGGCCTGGGCCTCAGAGGAGCCGCCGCCGCCGGTGACGGCCGGCCAGGCGTTGGGGCCGATGACGGCGATGGTCTTGATTTTGGCCGGGTCGAGCGGGAGCAGGTGGCCTTGATTCTTGAGCAGGGTGATGCTTTCGCGTGCGCCCTCAAGGGCAACGGCGCGATCGGCCACGGAGTAGCTGGAGTCGGCCGGGTCGAATTGGGGACGGTCGAGGAAGCCGTAGCGGAGCTCGGTGCGGAAGAGGCGCAGCACCTTGTCGTCAATGGTGGATTCGGTGACCGATCCGTCCTTGACCGCGGCCAGCAGAGCCTTGGGGTTCATGAAGCGGGGGCTGGGCATCTCGAGATCGAGGCCGTTGTTGGCCGCGCCCACCGTGTCGTAGGTGGCGTCCCAGTCGGACATGAGAATGCCCTGGAAACCCCACTCGCCCTTGAGCACCTTGAGGTTGAGAAACTCGTTCTGTGTGGCATGAACGCCGTTGATGAGGTTGTAGGAGTTCATGACGGCGTCAACGTGGCCCTTGGTGACGGCGGCCTCGAAGGACGGCAGGTAGATCTCGCGCATGGTGCGCTCGTCGGCGTCGGAGCTGACGTTGTGGCGGTTGTACTCCTGATTATTCAAGGCATAGTGCTTGACGGTGGCGATGACGCCCTGGGACTGGACGCCCTCGATGAATGGAACCGCCAGGATGGAGTTCAAATAGGGGTCTTCCGAGAGGTACTCGAAGTTGCGGCCGGCCACGGGCGAGCGGGCAATGTTGACGCCGGGACCGAGTAGGAAATTGACGCTGCGTGCGCGGGCATCCTTGCCGAGGCTCTCGCCGACCTTGTGCGCCAGGGCCGGGTCCCATGTGGCGGCCAGCGCCACGCCGCCGGCATAGGCGGTGGTGGGTCCCCAGGTGCGCACGCCGACGGAGGCGTCGGACATCTTGAAGCGTGGCAGGTCGATGGCGGGGGCGGCATGGGTGTACATGTCATCGACGCCGCCGATGAGCTCGATCTTTTGCTCGAGAGTGAGTTTGGCCAGCCAGGCGTGGGCTTTGGCCTCAATGGCAGGCGAGGCGGGCACGGGCGCTTGCGCCAGGGCCTGAACGGATGCGGCCAGGGCGCAACCGAACAGGATGGAAAGAAAACATGCGAGGCGCAAGGGCGAAATCGATTGAACAGAGGATTTTTTCGAGTTTTTCATGACGCGGAAAGGCTACCGCATTTGGCCTGCGCATGTATACCTTTGCGGCAACACCCGCCTGCGGGAGGGTCGCCTGTGGGCGGGCCGTTGGGTGGGCTCAAGGGTTGGATTGTGACTCGTGTCACAGCGCGGGGTGAATGGTGTCACTGCCTGTTCATGTGTGGGGAGCGCAGACTCGAAGTCCAACAGGGATGAAGCGCGAGGGACGCCGGTGTGCGTCAGGAGGCATCCATGAGCTTTGCAGCCAGGATGAAGACGATCGTTGTGGCCACGGATCTAGACGGCCAGTCGGAAGCGGCGCTGGAATATGCCCGCAAATTGGCTGGCGGATACGGGGCGCGCCTCGTGCTGGCTCACGGCCTGGACCCGGTGGACTATGCGGCAGTGGATTCGGTACCCGGCCGGGTGCTGAGGGGACTGACCGAACAGGCGCGGGCGGCGCTGGACACGCTTGCCGGCGATCTGATGCGGGAAGGAATTCATAGCCATTCGGAGATTCGCCAGGGCACGGTGGCGCAGATGCTGGTGGATGTGGCCCGGCAATACGAGGCGGGGCTGATTGTAATCGGGACCAAAGGATTCAGCGGGGCCGGGCCGGTGATTGTGGGCTCTATTGCGGAGCAGTTGGTGCGACTGTCGCCGTGTCCGGTGCTGGCGGTGGCGGCGGACTGGAATGCGGGGGAGTTTCGCCCCACGCCCGGCGGGCCGGTGCTGCTGGCGATGGAGAAGAACGAGGCAACGGCGGCAGCGGTGTCCACGGCATACTCGCTGGCGGAGACGTTTCATCGCACGCTGCTGGTATTGCACGCGCGCGGACCGGCCGAGGCCTCGGCGTTTCTAAACCCCGTCGCGACCACGCTGGAGGCGTTCGGGGTGCAGCCGAGCGGGCGTTTTCCGGTGCGTTTCATTGTGAAGGACGGCAACCCGTCCGACGCCATCGCGGCAGCGATCGCCCAGCACCATCCCAGCATTTTGGTGGCCGGGGTGAAGCGCACCAGCGGAACCCCGGGGCCGCATGGGACGGCGTTTGCCCTGCTCGCCCGATCCCGCGTGCCGGTGTTGTGCGTTCCGCCGGAACCGGTGGCCGCCGGCCAACAACGGGAGGCTCGGAGCCCAGTGGAGGCCAGATAGCGATGGCCGCGCGGGAGCCGAAGCGTGGCATGGAAGGGGAGATGGGGCGGCGCAGGGAGAAATGACCGCAGCCAATCTCAGCGATGCGTTTTTTTGGAATCCGTTTCTCTGAACTTGTTGCATTTGGAGCGATTTGCAGGATATGGAGATCGAATCATGGCAAATCCGCAGCGTCAAACGAGCTCGCACAGGACCGGCCGGCAGGTGAATGCAGGCACCAGGCACCGCGGGACGGGAAATCGGGCGGCGACAAAGGGAGATGGGACCATGGAACCTGTGGCCAGATCCGGGCGAAGGGAAGCAGTCCAGGCACATCCGCTGGCAGAGCTGCTGGATTGCCCTCCGGCGACCGGGAACTTGCTGAACAGCGCGGCCCAGTGCATCGATTTCGATGTTGGGGAGCCTGTTTTTCGCCAGTCGGGGATCTGCCGGGGGCTCTACGTGGTGGTTTCAGGGCGGTTTCTGCGCCGGACGGAGAGGCTGGAGACGCGGTTGACGCTGGGGCCGGCGCGCGTCGGGGACCTGGTAGAGTTGGCGGCCGCGCTGGGCGATGGGCATCACACCTACACCCTGAGCGCGCAAACGCCGGGATCAGTGCTTTTGCTGCCCATGGAAGCTTTGAACCTGGCATTTCAGCAGTATCCGCCGCTGCGGATGCAACTGTTGGAAGAACTTGCCCGGGAGGTTTCCCGGGGCTACGACGCCAGCTGCCAGAACCGGATGCCGAAGACACGGCGCAGCGCGGGAGCTCCGGCGGCGTAGGGGGAAGTATTGCATAGACAAATTTCCGTGCCGGGGATTTCCCTGGACCGCAACGGAAATTGACGGAGAATCCCTGCCTTGCGCCTTGCCAAAGTGCGCTATACTGCAATTTGACCTTCGGGAAACCTATGGCATCGTTCCATCCCCATCACCCCCCGGAAGATTGCATTAACTGCGAGCACCGCCATCTGCGGATGTTCTGCAATCTCACACCGGAGGCACTCGAGGACTACGACGGGATCGGGATCATGATGAGTCATGCCCGAGGCGCGAAGTTGTTTACTGAAGGCGACCCGGCCCGGAACGTGTTTGTGATCTGTTTTGGCCAAGTGAAGATTTCCTCGACCTCGCGCGACGGAAAGACCATGATTCTAAAGATCGCCGGCCCCGGCGACGTGATGGGTTTGAGCGCGGTTCTGGCCAACGTTGCGCACGAAGTGACGGCCGAAGCCATTGAGCCCTGCCAGGTGAAGACGGTGCGCAAGCAGGAGTTTGTGGACTTCCTGGGGCGTCACGGCATCGCCAGCATGCATGCGGCGCAATCACTCTCCGGCGAATACCTGACGGTGTTTCACGACGCCAAGCGGCTGGCGCTGTCGGGCTCGGCGGCGGGGCGGCTGGCGCGTCTGTTGCTGGACTGGGGACGCGCCTCAGCCAACGGCAAGCCGGAGATCCGGTTTACGATGGCGCTGACGCACGAGGAGATCGCCAACATGGCGGGTACCTCGCGGGAGACCGTGACGCGGCTGCTGAACCAGTTTCGCCGCGACCAGTGGATCACCATCAAGGGCTCCAGCCTGACCATCGTCAAGCCGGATCAGCTTGAGCGCCTAACCGCGTAGCCTCTCGTTGCGACCGTTTCTTTCCAATTCCGCTTCACAGCCGGGGCGGATTTCCATCATTTTCGGGGACAATCTGCACGCTTTTGCGCCCATCCGACATTTTTCCCGGCTGGCGCATCTACCAAGGCGGATTGCCAGTTTTGCAGCCGATCCCATGAGGTTCATCGAAAGCCAGGCCCTCAAATATGGATCGCCAACTGCTCCGTCCTGGGGGCGGCCGTATTGGCGTGGGGTTCGCGGAGGGTGAGGACCGGACAGCGGGCATGGGCCAGAACCCGGTAAACGGTGCGGTCGCGGGTGAGATTTTCGATGGCCGAGCGGTGGGTGGCGCCGAGGACGATGAGGTTGGCGCGGCGCTCCGAGGCTTCGGCCAGAATCTCGATGGAGGGGTTGCCGTGCACCACATGGGGCTCAACGGCAGCGGCGCAGCCAGAGCCGGTTTCCGCGGCCAGGATGCGCAGCTCATGGAGTGCGGCCGAGTCCAGGCTGGCGGGCTGGCCGCTGCGCCCTATTGCGTCCGAGGTGGGCTCATCCATCGGGGGCAGGACATGGAGCAGGACCAGCCTGGCGCCTTGACTGGCTGCGATCTGACAAGCAAGTGCCGCGCTCGGGCGAGAGGTCTCTCGGAGGGTGGTGGCATGGAGCACGACGCGTTCGCGGGGGCTCAATTGCACCGGGAGATGAGCCTCGGGTCCCACGGTTATGACCGGGAGGTTGACCGAGCGCAGCACTTGTTCTGCCACGGAACCGAGGAGCAACTTGCCGAGCTTGCTCCGGCTCCGGGTACCGAGAAGGAGGCGATCAGCCTGGAACTGGCGAACAGCGGCTGCAATCTGCTGTACGGGGGGTCCCTCGCGCACCAGCGCATCGCAGGCGATGTTCTTCTGGCGGGCCAACTCGCACCAGGGCTCCAGGGTCCTGGTGACAAACTCCAATGCGCCGGCCGGATCGTAGTATGGCATTCCGGCGGCATCGGCCGACATGGCTGCGGATGGGGAAAGCACATGCAGGAGAATCAACCGCGCCTGTTCCTGCGCAGCCTGTTCAAAGGCAAACGGCATCAGGCGGTCCAGGTCGCTCAAATCGGTGGCGACGAGGAGGACGGCCGGGTGAGTCCAACGGTTAAAGTCCGGATGCGGGGCTGAATCCGGCATGGCATACACCTCGTTTGGGACAGAGTGGCACCGAACAAAGGGAGGAAGATGTGCCAGGGCGCACCCGCGGAGGTGATTTATCTCACAAGGGCGTTGAGTGCGCGGGGCTTGATGAGGCGGCTCCACTGACGATCGATGTCTCAGGCGCGCAGCCGGTTCTTAAGGCATTCAGAGAACAGTCCGATAAGTGGAGGAGAAACAAATAGTTGTAGCCGGATTCCCGATGGGAGTGGGGCGCATGCGGGCTCAACTCGACCAGCAAAATGTGATCAAGGCCAACGCCCAGTTCTGGGAGCAGATGCTGGCCATGACGCTGGAGCCAACGCTGACTCCGGAGCAGTTTTCAGTGAGTGCAGGACACTTGTTTGGTTGCGTAACCCTGACCGGGATGTGGAAAGGCCGTATCGAAGTGCGAATGGCCGGGTCGCTGGCCTACGAGGCCACGGCGGCGATGATGATGCAGCCGGTGGAAACGGTGGGCGAGTCCGACGCGCTGGACGCCATCAAGGAGATCGCCAACATGATCGCGGGGATGATCAAGTCCTCATTGCCCCGGCCCTGCGCGATGACCGTGCCCGAGTCGGCCGTGGAGCGGGAGGGATACCGGGGCCAACCGCAGATGGAGAACTCGGTGGTGGTGGCCTTCCGCCACGCGGCAGGAGATCTGATGGTGGGCATGTGGAAGCAGGAATGCGGCCAGGAATAAGGGGTTCGAGGGCCGAAGTCCCATCGGGCGCGGGCTGTTGCAGAATGAGTCGCCAACTCTACGGCGGGGCTTTCAGTGTCCTTGAGTTGCCCGGCGGAAGCTGCTCTCCATAGGGTTTTCCCGAAAAAATGAGATTGTATGACATTTCTTTATTGAATCCTGATCCAATTTCCGCATATATTGCAGTATGGAAGTTCAACTGCCGACATTCCATCCTTGTAGACACCCCAAGAATAAATAACGTTTTGTGCGTTCCTGGGCGCCCGCTCATGTGCACTTATTTCACACATTCTCCGGGCGCATGAGAGCACAACTTCACCTGCAATCTTTGGAGGATAGGCGCGATGGAAAATCGACTTTCACGAAGTGTATTCACTGCCTCGCTGCTGGCGCTGGCGGTGCTGTTTCAACTGCCTGCAGCCAGCTTTGGCCAGACGTTTCGCGGCGGCATCGGCGGCACGGTGACCGACCAGTCGGGCGCCGCATTGCCTGGCGCCCAGGTGACGGCGGTGGAGACCGCGACCAACATCTCGTTCAAGGTGGTGACATCCAGCGCCGGCGAATTCGCTTTTTCGAATCTACCGTTGGGCGACTATACGGTCACTGTCACGGCAGCCGGTTTCGCCACGGAGAAAGTGGACAAGGTGACGGTGTCGGCGGGCGTCAGCTATACATTGCCCGTCAAGCTCAAGGTCGCCGGCGCCGCGCAGACCGTGGAAGTGACGGCGAACTCGTTGGCGCTGGACACCGTGACCGACGTGCAGGCCTCGGACATTCCTGAGGTTATCGTGCAGAACCTGCCCAACAGCGGGCGCGACTTTACCCAGATGCTGGCGCAGAACAACGGCTTTGCCGGCTACTCCACGGGTGGGGGCGCCCTGTCATCGAGCGTGAACGGCACCCGCACCAACTCAGTGAATTGGCAGATCGAGGGAACCGACAACAACGATCTGTGGTGGAACATTCCGGCCGTCAACCAGAGCGGCGTGAATGGGATTGCGGCCGTCCTGATGCCCATCGACGCCATCGAGAGCTTCTCCTTTGTGACTTCGGGCACCACCGAGATTGGGCGCGACTCCGGTGGCACGGCCAACGTCACCATCAAATCGGGCACCAACGCGTTGCACGGCTCGGCCTACTACTTCAATCACAACGAGTTCTTTCAGGCGGACAATCCCTTCGAAGCCAGCAAGCAGGAGACCCGCAATCAGCATTATGGATTCTCAGTGGGCGCACCTATCCAGAAGGACAAAACCTTCTTCTTCCTCTCCGGGGAACATCAATGGTTTGATATCGGCGCCGGAGGGCATGCCACTGAGCCGTCGGCCGCCTACCAGAACGCGGCGCTCGGAATTCTGACAGCGTACGGCATGACGGAAAATCCGGTCGCCCATAATCTGCTGTATGGGACCGGAAGCCTGTCCGGTTTGTGGCCGGCCTCGGCGCTGAACGGCCCGGCGAACCCGCTCAACTACTCCGCCACCGGCCTCACCACTGGTCACAGCTACAACGGCGTCGGCAAAATCGACGAGAAACTCACCGACAAGGACCACATCGCGTTTACGTACTTTATCGGCCAGGGCATTCAGACTGCTCCCGTATCCTCTGAGCTTGCGCCCTTTTTCCAGCAAGCCGGGACGCACATTCAGAACTACTCGCTGGTCTATAACCGCGTCTTCTCGCCCGCCGTGACCAACCAGCTCTCCGCCGGCGTCAGTTATTTTCAACAGGTATTCGCCGACGCCGACAACAACTTCGATCCCATCGGCCTCGGTCTCGACACCGCATCGACCGTGGGTGGCGCGCCCCACCTGGTCATCGGCACCACCGCGGACAGCGGCGGGCTTAACTCCAGCAGCAGCGGATTCGATCCGATCGGAGTGACCCCGCCCCTGGGCCGCACAGATATTACCGGCCACCTGGACGAGGACCTGACCTGGACCAAGGGCGCCCATCAGTTCCACTTCGGAGGCGAGTTCCGCAAGGCCCAGGTGCACGAGTTCTACCTGATCGGCGAGCGCGGAAACATTTTCTTCGATGGCACGCAGGGACCCTGGGCGGCTTTGACCGGCGCGACACCTGGCGCTGCCTGCGCAGCCCTCTCGACCCAGACGCCCAATGGCACCACGATTGCCGGGTTCCCCACGGATCCGAACGTCTATTACCTGGCGGACTTTCTGGCCGGTTGCGACGACCCTTCCGTTACGGCAATCACGCAGGGCGATCCCAGGCGCTGGGTCTATGTGAACTCCTTCGCTTACTACGGCCAGGACACGTGGCAGGCCAGCAAGAAGCTGAGCCTGAACTACGGTTTGCGCTTTGACTACGAGGGCCCGGTCCACACCGGTCAGCCCGACCTCTCCGTCTTCGATCCCTCGCGAGCCAGCGGCCTGGCCGTTGTCGGCCAGGATGTGCCCGACCTCTATTCCAAGTTCTGGGGCGGCTACAGCCCGCGCGTGGGCTTCTCGTACCAGCTTGGCAACTCCGCCAGGACCGTGCTGCGTGGCGGCTACGGCCTCTATTACGACTCCATCTACATGAAGTCGATTCTGGAAGACGAGAATCTCCAGAGTGGCGCTGACTTTGGTCCCGAACTGAACCCGGCCGGTTCCTCTCAGGTAGCGCAGGCCTCGGCATTGAACACCGTGATCCAGAGCGGCGTTCCTTTCTACGAGACCTACGCCCAGGCGCTGGCTGGGGCGGGAATTACCACCATCTCAACCTTCGACAAAAACTTTCGGCCCGCTTACACCCAAACGTTTGACTTGAATCTCGAGCAGGGGTTCGGCTCGTCGGTGATCTGGCAACTGGGCTATGTGGGCACCAAGGGGACGCACCTGCTGGGCATCTTCGATATCAATCAGGGAGCGCTCAACAGCGCGAATATATCAGCCAGCGCTTTGCAGTCCTCGCGCCCCTATTTCGGCCAATTTCCAAACCTCGGCTGGATCTACGAAGAGAAGTCCAACCTGGGTTCCATCTACAACTCGCTGCAAACCTCGCTGCGCTTGCAAAGCTGGCACAGCCTGGCCGGGTCAGTGGCCTACACCTGGGGGCACGCCCTGGACTATGAGACCGGGGCTTTGCCCTATTTGCCCGAGAACTCTCTCGACGAAGCTGCCGAACGCGGTAACTCGGACTTTGACGTGCGCAACACCGTCACCGGCTACCTGGACTACACGGTTCCAGCCTTCCGCAGCCCAAACCGGCTTACCAAGGGATGGGAGTTGAACTCCGGCTTCTCATTCCACGGCGGAACGCCCTACACCGTAACCTCTGCAACCAATCCCAGCGGCAACGGAGAGGAAGCGGACCGCGCCGTGCAGGTGATAGCAAATCCTAAAGCAGGGGTTTCGCACGCAGTTGTGAATGGCGCGGTTCAGTGGTTCAACCCAAATGCGTTCGTCGATGCGACGCCCGGCACTTATTCGCCCACCCGCCGCGGACAGAACTACAACCCCGGCTACTCGTCTGTGGATCTTGCCGTCATCAAGAACGCGCAAATCCGCGAGAGGGTCAGCGCTCAGTTTCGCGCCGATATGATCAACATCTTCGATCGCACCAACCTGGCGCCGGCGGGCTGGCCGACCGCCAGCGAAGCCGGCGAGATCGGCTCGACCATCGGACCGTTTCTCGGCGACCCCGGCATCGGTCCCGGCGAGCCCTTCAACGTGCAGTTTTCGCTGAAGATACTCTTCTGACCTCAGCTACCAGCTTTTAACTGGCCGAAACTGGCAAAGCAAAAGGGCCTCGCCGATTGGCGAGGCCCATTTGCGTGGTTGTGAATTGCGGCTTTCAGGACAGGTGAGTGAAAGGGTGCTCGGCGAGTTTGCGGGGCAAGAGTGGCGTCACAAGGCCCGCGGTCGAGGCGGCCATGACTTCAGTGAAGGCCTTGCGGAAGGCGAGCATCTCGTTTTGCGTGCCGACGGTGATGCGCACCTGGGTGGGCCAGGCGGGCCAGATGCGGCCGATGAAGATTTCTTTGGCCGCCATGGCCGCCAACACCTCCTTGCCGGGGCGGCGCACATCGAGCATGAAGCAGTTGCTCACTGAGGGAGTGCAGGCGTATCCGTCGGCTTTGAGCCAGGCAAGGGTATCGGCGCGGATGTTACCAATGATCTTTCTGCGGGTGGGGACGAGGTCCTTGTCCACAAGGCTGGCTTTGGCGGCGGCCACGGCGGTGATGGGCAGCGCGTTCAGCCCGCCCAGCGATCCGATCTTCTCAAGCAAATCAGGCCGCGCAATGGCCAGGCCCATGCGGATGCCGGCCATGCCGTATAACTTCGAGAAGGTGCGCAGGACGATCACGTCCTTGCCTTCCTTGACGAAGTCCAGCGAAGGGGTGGCGTCAGAGAGGTGTATGTAGGCCTCGTCGATGAGCAGGATGGCGCCTCTGGGGGCGTTGGCGACGGCGTATTCGATGTCGGCGCGGCTGGTGGTGGTGCCGGTGGGGTTGTTGGGATTGCAGATGTAGAGGACGCCGGGAGTGGACGATGCGGCGAGCATGGCCCTGATGTCATGCGTGGCCGCGCCTTTTGGATCGGCAAGGGGCACCTTGATGACTGGCGTGCCGGAGACCTTTGCGGCCCAGATGGGCGCTTCGTAGCCGGGGTCGGCAATCACCAGCGGCTTGTTCTTACCGGTAAAGGCGAGCACGGCGAAGTGAAGAGGTTGGCTGGAGCCTGGAAAGGGCATCACCGACTCGGGATTCAGGCCTTCGATCCCGGCAAAGGTCGCAGCCAGATCCTCCTGGATGTCGAACAGGTAGCGGCCGCCTCTGGGAATGATGTTTGCGATGGCCTGGCGCGCTGCTTCAGAGGGCCCGAGCGGGTTCTCGTTGGCGTCGATATGAATGCCCTTGTTGGGATCGGCGAATTGGGGACGCTGGGCCAGGGCGAGATGGGCCTCAGTAAGGATGGGCAGGCTGGCCAGGGCGGAGGCGCCGGCGGCAAAGCGAAAAAAGGCGCGGCGCGAGAAGCCGCTACATCCAATGGGATCAACAGACGAGGTCATGGGGAAGACTCCTGGGGTTAAGGATCGGCTGCACAGAAAATCGCGGGGCACTCTGGAGTGCTGTGCCAGGCGGAGAATTACGCAGGTGGAAGCAGGGGAAAGAGCGACCTATATTTCAAAGTACCTTTGCAGGGCAGAGATGACAAGAAAGAAATTGCGCGGGGATGTGCAGGACAGGGAGGATGTGGTAGACTGCGTTCGGTAAACGCTTACCCAACCGTCGGCGCAGGATGTTTCGAGCGCCGGCCTGGGGAATGTTTTTGTTGCTGCCCAGGTTGCCACGCTGATCCTGGGCCGAGTACCGGTTTTTCCTCCCGGCAGAGGTTTGCCGCTTGACAATTGTTGCAGTAAAGCCATTTACTTAGGGGCGAACGTCCGAGGGCTCCACGGACGAATTCACCCCCTTCAGGTGACGCAATGTTCGGATTGGTCCCAGCCTCCATCGCCGCCGGCTCTTTCGGCTCCTTGCCGGCCCTCCTGGCTCTCAGCGCATCGCCCCTGGCGCAACTGAAGTCGCTCGACATCGCCGTGATCGCCATCTACTTCGGGATGGTCATCTGGATCGGCTTTTACCTCAAGGGCAGGTCGAACACCAGCGAAGAGTTCTTCATGGCCGGCCGCGAGATGACGGCCTGGATTGCGGGATTGAGCTTTGTCTCAGCCAACCTCGGCTCGCTGGAGCTGATGGGCTGGGCCGGATCGGCCTACCAATACGGCATCCTGGCCACACACTGGTACTGGATCGGCGCCATCCCCGCCATGCTCTTTCTCGGCCTGGTGATGATGCCCTTCTACTACGTGTGCAAGACGCACTCGGTGCCCGGCTACCTGAACCTGCGCTACGGCGAGCACGCCCGCGTCCTGGCCGCAACCTTCTTCGCCTTGGAGATGATCCTGATGAGCGGCGTGAACATGTTCGCCATGGCCGTGGTGATGAAGGTGGTGCTGGGCTGGAGCCTCACTTTCAGCATCCTCATGTCTGCGTTCGCAGTTACGCTTTACGTTGCTTTGGGCGGGTTGCGCTCGGCCATCTTCAATGAGGTGCTGCAGTTTGTGCTCATCTGGGGCGGCGCGCTGCTGGTGCCGATCCTGGGCATGATTCAAGCCGGCGGAATCAGCGGTTTGCAGACCAAGATCATCGCCAACATGCACTCCGATAGCTACTTCCACCTCTGGCGTGACACCGGGAGCTTTGCCGCCAACCCCATGGGCGTGCACTGGACCGGGATTGTGTTCGGCCTCGGCTTCGCGATCAGCTTCGGCTATTGGACCACCGACTTCCTGGTCGTCCAGCGCGTGCTGGCGGCGCACAACCTGCGTGCGGCGCGCATGGCTCCCGTCATCGGTTCGTTCTTCAAGATGGCGGTCCCGTTCATCGTCATCCTGCCCGGACTGCTGGGCCTGGTGCTGTTGCAGAATCCGGACGGCAGCCGCCGCCAGCTGGTCGGCGAAGACGTTGTGAAATCCTGCGCCGTGAGCCTGTCCACAGACAAGATCGAAGATCCGGGCGCGTGCACCAGCGCGATGCAAACCAAATCCACGCTGCCCGCGGCCTACCAGCAGAGCGTCCTGTCCGCAGCGCCGGGAACTGAGTTGCACAGCTATAACGAAGTGCTGCCGCTGATGCTGGTGCGCTACTGCGGCCCCGGCCTGCTGGGCCTGGGCATCACCGCGCTGATTGCCGGCTTCATGAGCGGCATGGCCGGCAACGTGAGCGCTTTCTCCACTGTGTGGACCTACGACCTCTACAAGCCGCTGCTCAACAAGAAAGGCTCCGACAGCCACTACGTGATGGTGGGGAGGCTGTCGATCGTCGTAGGCGTAGCGGTCTCTATCGGGGCCGGCTACCTGGTGCAGCATGCTCACGGCATCATGGACTACGTGCAGGCGCTCTTCAGCATCTTTATCGCTCCACTTCTGGCCACCATTCTCCTCGGCATGTTCTGGACGCGCGCCAGCAGAATCGCCGGCTTTCTGGGCCTGCTGTTCGGTGTCGTCTTTTCAGCCAGCCTCTTCGAATGGGTTCACCTCGATCCTGCGAATCTTCGCTACGTAGCGCTTTCGGAAGCAGCCAAGCCGATGGCCGAAAATGTTTTTCGCGCACTGTGGGCGTTCATATTCACAGCCCTCGTGATCTTTGTCGTCAGCATGTTTACCAAGCCCAGGCCGGTGGCGGAACTGGATGGGTTGGTCTACGGCGCGACGATATTGCCTAAGGCAGTGCCTGTCCCGTTCTACAAGAACGAATACATGTGGGCGATTCTGGTGGGGGTCATCTTTGTGGCACTCAACATCCTGTTCTGGTAACGAGGGAGAAGAAAGGGTAGAGACATATGCATGGTTCTGGAATTCCCATTTGGTTCTTTATCGGAGTGCAGCTGCTGATCTATGGGTCGATGATTTTCGTCTATGGCATTTATCAGTGGCTAAGCGGGATTTATCCGGCGGGGGTCGAGCTGACCAACCTGCATACGCCCGTCTGGTGGGGTGGCGTTCTGGCGCTCCTCGGGTTGCTTTACGTGGTCAAGTTTCGTCCCGGCCGCTCGAAGTAGGCGTTGAGGGCGAGTCGCGGAGGTTGGTTCACAAGCAAGCGCGCCATGCCGTTCAGGCGCGAGGAGCAGTTGAAAACCGATTCCTGTGGCGGGATTCCCGGAAGGATGACGGTGCTACCGGGCCCGGCAGGCGCAATGCAGCCGCGCAGGCGGCGAGGATTGAAGGAGCAGAAGACATGGCAGCGCAACATACGATGACATTCGGAGTGGTAGTAGGCAATCGCGGCTTTTTCCCGGGCCATTTGGCCAAGACCGGCCGCGAGGAAATTATCTCTGTTCTAGAGGCTGCGGGAGCACGGGCCGTGGTGTTGGGCGCGGAGGAGTCGAGACATGGCGCGGTGGAAACTTACGCCGAGTCGCAGCGCTGCGCCGCGCTGTTCAAGAAGCACGCGGAAGAGATCGACGGCATCATCGTCACACTGCCCAACTTCGGCGAAGAGCGCGGCATTGTGGATGCTATCCGGCTCTCCGGGCTGAAGGTTCCGGTGCTGGTGCAGGCCACACCCGACCGCTCGGATACCATGACCATCGCCAACCGCCGCGACAGCTTCTGCGGCAAGATGAGCGCCTGTAACAACATGATGCAGTACGGCATTCCCTACTCGCTGACGACGCTGCACACCGAGAGCCCCAGTTCGGCCGAATTTAAGGCCGACCTGGAATGGTTCTCCGCGGTCTGCCGCATCGTGAAGGGCCTCAAGAATCTGCGTATCGGCTCCATCGGCGCGCGTCCCACGGCATTCAACACCGTGCGCTACTCCGAGCGTATTTTCGAAACCAGCGGCATCACCATCGAGACCATCGACCTGTCGGAAATCTTCGGCCGCATCAACCGCATGCAGGACACCGACGACGCGGCGCAGTCCAAGCTGGCCGCGATCAAGAGCTACGTCACCACCGCCGGCATCTCCGACGCGGCGCTACTCAAGATGGCCAAGCTGGGCGCGGTGATCGACGGCTGGATGAAGCAGGCCAACGTGACCATCAGCGCCGTGCAGTGCTGGACCTCGATGGAGGAGTTCTTCGGCGTGGTGCCCTGCACCATCATGAGCATGATGAGCAACAACCTGATCCCCTCGGCCTGCGAAGTGGATGTGCCCGGCACGCTGAGCATGTACATGCTCGCGCTGGCCTCGGGCACCCCTTCGGCGCTGCTGGACTGGAACAACAACTACGGGAGTCATCCCGACAAGTGCGTATGCTTCCACTGCTCCAACCTGCCCAAGCACTTCTTCGCCCAGGCTCCGACCATGGACTACCAGGCGATCATCGCCGGCACCGTGGGCAAGGAGAACACCTTCGGCACCTGCGTGGGCCGCGTGAAGGCCGGTGCCATGAGCTACGCGCGCTACTCGACCGACGATCGCCGCGGCGTGGTTCGCGGCTACACCGGCGCGGGGAAGTTTACCGACGATCCGCTGGAGACCTTTGGCGGCGCGGGCGTGGCCGAGATTCCGCAACTGCAGAAGCTGCTGAAGTTCATATGTCGCGAGGGCTTCGAACACCACGTAGCCGCCAACTTCAGCGACGTTTCGAAAGCCGTGCACGAGGCCGCCCGCTACCTTGGCTGGGAGAGCCACTATCACCCGGCGCTCGAAGACTAAGCAGGATGCATGGCGAGGCAAAGGCCGTGGTTTTGAAAGGGGACGGCCGGGTACCCTCTGGGTGCCGTGTCGCAGCGGCAGCAAACCGGAGTCGGCTTTAGCCGCTGAGGGAATGCAGGTTGCTGAATGAGGATTCCTTCGGGGGCTGAAGCCCGGACTCACTCTCTCATTCCTTCGGCGCGGCCAAAACCACGCCCTTCTAAAGCACAGAATCTTCTGAATTCCCGGATAGGTCCCGGCAAAGGAAATTGAATTATGAGCGAGAGAATCGGCAAGAGTCTGGTAGTGAATGGCGCCACTCTGGTGACAGAAACGGCGTGGAACGCGGAGCTTGAGTCCAAGCACGAGAAGTTGGTGGAATGGCTGCGCACCCAGGGGCTTGCGGGTGTGCTCATCCGGCGCAACGAGAATGTAGCCTGGGTGACGGGCGGCGCCGTGGAACTGCGCGTGCTCACACCCGGCGAGACCGGCGTAGCTTCGCTGCTGGTGACCGCGGCAGGCAAGCGCTACTACTTCACCACCGAGAACGAGGCGCCGCGCTTGCACGACGAGGAGTTTGGCGCGCTGGACTTTGAGCCGGTGCTGTTTCCCTGGTGGGCAGACGAAACGACCGCTGCCGCGGCGCGATTGACCGGTGGGCCGCTCGGATCGGATACGCCGGGCGCGGGTTTGACGCTGGTGAATCTTTATCCGCTGCGCGCGGCGCTGAGCGAATCCGAGATAGCACGCTATCGCTGGCTGGGAGCGGAGACCTCGGCGGCAACGGTGGAGGCGCTCAACGAGGTCGAGCCCGGCCTGAGCGAGTACGATCTGGAGGCCATCACCGCGGCCGGATTGCTGCGGCGCGGCATCCTGCCCTCGGTCTATCTGTACGCCGTGGACGACCGCATCCTGAAGTACAAGCACGCCGTGGCGCGCGGCCGGCGGCTCAAGCAATACGGCATGTTGAACCTGTGCTCGCGCAAGTGGGGGCTGGCCATCTCCATCACGCGGTTTGTCCACTTTGGCGTGCTGCCTGCGGAGCTTGCCGGGCGCTTTGAAGCTGCGGCGCAGGTCAATGCCGCGCTCCTGAACGCAACGCGTGTCGGCGCCACCTCAGCCGAGTTGTTTGGCGTGACGCAGGCGGCGTATGCCGCGCAGGGTTTTCCCGGCGAGGAGCGGTTCCATCACCAGGGCGGAGCTACCGGCTACGGCGAACGCGAGTGGATCGCCACGCCCGGGGGAACCGAGGTTGTAGTCAACAACCAAGCATTCGCGTGGAATCCCAGCATCCGCGGCGGCAAGACGGAAGATACGGTGCTGCTGCGCGATGGGGTGATCGAGAACCTGACCCCTACGCCGGAGTTGCCGGTGATCGCGGCCAGCGTGGAGGGCAGTACGTATGCCGCGGCGGGCGTGCTGGTGAAGTAGAAGCAGGGAACAGGGAATAGAAAAGGCTCCGCGATGCGGGGGCCTTTTCGCTGACCCGCTGACTCGCAGACTCGCTATTGCGCTTCGCGCGGTTGCAGGGTCAGCCGGGCGGTGAGCACTACCAGCGTGGCCCACAGCGTGTCGGCGCCAAGCAGATGCGTCACCTGAAGCCAAAGCGGGGCCAGCAGCACCACGTCCAGCACACCCAGCGCATAGACCGTGGCCAGCAGCAACAGCAGCAGCGCGGAGAGCGCGCGATTGTCCCAGTGCGTGGAGCGCTGCGCCGCGCGCACCAGAAGCCAGATGAGGAGAATGCTGGCCAGGAACGCCACCGTGGGATGCATCCAGCGCCAGCGGACCAGCCAGCCGCTGTTGGCGGAGAAGTCCTGCGCCAGGGCCAGGCCCAGCGAAGAGGCGGGGAAGAGCGTGTCGCCCAGTGCTGCCAGCGAGCCGGTGACGCCCACAATCATGACCACAAAGACAGCGGCAACGGCACCGAAGGGCGCAACCAGGCGGACGCTGCCGCGCAGGTAGCCCTTGCGGCGGCTGAGCAGGTGCGCGGTGAGCGTGAGCGCGGCCAGCAGCAGCAACGTGTTGGTGAGGTGCAGCGCCAGGTAGGCGGGACGCAGCGGCGACTGGCTCTGCGCGGTGAGGCCGAGCTTTACCAGCAGCGCTCCCAGCAGTGCTTCAATCAGCGTGAACGCCACGGAGGCCACGGCAGCCGTGCGCGCCAGGTGGCCGCGCACCGTGCCGGCGAAGGTCCACGCCAGCAGCCCGACGACAAAGAAGAGCGAGAGGCCGCTGGTGATGCGATGGGTGAACTCGATGAGCGTGTTCACGTTGGCAGAGTGCTGCATAACGGTGCCGTTGCACAGCGGCCAGTGGTTGCCGCAACCGGCTCCTGCGCCGGTGGCGCGAACCAGAGAGCCCCACAGGATGACGGCGATAAAGTAGACCAGCACGCCCCAGGCAAAGCGGCGCAAGGCGGGCGAAGGCAGGCGTTGGGCATTTACAGGAACGGCGGTCGTAGACATAAAAGGAAAGCTCCGAATAGAACCCAACCAGTGTAGAACAAAGCACTGTAGGTTGCGGCTGGCCGCTTGAATCCAGGATTGCGATGGCGTACAATCTGTCTTACTTGGAGGTAAGACGTCATGGGGCAGATGGGGACGATCAGCTCAAAAGGGCAATTGGTGATTCCGGTGGAATTGAGGGCCAAGTACAACCTGAGGCCTCGGGCGAAAGTGGTATTCGGTGAGGAAAACGGCAAATTGACCGTGGAGTCAACAGCATTGGATGATGTCCTGGCTCTTCGAGGATGCCTTAGCCATGTGAAGGAGGATGTTGAGGCTTGGTGGATGGAAGAGAAGCGCAAAGAACGTGAACGTGAGGACGCCAGGATTGAGGAATTTCTGTGAAGGAATATGTGCTGGATGCGAACGCGCTGGTGAGATTATTTCGCAATCAGGATGGTGCGGCCAAAATTCAGGATTTGCTCACTCAAGCGGACAAGAAGCTGGTATCGCTTCGCATTTCTGTCGTGAACCTTGCTGAGGTGCTTTACATCTTCGCGAAGTTCTCCACGCTGGAAAAGGCGCGGACGGCCATTCAAAAAGTCAGGAGTTTGGTAGAGTTTGTGTCGCCCGATACTGAGCAGGCTCTGGCTGCAGCAGCACTAAGATCCCGTTACAAGCTGGGCTTGGCCGACTGCTTTGCTGCGGAGCTGGCAATGCGCACAAGAGCCACACTCGTAACTGCCGATCCAGAGTTCGCAAAGTTGGGCAAGCAATTGAAGGTCCTGGCCCTGCCGCGGCATTCCGCATAATTGCCTTGCCAGGCCAGCCTTTCTACTCAGAAGACGGGTCAGTTTCTCACCGAGCAGCGGCATTTGGGTCTGAATAGATTTCGAGCAGCGTACGCGCGGCTCGAAACGATGTCGTGCGGCCATCCAGTACTTCCTGCTCAAGCGCTTCCATGCGGCTGCGGATGGCTGGATGAGACTCGAATCGTTGCCTTAATCCCTGCTGAATGATCTCATGCATCCATCTCCGCGCCTGGTCGCGCCGCGCAAGACTGAACCAGCCATTGGCTTTGGTCAGGTCGATGTATTCCAGAACGCAGTTCCAGATCTCGGCGATGCCGCTGCCCGTATGAGCCGAGCATGTTAGAGCGCGTGGCGTCCATCCGGACGGCGAGCCGGGAAGATAATGCAATGCGTTCTGGGCTTCGGCGCGAGCTTTTTCCGCGGCGGCCAGGTTTGTTCCGTCCGCTTTGTTAATCACCACGATATCCGCCAACTCCATCACGCCGCGCTTCATGCCCTGCAGTTCGTCACCGGCTCCCGCCAACATGATGAGCAGAAAAAAGTCGACCATGTCGTGAACCGCGGTCTCGGACTGTCCGACACCAACCGTCTCGACTAGGATGTTGCGGTATCCCGCCGCTTCGCACAGCAGCATCGCCTCACGGGTGCGTTGCGCGACGCCGCCGAGAGATCCGCGGGATGGAGAAGGCCGGATGAAGGCCATCTCGCTGGAGGCGAGAGATGTCATGCGGGTCTTGTCGCCCAGAATGCTCCCGCCGGAAAGTTGGCTGCTGGGATCGATGGCGAGCACGGCGACTTTCTGCCCGTGTTTGGCAATCAAGAACGTGCCCAGCACTTCAATCACGCTGCTCTTGCCCGCGCCGGGAACGCCCGTGATGCCCACGCGAATGGAATTGCCGCTATGGGGAAGGCAGTCTTCGACAATTCGCTCGGCCAGTTCGCGGTCCGCAGCGCGAGAACTCTCGACGAGGGTGATGGCTTGCGCCAGAATGATGCGGTCGCCGCGCAGGATGCCATCGACGTATTGCTCAAGCGAAAGAGAGCGATGGCGGCTCGAGACGCGCGCAATCAGGTCTCGCGGCGGCTCCGGGGCCTGGCAGCCGGGCCTGACACGTAACGCACTCTCTTCCGGGTCCATCAATCAGGAACGTCCTCCAACCAAACTGCTGCTCAGAATGTCGAGAATCCGCTGCGCCGCCACCGGAATCACCGTGCCTGGCCCGTAGATGCCGGACACTCCGGCCTGGTACAGGAACTCATAGTCCTGCGTCGGAATGACGCCGCCGACGACCGCCAGAATGTCATCCCGATGGAGTTTGCGCAACTCATCGATCAACTGCGGGACCAGAGTCTTGTGGCCGGCGGCCAACGAGGAGACGCCGACGACATGCACATCGTTCTCGACAGCGTTTCGTGCGACCTCAAACGGAGTCTGGAACAAGGGGCCGATATCCACGTCAAAGCCGATATCCGCGAAGGCAGTGGCGATGACTTTGGCGCCTCGGTCGTGGCCATCCTGCCCCATTTTCGCCACCAGAATGCGGGGGCGGCGGCCTTCGGCTTTCTCAAACTTCGCGACCATCTGGCGCGCCTTGCTGAACTCCTGGGCGTTGCCGCTCTGCGCGGAGTAGACACCGGCGATGGTGCGCGTGGTGGCCTGGTAACGGCCCCAGACTTTTTCGAGAGCAGAGGAAATCTCGCCCAGTGTGGAGCGTTTGCGCGCGGCATCGACCGCGCACTCCAGCAGATTGCCCTGGCCGTTGGCGGCGCATTGTTCCAGTTGCGCGAGCGATTGGCGCACGGCAGCATTGTCGCGCTCGCGCTTCAGCTTGTCGAGCCGTTTCAGTTGCGATTCACGCACCGCGGCATTGTCGATATCGAGGACGGGGATCAGCGGTTCCTCGAGCGATGGATAGGCATTAACACCCACGATCACGTCTGCGCCCGAGTCGATGCAGGCCTGCCGGCGCGCCGCCGCCTCTTCAATGCGCATCTTGGGAACGCCGGTTTCAATGGCGCGGGCCATGCCGCCGAGGCTCTCCACTTCTTCTATCAGCGCCCATGCCGCATGCATGAGTTCGTGCGTGAGCCGCTCGACATAGAAGGAGCCGGCCCAGGGATCCACGATGCGCGTGATGCCGGTTTCTTCCTGCAGATAAATCTGGGTGTTGCGCGCGATGCGGGCGGAGAAATCGGTAGGCAGCGCCAAGGCTTCGTCCAGGGCATTGGTGTGCAGGGACTGCGTGTGCCCGAATGCCGCGGCCAGCGCCTCGATGCAGGTGCGCACCACGTTGTTGAACGGGTCCTGGGCGGTGAGGCTCCAGCCCGAAGTCTGCGAATGGGTCCGCAAGACCAGCGATTTGGGATTCTTGGGATTGAAGGCCCTGACTAACTTAGCCCAAAGCATGCGCGCGGCGCGCATCTTGGCAATCTCCATGAAGTGGTTCATGCCAATGCCCCAGAAAAAGGAGATGCGGGGCGCAAAGTCATCGATATCGAGACCGGCTCTTAGTCCGGTGCGCAGATATTCCAGGCCGTCGGCGAGCGTGTAGGCCAGTTCGATATCCGCCGTGGCTCCGGCTTCCTGCATGTGGTATCCGCTCACGCTGATGCAGTTGAACTTCGGCATATTCTCCGCGCAGTAGCGAAAGATGTCGCCGATGATCCGCATGGAACCTTCGGGTGGATAGATATACGTATTGCGGACCATGAACTCCTTGAGGATGTCGTTCTGAATGGTCCCGGTCAACTGCTCAGGCGTAACTCCCTGCTCTTCGGCGGCAACGATATAAAACGCCATGATGGGGAGCACGGCGCCGTTCATGGTCATGGACACGGACATTCGATCGAGAGGAATGCGGTCGAACAGAATCTTCATGTCGAGAATCGAGTCAATGGCCACGCCTGCCTTGCCCACATCTCCGGTTACGCGCTCGTGATCGGAGTCGTATCCCCGATGGGTGGCAAGATCGAATGCGACCGAAAGCCCCCGCTGTCCAGCGGCCAGGTTGCGGCGGTAGAAGGCGTTCGACTCTTCGGCGGTGGAGAAACCCGCGTATTGCCGGATCGTCCAGGGCCGCATGACATACATGGTGCTATAGGGTCCGCGCAGGTACGGCGGAATTCCGGCTGCATACTCAAGATGCTCGAGTCCCCTGAGGTCTTCGTGCGTATAGAAGCTCTTGACCGGAATGTGCTCGGGAGAGAGCCATTCATTGCTTTCTCGCGCTTGCGCCGGTTCCGCCGCGGGCTTGTAATCGATGTTTGAAAAGTCTGGACGCATAACTAATCCCTGATCCCCAGCTGTTGCTGCCATTTCGTAAGAAGCTCAATAGGATTGCTGCGGATATGAACGAAGTCAGCAACGCCGGCCGCTTGCAGTTGCGCGGCGGAATCGGGATTGCCCGCGATAAGAACCGGGCTCTTGCGTCCGAGCGCCTGTAACTTGAGCACAAGTTCCGTGGCCAGGGCGAGATACTCCGGATCGGAACTGCAGAGAACGATCAAATCGGCATCGCTGGCGGCAATTGCATCGGCGCTCGTGAATCGGTGCGTGACGATATCGAAGCCCGCGCAGGCAAAGAAATTGGCGGCGAAGTTGGAGCGTGCCGAACGCATCCTGACATCTCCGAATTCGGCCAGCAGAACGCGCGGAGACTTGCCGGTCCGGGCCGCGTGGCGTTCGGTACGCAGCCGAAGCTGCTCATAAGCCTGCGCGCCGCGCCGTTTACCGGAGAGGCGCGAGAAGTCAATGCGATGCAGTGCCTTTTCGGAAAGATTGACGTATTGGTTGGTCCCGGTAAAGATGCGGCGGCGAGAGACCACGGCTTTTTCCCTGGCAGCCAGCGATCGCTCCAGCGCCTGCGCGATCTGCCCACCGGCAAAAGCCTTGCGATAGCCGCCGGCGGCTTCGATTCCCTGCATCGATCTCCAACCCTCGCGGGCAATGAAATCGGTAATGACCTCCAGACAGTAGGACCCGGCGCCGGGATCGGCGACTCGGGATAACATCGCCTCCTGCTTGAGAAGGATCTGCGTATTGCGGGCAAGCCGGCGGCTGGCCTCATCCGGCGTCTTGTAACACTCATCGAAGGGCGCGACGGAGATTGAGTCCGCACTGCCGAGGACAGCGGACATAGCTTCCGTTGTTCCGCGCAGGATGTTGATGTGAGGATCGTAGATAGTCTGGTTCCAGCGGGAGGTGCGAGCATGAATGCGGGCCCTGGCGCAATTTTGCGTTCCGCCAAAGCTCTCGACGACGCGCGCCCAAAGCATGCGGAAGGCGCGGAGCTTGGCAATCTGAAAGAAGAAGTTTGCGCCCATTGCAAAGGAGAACGCGATCGAAGCCGCGGCGCGATCGACCTCGATGTTCCGGGATTGCATTTCAGCGAGGAAATCGACCGCGGCCGCGAGGGTGAAACCAACTTCCACGACGGCGGTTGCCCCCGATTCTTCAAATTCGTCGCCATGGATGGTGAAGGGCACGAGCGCGGGAGGAGAGGTCCCGACGACCTCCGCCGCGAAGTCCAGGTTGGCGAGCGGATCGTAGGCGGTCGATACAGGAGTCGGCCTTTGCCGTTCGGTCAGCCGCTCAATCAAAAGTCGAATAAGGGGCTCGGCGGCATTTTCAAAATGCACGGGAATCTCATCGAGGCTGATCAGAAGCATGCCCAGGTCGGAAGCATTGCCCATGACTACATTGCGAAATGCGATCTCTTCAGCTCCGTCAGCCACCGCACTGCACGCCGCGCGATTTGCCTGCTCCAGATCGAGCGCGTCGATTTCCTCGCGAATGCGCCAGTCGCAGGTCGAACGGGCACTGCGCGCATAAGGAAAATCGCCGGGCGCCGCGTCCAGATAGTCCAACCCTCGGATATCTTCAGCCCGGTAGTAGGGCTTGACTGCCAGCCCTTCCTCTGTTTGCCAGATAAGTTTCTTCGCGTAGTCGGCACCCCTCAGGTCCTTGCGAATAACTTCTTCCCAGGACTGTGTACTTACCGGAGGAAACTCCTGGAGCAGATGATCAGTGGCCATATTCCTTCACTTGCTTTCAGGGGCTTCGACAATTTCAATAAGAAACCCGAAGGGATTGTCGGCTCTCGACTTGGGATGAACAAAGAAGACCGTGGTGCCACGCGAGCCTTTGCGGGGAGCCTTGTCGATGATTTGAAATCCGCTTGCCTTCATGGCGTCGAAGGCCTGCTGCGCGCTCTGCACGCGGAAACCAATATGGGCCAGCCCGCCGCGGCCGCCGTTTCTCTCGATCAACTTTTGCACGGGAGAATCCGCGGTCAAAGGCTCGAGCAACTGGATCAGGTTGGGACCGTCGCCTATCTCGAGCAAAGCTTCGCGCACCTGGTCGCCCCCGAGCACTTCTTCGCGGTGAACTTCGTGGAAGCCGAGCATCTCCCAGGCCTTAACCTGGCCGTCCAAATCGCCCTGTTTCACGGCGATCGCGACGTGGTCTACGAACCTTATGCCTGGAACATGCTTCAGATCTTCCGGAACATCGCTCATTTGTTACCCTTTCGATCGAGGCCGGAATCCGACGGTCATTCGAACTCAACGACGATCTGATTCAGTTTTACCGAGTCGCCGGGCGCCACGTGCACGCTCTTCACTATTCCCGTGCGGGGCGCGGTCACATTTGTTTCCATCTTCATGGCTTCGAGGACCATCATCAGATCGCCTGCCTGAACCGGCTGTCCCTGCTTGACGTTGACTTTTATGACCAGGCCCATCACAGGGCTGCGGCAAACTCTCTCGTCAAAAACATTTCCCTCGGCCGCCTGGGTGTGAGTGTGCGCGCCGGGAAGCGAAACCGGCTGAGGCGCAACGGGAACCGGTTGGTAGGTCGGATAACTTGGCTGCAGCGGGCTCTCGTCGTCCTCCAGGACCTCGACATCAACCTCGTAGGTCTTTCCGTCAATGGTTATCTGAAGCTTCAAGTAACCGGTTCCTTTCCTCGATAGACTTTTCCATCGCCTCATCGCTTCGATGGCAGGTTATGAGAGGCAAGAACGGATGCCCGTCCCTGCTGCGTCCATCGGCTCACTGCCGCGTCGGGCGACTGAAGCAGCCTGGCGGAACGGATGCGGAGGTTTGCGCCCAGGAATGCGGTAACCGCTGCGGCAATCACCGCCATCATTTCCGGCGGAATCTCTTCTTTTTCCGGTTGACCCGCTTCCATCGCGGCAGCAGCCGCGGCTTTCATATTCAATGCCACGCGCAGCACCTCTTCATAATGGGATCAATCCATGTTTCTTCTGCGGACGCAACTCCCGCTTGGTGTGCAACGATTCCAGAGCCTGGGCCAGATACTTCCTGGTCTCGGCGGGTTCGATGATGTCATCCACAAGCCGGCGGCCGGCCGCAACGTAAGGGTTCGCAAACGTCTCCCGATACTCGTCGACCAGTTCCTTGCGGCGGGCCGCTTGATCCTCCGCGGCATCGATTTCACGCCGAAACACGATTTCCGCGGCGCCCTCTGCGCCCATGACGGCGATCTCCGCCGTGGGCCAGGACACAACCCGGTCCGCGCCCAGGCCCTTGGAGCACATGGCGATATACGCACCACCGTATGCCTTGCGCAACACCAGAGTGATCTTCGGAACCGTGGCGGCCGAGTAGGCAAACAGCAACTTGGCGCCATGACGGATAATGCCGCCGCGCTCCTGCTCGACTCCAGGGAGAAAGCCCGGCACATCGACAAAGGTCAGGAGCGGAATGTTGAAGGCATTGCAGAAGCGGACAAATCGAGCCGATTTATCGGAGGCATCGATGTCCAGCGCTCCGGCCAGAACATATGGCTGGTTGGCCACAATCCCGACGGGCCGGCCTTGCAGGCGTCCAAAGCCGATAACGATGTTGGGAGCGAATCCGGATTGGATCTCGAGAAAATCCTGGTAGTCCACAACGCGCGCGACGACGTTGCGGACGTCATAG
>JBEKZJ010000229.1:0-7048 GCA_049509995.1 Occallatibacter sp. | reverse complement strand
CGTGTTCGTCCAGATGCGCCCAAATGCCGGCAAAGTACTGGGCGACTTGGGCATCGGTGTCCATACCCAATTGGATAGCATATCCAGATGGTAAATGTAAACGTTATTTATTTACGCTGCCTAACAGTGCACAGCAGCTTGATGAGCGGGTGCCAACCTATTGTGCACAGAAACGTCGCCCATTCCAGGCGACGTTTTCTGTGCTTTACAAGACAGGAATCAGTTGCTTTCCATGGATTCAATCCTCATTCCAAAGAACGATTTCCGCACAAAGAACACCGACACCAGGAAGAATGCGACGGCCAGAATGTGCGTGAGCAGCGGATTGCTCGAGGTGAGCGTCACTGCAAGCTCGACAGCAAGTAATCCGAACAAGGTCGTGAACTTGATAACCGGGTTCATTGCCACCGACGAGGTGTCTTTGAACGGATCGCCGACGGTATCTCCGATCACGGTCGCGTCGTGCAAAGCCGTCCCCTTCTGTTTCAGCACGACCTCTACGATCTTCTTCGCATTGTCCCATGCGGCGCCGGCATTGGCCATGAAGATGGCCTGGTACAGGCCGAAGATCGCAATCGAGAACAGGTAGCCGATAAACAAGAACGGCTCCATGAATGCGAACGCAAGGGTAGCGAAGAAGACGGCGAGAAAGATGTTGAACATTCCCTTCTGCGCATACTTGGTGCAGATTTCCACAACTTTCTTGCTGTCGCTGACCGATGCCTTCTCCGCGCCTTCCAGGTGGATGTTCCGCTTGATGAACTCCACCGCGCGGTAAGCGCCGGTGGTGACCGCCTGCGTGGAAGCGCCTGTGAACCAGTAGATCATTGCCCCGCCGCAGATCAACCCGAGCATGAAGGGCGCGTGCAGCAGGGAGAGGTTCTCGACGTGAATGGTCAGTCCGTGGGTCAGGGCCATGATGATCGAGAATGTCATGGTGGTTGCGCCCACCACGGCGGTGCCGATCAGCACCGGCTTTGCCGTAGCCTTGAATGTGTTGCCGGCTCCATCGTTGGCTTCCAGCAGGTCTTTTGCGCGCTCGAACTTCACGTCGAAGTTGTAGTCCTTCTTCAACTCAGCTTCGATGCCGGGAACATTTTCGATCAGTGACAACTCGTAGATGGATTGAGCATTGTCGGTAACCGGCCCGTAGGAATCCACCGCAATCGTGACCGGACCCATGCCCAGGAAGCCGAACGCGACCAGGCCAAACGCGAACACGGCTGGAGCGAGCATCAGGGCATCCATGGACGGACCCGTGCTGAAGTAATAGCCCAGACTCATCAGCGCGACCATGCTCAATCCCAGCCAGTAGGCCGACATATTGCCGGCCACGAATCCCGACAGGATCCCCAGGGAAGCTCCGCCTTCCTGCGCCGATTTTACGACCTCTTTCACGTGGCTCGAGTTGGTTGAAGTGAAAACCTTGACCAATTCGGGTATGAGCGCGCCCGCCAAGGTTCCGCACGAGATGATGGAAGCCAGCTTCCACCACAGCGTTCCGTCACCGAGAGTGGGGATCATCAGGTAAGTGACGATGAAGGTCAGGAGGATGGAAACGATGGACGTGATCCATACCAGCGAGGACAATGGCGCCTCAAAGTCCATTTCGTCGGAGTTTGCGTATTTCATGCGAGCGATTGCGCCATTGAGAAAGTAGGCGCCCGAGCTGGAGAGCAGCATGGCCACGCGCATGACAAAGATCCACACCAGCAGTTGCGCTTGCGTCGTGGGACTCTTGACCGCCAGCAATATGAATGTGATCAAGGCCACGCCGGTCACGCCGTAGGTTTCGAAGCCGTCGGCGCTCGGGCCGACGGAGTCGCCCGCGTTGTCACCCGTGCAGTCTGCGATTACACCCGGGTTGCGCGCATCGTCTTCCTTGATCTTGAATACGATCTTCATCAGGTCGGAGCCAATGTCGGCGATCTTGGTGAAGATGCCGCCGGCAATACGCAGCGCCGCGGCGCCCAGGCTTTCGCCAATCGCGAAGCCAATGAAGCATGGGCCCGCATAATCGCGCGGGACGAACAAAAGGATGATGAGCATGATGAGCAGTTCGACCGAGATCAGCGCCATGCCGATGCTCATGCCTGCCTTCAGCGGAATCGCAAAGCATGGATACGGTTTGCCGCGCAATCCCGCGAACGCCGTCCGCGAGTTGGCAAAAGTGTTTACGCGAATTCCGAACCACGCCACCCCGTAGCTGCCCCCGATGCCGACCAGACTGAACCCCAAAATGATCGGCAGCGTAACCCAGATCGGTTTATTCGGCACCGGCGCCAGAACGCCGAAGTACAGCGAGATAATGACCGCGATGAAAGCCCAGAGCAGAAGAATGAACTTGCCCTGCGTCACCAGATAGGTTTTGCAGGTCTCATAGATCAGTTCGGACATTTCGCGCATGGTGCGATGCACCGGCAGGTTCTTCAACTGCACGTAGATCGTCAGGCCGAACAACAGGCCGCCGGCGCAGAACAGCAATCCCCACGTCAGAAGAGCATGTCCGCTCATGCCGAAGAAATTCACGGTCGTCAAATCCGGCAGCACCAGGTTGGCTTCGCCTCCGCCGCCTGCATGTTCCGTCTGCGCGTAGGCGAATGTGGGAAGCAGCAGGCCCATGCCAAGGACGGCCGCCGCGGTCTTCGACTGACGCTTCAGAAACGCCTTAGCGCCTTCCTTCATGGCGCCGGCGATCTTCTGCATCTCCGGAGTTCCAGTGTCAGCGCCTATGACCTGGCGCGCGAAGAAGAAGGCCACTAAGAGCGAAACCACGCTCACGCCCAGAAGAAAGTACATCCAATACGTTGCAGTCACAAGTCCTCCCGAGTTAAGGTTTGAATTCGTATCACGGACGGCCCCAGAAAACGCGACCTCTCTGAACACTGGGGAAAAGCCACGGGAAGGCTATCATCCGCATGGACCGCTGTCGAGTGATTGCAGTCACACGGTTCCGGAACCGGCCTCAGGAACCGAAAAGGACCGATTTGGGCGGGACCGTGTACAGTACTGGCGAGGGAGATTCTCGCCACCCGATGACCTCTTCCACCCTGTTGACGCCTCGCCAGGCCGCGGAGAAACTCGGCGTCAGCTACACCGCGCTCAAGCACTGGATCCTGGCTGGCCGCATCCGCACCGTTAAAACGCCCGGCGGGCACCACCGTGTTCCCCTTGACGCGCTGGAGGAGTTTCTACCCGCCTCCACAGGCCCGCCCGGCGCCGCCCGCATCAGCGGACGCAACCAACTGCTCGGCTCTGTGGTGGAAATCACGGTCGACGGCTTGCTGGCCAAGGTCGTCCTCGCTGTCGGCAACCAGAGGGTTACGGCCATTATCACCGCCGACGCGGTCCGCGACCTGGCCCTCAGGAAAGGCGATTCCGCCGTCGCCCTGATCAAAGCCACCGAGGTGATGATCGTCCGCCCTTAGCTACTTTGCGGCCTTTTATTCGCCCAGACGCCGATGCGGTGCGCGTGCAATCTCTGTTCAAAATTCGATCATTCTCGATATAATTCGTATTAATTCGTATTGATTCGAGGAGAATCCGTTGATATTCCCCACAACCGCTCTTCCCCTCTTCCTGGCGTTCGCCGTCTCCGCTCCGCTTGACGCCCAAAACTGGACCGGCCGTTGGCTGGACCGCGTCTCCGCCACCCAGGCCGAACAACCCCATTGGATCACGCCGCTCGCCACCGTCACTCCGCGCCTGGAGCAGGAGTTCCGCTTCGACGTTCTTCACGAAATAACGCCCTCGGGCGACGTGACCAACTTCGATAACGGCAAAGGTCTGGAGCTGATTCCCACCCGGCACACCGAATTGCTCATCAACCTGCCGCCCTATATGCTGCACCAAAATCCCAAAAGCGTGGACGGCTGGGGCGACGCCACTTTCACGCTGAAATACCGGTTCCTGGCCCGCAACGAGCAGCACGGCGGGGCCATCGTGACCGGGTTCCTGGGCGGCAGCGTCCCCACCGGAACTTACAAGAACGGCTCCAGCAGCGCCATTGTCACGCCCACCCTGGCCGCCGGCAAGGGTTGGGGACCGCTCGACGTGCAAGCCACGCTGGGCGGCACGTTCCCGGTCAACAGCGTCAATACCGTTGGCCGCACCGTGGTCTCCAATACCGCCTTCCAATACCACGCCCTGAAGCAATTGTGGCCGGAGGTCGAGATCAATTCGACCTTTTGGGAGGGCGGCGAAAACGACGGCAAGAAACAGACCTTCGCGACCCCCGGCGTCGTCCTGGGCCGATTCCCGATCCACAAGCGCGTCGCCTTGGTGGCCGGAGCCGGGTTCCAGATCGCCACCACCCACTACAGCCAGTTCAATCACGCCTTCATCGGCTCGCTCCGGATGCCGTTCTGAGCAGAGGCTGGCAGCCATAGCCAAATCGCCAGGCTATTGGACCGGAACGTCGAATTTGTCGTCTGGCAGCGGGACCTGCAGGTTCTGGTCGCCGGGGCTGCGCACCTGGCCGCCGGCAAGCGGGTGCAACTTGAAAAGCACCAGAAGATTACGGTCCGAATCGTCGAAGGCGGGAAAACTGGCTACCTGTTCCAGCGAAAAGCGGGAATGGAGGTCCTCGAGCGTGCCGGGGTCAAGGTCGTTCCAGGCGGCGTACCAGCCGGGCTGATAATAGGCCAGCTTCGTCACCAGGTCGGGAATTGCCGGGCTGGGCGTGCCGAAATCGTCGCACAGCGCGGGCAGGTGGGTCACCAGCGTGATCTGGTCGCCGCTGATGGAAACCAGCAGCCGCTTGCCGTTGGGGTGCTCATCGATATACCGGGTCAGCCGCTCGGCAGCATCGACAAACGTGTACTCCGGATGCGCGGCGTAGTTCAGAGTCCAGGCGCCATTGATCCCAACGGCCAGCGCGGCCAGCCCGATCACCGCCCAGCCGGCAAAGCGCGCCGGCCCCGGCCGCATGGCGCGCTCCAGGCCCGGACCCGTTTCCCCCAGCAGCGCGCCAGCCCCTTGCGCCACCACAAAAAAGCTGAAGAAGGCCACCACCGCAAAGTAGCGCGGCTGGGGATGGTCCTGGTAGGTCATGAAAAGGATGTAACCGGCAACTGCCCACACCGAGGCTCCAAAGACCGGGTCCAGCAACAGATTGCGGCCCCATGCACTCCACCCCGCCGACGAATCCGCCGCGGCGGACGCGGGGACCCCGGCACTCCGCCCCGCGGACGAAGACCTGTCCGCGGGGACCCCGGCCCTCCACCCCGCAGACGAAGACCTGTCCGCGGGGACCCCGGCGATGCGCCAGGCCAGTGCCGCGCCCACCACCACCAGGCTGGCCAGCGGAATCAGGATGGGATCCACCCACAGTCCGCCGTGGAACGACCACCAGAAGCTCACCAGCGGCCAGTAGAACTCAGGCGGCTTCACGTAGCTGTTCACAAAGAACAGATACTTGTAGTCCGGCAGAAAGCCAAAGCCGGTCACCAGCGCCATCCACAGGCCGAAGGTGACGGCAAACGAGCCCGCCGCGGTCACCGCGCAGCGCAGGGCCAATCCTCCACCCCACGGACGAAGACCTGTCCCTTCACCCCAGCGAGCAAAAATCGCTCGCCGCGCCCCACCCGGAGGGTACCCGGCGCCCGCCCGAGTCCGCGAGGTCCCCGGCGCCGGCTCGCGCCTTTGCCACAGCGGCAGCACCATGGCCCATCCCAGCGCCGGCAACAGAAACAAGGCGGTAGCCTTGGTGAGCATCATCAGCGTAAACAGCAGGCCGATCCACGCCGAGGCCCACAACGGGCGGCGCAGCCGCGGCAGACGGACAGCCAGATTCAGGCTCGCGAGCGTGAACGCGATCAGCATCGGCTCCAGAGTGGCCAAGCGGCTGAAGCAGTAAAGGAAGGGACTGGTTGCCAGCAGCGAGAGCGCCAGCAGCGCCATCCAGCGCGGCCCCCGCACCCGCAGCAGCATGTAGCTGAGCACCAGATTGGCAAAGAAGAACGCCACCGCCAGCCCGCGCGCGGCCTGGATCGTGACTCCGGTAAAGAAAAACAGAATCCACTCCAGGAACGGCCACACCGGCGCCGCCGGCGCGGGATTGAAGTCCCCCGGCAGATACCAGTGACCGAAGAGGTGGGCGCGAATGGCCGCGTTCCCATACCAGCCCTCATCGGTGTACTTGGCCCAGTCCATGGACCAGGGCGAATAGTTGGGAAAATCGGCGCGCAGATTAAGCGCGTGCAAAACCGCAAAACCGCCGATCAGAACCAGCCAAACCGCGTAATACCAACGTTTGGACGACCTCATCGGTGCCGTTTCTCCGCTTGGTTTGAAGTATCGCAGATGATTGCGCCGGAAAGAATGTTCCGAGTATACCCCGGCAGTCGCGATGGAGCGCCGGGTCTGGGGCAGCGGGTCAGTTGCCGGATAGCCGGCAAATCGGCCGTGGCTCCGGGCCAGAGTCTCGCGGCTTCACAGTTCTACAAAAAAATCCGCAGGGTTGCGAAAATATTGCGAGGGGGTAGGGGCCGGAGATGCCCCGGCTTTCTCCGTTCGCCCTTCCATTGACCATCGTGCGCCGAGGGAGCGTTATTTTGCGGCGGGTGGCGCCGGTCCCGGTGAGATCTCCAGATCACACTGAGGGTGCCCCCGGTCCCTAGCTTTTGGGGACCGGGGATGGAAGCGCCACGCCGCCCAAACGTCCCGGTTGGAGTATTCTCGCAGTGTATGAAAGGCCAGCGCATCCGTTATCAGCAAACGGGGGAGTTTCACTTCCTTACCTTCAGCAGTTTCCAGCGTCAGCCATACCTGTCGACGGTCGCGGCGCTGGAGCTTTTTGAAGATGCGTTGGAGCGCGTTCGGCTGCGTTATCTCTTTGCAGTTGCTGGTTACGTGGTCATGCCGGAGCACGTGCATCTGTTGGTCAATGAGCCAGCGCGCGGGCTTTTATCCAGAACCGTTCAGGTCCTCAAGCTGTCGGTTTCGATGCGCAGCCGCGAAAGGCCCTTTTGGCAGGCGCATTATTACGATTTCAACGTCTCATCGCACCAGAAGTTCGTGGAGAAGTTGCGCTACATTCATCGCAATC
>JBEKZJ010000228.1:0-7080 GCA_049509995.1 Occallatibacter sp. | reverse complement strand
CGGCCTTTTTGGCGGAGGCCGGTTTGGGGGCGGAGGCGGTGTCGGCGATGGCCTGGTCGATGAGCTGGTAAAGCTTGGTGCGGTCGACGACTTCGACGAAGGGAGCGCCTTTGGAGTTGGCGGTGACGACCCAGATGGTGGGGGTGTGCTCGATGCCGATGCGCTGGCCGAGCGCGTAGTCGGCTTTGACGTCGGCGGCGAGCTTGCCCTGCGGGTCGAGGGCGAAGGGCAAGGGGACGCCGTGGTTCTGGGCGAACTTGTCAGTGAACTGGCGGAGCGAATCGAGGCTGACGATGGAGGGCTGATTGGCGAAGACCTGGTCGCGGTACTCGTCGCCGAGGGCCTTGCTCTTCAGGTCGAACCAGCGGGCGTTGACGGCGGCATTGAAGCTCCAGTTGTGGAAGGGGAGCGGGAAATCGTGGCGCACCCAGGGAATCTTGTAGGTGGCGGCGGCTTCTTTGAGGAGGATGTTGGCGTTGGCGCAGTCGGGGCACTCGAGGTCTTCGAATTCGACGATGGCTATGCGGGCGCCGGCGGGCGGACGGAGCGCGGAGGGGTCGTGGACCTGGGTTCCGCGGGATGGAGGGGCGAACTGGGCGTGGGCGGCGGCGGCCGAGGCGAAAAGCGCGGCGGAGGCAAGGGCCAGGAAAAGGCCGGTGCGATTGGGGACGGGATGGGCGTTGCGAAAGAGACGAAACATAGCGATTGGACGGCTCCCTATGGGCAATTGTAACGGGAGAGAAGCGGGAGGGGGTTGGACTTATTGGCGGTCGCGGCGGCGGGCGGCGATCCAGCGGCGCCATTTGTAGTCGGCGATGAGGGAGGCGGCGACAAGGAGGACGGCGAGGATGCCGAGGAGGATCTTCATGGCTTATTCAGGATCGCATGAGCTGGGGTGGGGTGGGAAAGACGGTGGGGGATTCCCGGGCTTCAAAAACGGGACCTGGGCGAGGTGAGGTGAGATGAGAAGAGAAGAGTATGAAGCGAGGCGGGTATTTCCCAGGTCTGATGGATTACCCTCGTAGCTGCGGGGCAGAAAGAGTTCAGGAAGCTTATTTTGCGTATCGTTCTCTCGAATATCGGGACGTTTGGGGACATCAATCCGCTGATCGCGATTGCGCTGGAGTTGAAGCGGCGGGGACACGCGCCGGTGATGGCGGTGCCGGCGGTGTTTGCGGAGAAGATTGTGCCGCTGGGGCTGGAGTTTCACGCGGTGCGGCCGGATATCGACCCCGAGAACACGATCCTGGTGGAGATGATCTACGACGTGAAGAAGGGCACGGAGCGGGGACTGAGGGATTTTCTGTTTCCGGTGCTGCGCCAGACCTACGACGATCTGCTGGACGCCGCTACGCGGCCGGAGCGGGCGGACCTGCTGCTGCTGGGCGAGCTTAACTACGCGGGGCCGCTGGTGGCCGAGGTGACGGGGATTCCCTGGGCGAGCTACGTGCTCGCCCCGCTGTCGTTCTTCTCGGCGTTCGACCCGCCGGTTCTGCCCATGTATCCGCGGCTGGCGCGGGCGGACAAGACAGTTCCGGGGATGGGCCGGGCGATCCGGCGGCTGGCGCGGTTTGTGAGCCGGAAGTGGCCGCAGCCAATCTACGATTTACGGACGGAGTTGGGACTGGCGAAGGGTGCGAATCCGCTGTTCGACGCCAAGCATTCGCCCTACCTGGTGCTGGCGCTGTTTTCGCGGGTGCTGGGAGTGGAGCAGAAGGACTGGCCGGAGAACACTCGGATTACGGGGTTCTGCTACTACGATTCGGACGCGGGGAACGACGAGCTGCCGGCAAATCTCAAGGAGTTTCTGGCGGCGGGGCCGGCGCCGCTGGTGTTTACGCTGGGGTCGGCGGCGGTGCTGGCGGCAGGAAGGTTCTACGAGTTCAGCGCCAAGGCGGCGATGCGGCTGGGAGTGCGGGCGGTGCTGCTGATTGGGACGGACGAGCGGAACCGGCCGCGGCAGGCGCTGCCGGAATCGATTTGCGTGGCGGAGTATGCGCCTTTTTCGGCGCTGTTTCCGCGGGCGGCGCTGGTGGTGCACCAAGGCGGGGTGGGGACGACGGCGCAATGCCTGCGGGCGGGGAAGCCGATGCTGATCATGCCCTACTCGCACGACCAGCCGGACAACGGCAGGCGGATGCGGCGGCTGAAGGTGGCGCGGGTGATTCAGCGGGGGAACTATCTGCCGGTGAGGGTGGCGCGGAAGCTGAAGGCGATGCTGGAGGAGCCCTTGTTTGCGCGGCGCGCGAAGCTGGTGGCGCAGCGGCTGGAGCGCGAGGACGGGGTGCGTTCGGCGTGCGATGCGCTGGAAGAGCTTTACCGGAGTACGCGGCAAGGAAAGCTCTGACCCGGCTGCAGATCTTAGAGGCGGTCGGCGATGGGAGGAAATGTGAGCAAGAAGCTCAGGGCCAGCATCGTGAGAGCAACGATGTTAAGGGTGCCCAAAGCGACGGTCTTTGCCCGCCAGCGCAATTCCAAGATGCCCCAGGCGAGAAGCCAGATGAGAATGGCAGTGGTGGTTACGCCGGAGAGAGCGCCCGTCGGCTTATAGAAAACAAGGATGCTCTTGACGGTTGCCGACTTATCGCCGGCGAAGGCCAGCACGGCCAGAGCGAAGGCGCCGATGCCAGCGGAAAGAATGGCGGCTGCGCCAGAGCCGTTGGTGATGGCCGGAACGTTGGGCGAGGCGGCAGGGTGTGAGGCATTCATTTTTCCGCTCCTTGACTCAGTTAGATCGGGGGCTCAGTTGAATGGTGTGGCCGCCCTGGACTGGGGCGTACTTGTTAATCATGGCTCCGAAGAGACCGGCGATACCCGCCGCAAGAAACGAAGCCGCGGCAAAGCAGAGCACCGCGGCACGAAGTTGCCGATGGTTGCTGAGGTCGCGCCCGTACCTGATGAAGACAAACGCGACCATGGTGATGGAAATCGGAGCGAACCACGCGACGTGCTCTTTCCACTCCATTCCAAGCGAGTGCCAGCCGATGGTCCCAGAATTCGACATCAGCAGGTGTTGCGGAAACATGGAGAGATCGACCGTTCCAGGCGGCGGCGCAGCACGGTACCAGGGGTAAATGAGATAAGTCCCAGTCAACACAGCCGCCCAGGCCAGTATAACCATCGCAATCAGGTAGACCTTCAGGAAACGCTCCTGGCCGGGAGTGGATGCGGATGGAGCGGGCGAGATGGTGAAACGATAAAGTTCAACAAGCGCACCGGAACATGCGAGCAGATAGAGCGCACCGAATCCCATGCCGTGAATCATTGTCCAGAGGCTGCGCACGGTGATTTCCATGGAGCGTTTCTCCCGATACGGACGAGCCACAGCGCATCCGCGAAGCTGCAAGTCATTCATATCCGTTCAGGTGGGGTTGGGCGGATAACATGGCGTCTCCCACGGTTTTCTTGTCAGCATCCTTATCTTTTCCCCAGGTCTTATAGAGGCCAAGATAGGCGTAGTTCTCGGTTTGTCCAGCGATGGAGTGGCCGTACGCAAAGAGCAATTGGAGGCCTGGGGACTTGAAGTGGTAATAGCCGCCCGCGTCAACCAGCGTGGAGGATTGTGTTTGAGCGGCGGCGAACCCTTCTCGCGCGTGAGAAAAGATCTCGGCCGACAGCTCCAGCTTCTTGCTGACTTCCTTCTTGACGAGATATCCGCCATAGAGATAGTTGCGATACTGCGTTTGCGGCACGACCGTGTATCCAAGACCGCCGACGACGCTCCAGGGTCCGAATTCTTTTTCTACCCAAATGGGCAGTTTGTACCATACCCGGCCTACGCCGAGACCCTTGGTATAACTGCCGGTGGGAATCTCAAACATGGTGAAACTGCCGATCTGTGGGCGGTGCGGGGTCTGCTTGATGAATCCGTACTTCACACCCAGTTCCATATCCGTGAGGCCAAAGGCGCTGGCGCCTGTTCCGCCGGGAGCATAGACAGGGCTGTTCGACGGCTCGACGGCCCCAAATGGGAGGATGGCATGAAGCTGGATATTGGGGATGGCCCCCCAGTTGAATTCGAATGCGGGACCGGTGGAGTCAAGTTCCGCCGGCGTACCGTCCACAGTACCGAAGATATAGAACTCGTAGTGCCCAAGGTCCACGGGCGTGGGGTCGTCGGTCTGAAAGGGAGGCCCCGCCTGCGCCCACAGCTTTGAAGCGCTGAGCATAATGAGGCACAGCAGCGTCAGCATTGAGGTAAGGCCGCGAACCCTCATCGACGACAGGCCTTTCTCACGAAGATCACGAGGTCCTTTTGAAGTTGATGCCGCACACGAACAATATATATCGAAATTCGATAATAGCCAATGCGCGTCCGGGCCGGGAGCGATATATTCATCCTGTGTTGAAACAACAACGGGAATTGTTTTTCGGACTCATACGGATCCACGTGCTGGTGCACGCTTCTCATGAGCCGATCTTCGGGTTGGCCATGATGGAGGAGTTGACGCATCACGGGTATCGGATTGGCCCAGGAACCCTGTACCCGCTCCTGCATGGTTTGGAGCGCAGCGGCCTATTGAAGTCTGCTCTCAAGAGCGTTGGAGGCCGCAAGCGACGGGTTTACAAGATCACGAACGCCGGCAAAAAGGCTTTGGAAAAGGCCGGAGACAAGGTTGACGAACTGCACCACGAAATCCACGAAGAGCATCCGCGGGAGCTCCCGGCGGTGACCGGAAGGCGGGCGCCCACCAGGCGTTCAACTGGATAATGGCCGCATTACTTGCGCGGATAGTCTTTGGTTTGGCCGGTGCGGGAGTTGGTTACGGAGAAGCTGCCGTCGGGCGAGACGACGACCTTCAGATAAGCGCCGTCCTGCTTGGCGCCGGCGGGATTGGCGATGAGGGCGGCAGGGCTGTTGTGGGCGGCGTCCGAGTCCTCGGCGGTGTGAAGTTGCCAGAGATCCTCGAGGCCGGGGCTTTCATGGACGGTTTGCCAGGCTTCGGGGCTGCCGGCCTTGCGGGCGCCGTTGTCCATGATGGCCACGCGAGGGTGAATGGCATCGACGAAGGCGCGGGAGTTGGACAGGTTGAAGCCGTGATGGTTGACGAGATAGAGGTCGACCGTGCCGATGAGATTGTTGGGGCAGACAAGCGGAATCTCCTTGGCCTTGGTGAGGTCGCCGAGATCGAGGAAGCGGAAGCTGCCAAAGGTGACGAGAATGCCGGCCGAGCGGGGATTCTCGGTTTCGTCGAGGTCCCATTTGGGCTCGGTGGCGCAATACGGGTTGGGCGTGGGCTGGATGCCTGGAACGGAGCCGATGTGCTCGCCGTCGGCGGTGAGGACGATGGTGTCGAGGCCGGGGATGGAGATGGTGTCGCCGGGGTGGACGATGCGGCGGGGCTTGCCCTGGATGGCTTTGAGGTAGGCGGCGTAGTCGGCGCGGGTGATATCGGAGTCTTCGCGGTTGGGGCCGTGGTCGAGGAATTCGCCGATGGGGACGCGTTTGACGAGCGAGGGGACGCCGCCGACGTGGTCGTGGTGAAAGTGGGTGATGAGGACGTGATCGAGCCTGGTGATGCCGGCGTCGCGCATGGCTTGCTGGATGCGGGTTGCGTCGCGGCCATCGGCGGTAGGCCAGCCGGTGTCGACGAGGAGGGAAGCGCCAGAGGGGGCTACCAACAGAGTGGCCTGGCCGCCTTCGACATCGACGGCGTAGATGAGCAGGTGTTTTGCCGGCTCGGCCTGGGCTGATGCGGGCAGTGGCTGGAAATGCAGGGCGAGGCAGCAGGCGAGGACGGGCAGCGGGATGAAGAAGACGCGGGCGAGGCGCGGCAGAAGCCGGCGGCGAAGATGGACAGAGCGGGAATCGGCGGCAATTTGCATTTGGTGGACAGTGTACCCGGTTAACTCCTGGTTGGGAAACGGAATGGCTGGACAAGGCGCCGTTGTAGTTGGGTAATGGTGGAAAACGCCGTCGGTGGGGGTTGTGGTCTCCCAGGTCTCAGAATCGAGAACTGGGGCGCCCAGCTTTTGTTGACCGGGAAAGTGCGCGAGAGCACTGGTTGCTGTTTAAGTGCGGGTGCGCGGGGCCGTGCTGGTGTAAACTGATCAAGACCCCAAAGCCGGCTCCTCGCGAGCCGGCTCGATTGTGTCGGGACGTGGCTCAGCCTGGTAGAGCACTCGCTTGGGGTGCGAGGGGTCGGCAGTTCAAATCTGCCCGTCCCGACCATTTTTAGAATCAGTGGTTTACGCGGATTCCCTTCCAGAGGGAAATTGTAGGGCGAGTACTCAATTTGCGCAAGGATTTTCGGATCTTTTTCCAGTGCAACAGGGGGCTTTCGCGGCCTCTGTGCTGTCGGCTCTCCATCATTCCGACCAATATCGGCGAATAATGCGGGCAAGATGCTCCCTAACGGAGCGCGGCTCCCGCTCTCCGCGTGTGGCCTCCAACTCCGCCATGTAGCTCACGGCCTCCCGCTCTTCCTTGCGCTCCTTCCGCCGATTCAATTCCCACTCCACCGTACCGTGGTTGCATCCCCGCCGAACCGGGTTGGCTTACAGGCTTTCCGCTTGGGTTTGGGCTTCGGTTGAAGTGGCTCTATGGTCCACTGATGCGCCGCGTTCGCCTGCGGTGAATTCGGAGGTCGCGCACAGGGACCCCCTATCAGCGACCCTCAGATTCTCGGCAGGCTCACCCCTACAAGAATCCCACCAGTGCCGCCTGCTGTGGTCCCTGCCCCGGCAACCTAGGCAATAGGCACGGGGAGCCCGTGCATCCACTTCCGAGGCGGCAGACGATGATGAGAGGACACTTGGTTTGCTCTATACTGTCTTGTCGGACGGGAGAATTGAAACGTGGCCCTGTTGAGCTTTTGGAAGAGTGCCAAGGAGGAGGTCCTAAATCTCTCAATTGAACAGGTTGTCGTCAACGCGGGAGACGGGATTCTTCGCGACCAATCCGCATGTTCATTGGAGTTTCGCGAGTTTCTCGGCAAAGTTCCGGTTGAGATTCTCTTTGGATACGCTCATCACTGCTTGAACAAAGGTTTCAATAGAAGCGGCCTTGTTCTCCAAGATATAGTCAATGAGTTTGGACGCCGCCTTGAGTTTGAGGTTGAGGACGGCCTGTATCAAGGA
>JBEKZJ010000227.1:0-7106 GCA_049509995.1 Occallatibacter sp. | reverse complement strand
CTGGGGTGGTTGACCACGTCCATGAGCCGGCCCGCGATGCTGGGGCGGCTGGGCGCGGGGCTGGTGGAAGAGCCGGGACGGTTCCAGAGCCGGCGGCTGCTGGGCGAGTGCAGGAGTTTTGTGAGGCTGCCGAACGGCGGAACCGGGGCCCAGACGGGGATGCATGACGACCGGGTGATGGCCATGGCGATCGGGCTGGGCGCGCGGGCGGAGTTGCTGGGAAAAACAGCTTTTAGCTGTTAGCTCTTAGCTTGCGAATGCAGAAGACGGAGTGCATTGGGTGCGGCGGACTGTTTTTGTTGCTGACCGTGGCTGCAAAGCACGGGAGCTGGGAGCTAAAAGCTAAGAGCTAACGGCTAAAAGCTAAAAGCTGGAAGCTAGAGGCTGCTTTTGCAGAGAATTCCGGGCAAAGAGCTTAGAATTCGAAAAGAATCGGGAAAAGGCGGGGAACGGGCTTGGCGGTTCTGGCGGTGCAGCAGATCCGGCGGATGCGGGGCGGCGCGCAGGGCCAGTTGATGCTGGGCGCCGACGGCCACGTGTATGTGGTGAAGTTCCAGAACAACCCCCAGCACACCCGGGTGCTGGCCAACGAGTTTCTGGTCTCGCGGCTGGCCCTGGCGGCCGGGCTGACGGCGCCTGAGGTTGAATTGATGGACGTCTCGAGCTGGCTGGTGGAGAACACGCCAGAGCTGGAGATCGACCTGGGCCGGACGCGGGTGCGATGCCAGGCGGGCTTGCAATTCGGGTCGCGGTTTGTGGGCGGCCTGATGCCTGGCCAGGTGGTGGACTACCTGCCCGAGGAGCAACTGGCCGAGGTGAGAAACGTGGGCGAGTTTGCCGGCATCCTGGCGCTGGACAAGTGGACCGGGAACGCCAACGGGCGGCAGGCGGTGTTTACACGCCGGCAGCGGGAGCGGCGCTACCGGGCGGTCTTCATCGACTATGGGTATTGTTTTCACGCCGGGGAGTGGCGGTTTGAGGATGCGCCGCTGCGCGGGGTCTACCACCGCAACGACGTGTACCGGGAGATTGCCGGGTGGGAGTCGTTTGAGCCCTGGCTGACGCGGCTGGAGACGATGGCGGCGGAGACGATGTGGGCGGCGGCGGGTGAGATTCCGCCCGAATGGTACGGCGGCGACCTGGGGGAGATGGAGGCGCTGGTGGAGAAGCTGCTGCAGCGGCGGAGCCGGATCCGGGAGCTGATTGAAGGGTTCGGGAAGTCGGACCGGAATCCATTTCCGAAATGGGGCGGGAGGAGCAAGAAAAGTGGAAATGAGGGTTGGAAGGATGCCCGGTGGGGGACTAGCATTGCGGGGAGAGTGATGTAGGGCAAGGAACGGCGAGCGCCACAATGAGAAGAAAAGTGGCCATAGAATGATGAGAAGGAAAGTGGTCATAGCACGGTGAGAAGAAGGATTGCTGTAGCACGATGAAAAGCAGAATTGCCATGGCACGGTGAGAAGAAGGACTGCTGTAGCACGATGAGAGGCAGAATTGCCATGGCACGGTGAGAACAAATATGACCATGGAAGGAGCGCGTGCGGCCCAGGCATGAAGGATGGAAACGGGCGGCGGGCAGGTTATGAGCAGTGCAGCCGGGCGGCGGGCAGGTCATGAGTGACGGAAGCCAGAGGCGGGCATGCGAGTTTCGTCTGCTCCGGTATGTGCCGGACGCGGTGCGGAACGAGTATGTGCATATCGGGGTGATCCTGCGCGAGCAGGGCAGCCGGGAGGCGGCGGAGGTGCGGTTTACCCGCGACTGGCGCCGGGTGCGCTGCCTGGATCCGGAGGCCGACACCGCGCTGCTGGAGGGGATGGAGATCGAGCTGCGGAGGCGCTTCCAGGCGGAGCCGGACGGAGACCTGATGCGGCTGCTCACGGAATCGCTTTCGCTGAGCGTGCAGATGACCGAGGCCAAGGCTTATCTGGCGGAGAGCCTTCCGGCGGGGATGGAAGAGCTGATGCGGCTGTACGTGGAGCCGCCCCCGAGGGAGCGCGTGGCGCGGCTGAGCGGGCGGGCGGCGATCCAGGCCAGGATGCGGACGGAGTTCGAACGGGCCGGGGTGTGGGAACTGCTGAGAAAGAGGATTGCGGCCTCAGAGTACACGCGACCGGGGGACCCGCTGCGCATCGACGTGGGGTACAGGCCCAACGGGTTGATCCGCATGTTTCATGCGGTGAGCCTGGAGCCGGGCGTGGAGATGGCCAAGGTGCTGGCGTTTTCGGCGGCGGGATTGCACGCCGGCGTGGAACGGGTGGAGAAGGCGCAACTGGATTTGACCGCGGTGATCGAGCCCGCGGCGCGGCTGGGGGCTACCGGGGAAGAGCCGGAACGGCTGGAGATGTACCGCTTTGGCGTGGAGACGATGGAAGAGCACCAGATTCGGGTGCTGACCACGTCGGACCTGGGCCGGGTGGCGGAGACGGCGCGGCGGGAGTTGCGGGTTTGAAAAGCAGCTGCCAGCTGCTAGCTGCCAGCTATGATTTATTCGGTCGCAAAGTTAGTGGCGAAAGTTTGCAGATAGTTATTCGTCTTCGTGGTAGGATGGGTTTTGTGGTGAAGCAACTGGCAGCTAGAAGCTAAAAGCTAGAAGCCAGCAGCTAATAACAGGAGGCGCAGCCTGAAGAGGTTGCGCCTCTTGTTTTTGGGCGGGAAAAGGAAGGTGCGCGTGAGGGTAGGAGAACAGTTGCGGGAGATCTGGCGGCAGGCGACCGGGAGTGGCCAAAGAGGGGATCTGGCGGCCGTGGCGGAGGCGGAGCGAAGGACGCTGGCGCTGCCCGCGATCTTGAGTCCGGTCCAGTTCCCAGGACGCTTGCTGCCCAAGCCGACGCCGGCGAATCTGCGCCGGTTTGCGGAGACGCCGGTGGTGCGGCGGGCGATCAACGTGATCAAGGACCGCATTGCGGCCATGGACTGGCAGGTGCGGGTGCGGCGTGGGGTGAGGCCGGCAGATGTGGCCTTTGCGGGCAGGAAACTGCGGGCGCTGCGCCGGACGCTGGAAGAGCCGAATGCGGTGGACAGCTTTCGCACCTTGATTGAACAGGTGATCGAGGACGCGTTGACGGGCGGCTTCGGGGCCATCGAAATGGAGCCGACGGGCAACGCGGACCGGCCGGCGATGCTGTGGCCGGTGGATGGGGCTTCGATTCGAATTAACGCACGCTGGGACGGGCAGGAGGAGACGCCCAGGTATGCGCAGGCTCTGCCCGGACAACTGGAGTCGGCGGCGGTGGATTTGCGCGACGACCAGTTGATGTACATACGGATGAATCCGCGCAGCTTTACGCCCTTCGGGCTGGGACCGCTGGAGGTGGCCTTCGAGACGGTGAACCAGTTCTTAAGCGCGCACCGGTTTGCGGGCAAGCTGGCGGCCAACACGGTGGCGCAGTATGCGCTGTGGCTGAACGAGGCCACGCCTACGCAGCACGACCGGCTGATTCGCTGGTGGCAGGACGAGATCGAAGGGACGGGGCGCGTGCCTCTGATCTCGACCGAGCAGAAGCCGGAGGTGTTGCGCTTTGCCCAGGGAACAGACGCGGACATGCGGCTGGCCTGGCAGGAGTTCCTGATCCGGATGGTGGCCAATGCCTTCGGGCTGCCGCCGCTGATGCTGGGGCTGGAGGCGGACGTAAACCAGTCGACCGCCGCGGAGATGACCGATGAGGCATTCCGCGGGGCAATATCTCCCCTGGCGATGCTGCTGGCGGGGCACATTACCCGGGATCTGTTCGGCAAGTGCATCGGATGGCGTGAGTTCGAGTTTGTCTTCAACGAACTGAACGCGCGGGACGAGGAGACGGAACTGGCGGTGCAGGTGCAACTGTTGCAGGCCGGTGTGCTGACGGTAAACGAGGTGCGGGCGATGCGGGGGTTGGGGCCGCTGGGGCAGGACGGGGCGGTGCAGTTATCGGGCGAGGCGGCAACGGAGCGGGCGGGCTAGTGTTTTCAAAACCCGGCAGGACTGTCGAACGGGAGGCGGCCGGCCGGACAAGTGGAAGCAGATGGGCGGAGAGCGCATGCGATTGGAAGCGATGGCGGTAAAAATTCCTCACGTGGATGGGCATCCCAACCGGGTGCCGTTCGAAGGGGTGTTGACGGTGGTGAATGCGGCCAGCGACAAGGCGCCGGCTGGAGCGCGCGGGCACCGGGTGATGTTGACGCGGGAGGCGGCAGAGAAGGCGCTGCCCTCGCTGCTGGGGATGGCGGTGGACTACCGGCCGGGATGGGACGGCCATGATGCCCGGCGCAAGATCGGGCTGCTTACGGAGGTGGACCTGATCGGGCAGCGGCTGGTGGTGCGCGGGTACCTGTACGCGCGGGACTTTCCCGAGGTGGCCGAGGCGATCCAGGCGCAGTCGCCCGATGCGCTGGGGATGAGCTACGAGTTGGCCGATGCGCGGGTTGAGGATTTGCGGGCTGAGGTGTGGAAGCTGACCCGCGTGACCTTTACAGGAGCGGCCATCCTGCTGAGAGAGAAGGCGGCCTACCGGGCGACGAGCTTCCGCATGGCGAGTTAGGAATCCAGCGAGTCAGCAGGTCAGCGAAAAGCTGCCGCTCTGAATTTGTGGCTTCTCATTCTTTCGCCAGAAAAAAGGCGAAAGGATGGGGCACGGAAATCGTTGGCGAGTCAGCAGGTCAGCGAGTCAGCAGGTTACCGGAGAAGCTCCGCAATGCGGGGCTTTTTTGTTAGTGAGGCAGCTCGATTTGTGCACCACATTCACGACAAACAAGAAAGGAATGGCATGGAAACGGAACAGAAAGAGATTGGGGAGCGGCTGGAGGCAGCAACGACGCTGCTGGAGCGGACGCTGAACTGGCTGGAGGAGCGGCAGGGCGCGTTGACCGGCGAGGTAGAGAGGATTTCGGCAACCGTGGAGCAGAGCCGGCGGGAGGCGGAGCTGGGCGAGAAGCTGGCAGCGGCCGAACGGGAGCTGGGCGAACTGAGGGCGGCGGCGACGACGGTAGTGAGTCCGTTGCGCAGGACGGTTCCCGCGGCTACCTCCGAGATGCTGGCCAAGCACGGAATCGGCGAGGGTCCGGTGAACGTTCGGGCCCTGGACGCGGCGCTGGCCGGACTGAGCCTGGAACAGCGCATCGCGGTGAAGACCCAACTGCTGCGGGCAGGCGCGATCGCCTGAAGGCAGCTTCCAGCTACTAGCTCTCAGCTACTAGCTTTCGCAGCAAGACTACAAGTCGCGGCAAGGAATCGAACGCGGTGCGAAAGAAGTTGGGTCGAAACCTGCCGGAGAATGTGCAACCCGAGCTAGGAGCTAGCGGCTAGAAGCTAGTGGCTAGCATCTGAACAACGACTGGCCCCATGGAGGGGGCGGAAAGAGCCTATGAACGCAACCTTTGCAGACATTCACGCGGCAGCAGACTATATCGGGCCGGGCGCAATCGAAGTTCCGCTGTATCAGACCGAGATCTTCGACATCTGCCGCCGTTCGAGCCCCTTCGGGCAACGCATCAAGCAGGTTCCCGCGACCGGTCATCCGTCGCGGTTCTTCGAGGAGACGGCGATTCCGAATCCGGGCACGGCCGGGTTCGTGAATCCGCGCAGCATTGTGCCGACGGTGGTGAGCCCGACGCGAGTGGAGCGGAGCGTGCCGCTGAAGGCGATCGTTTCGCAGATCAACTACAACCTGTTCGACATCGAGTTGGGCGACCAGCAGAAGCAGTTCGCCTATCTGCAGGCCAAAGACCTGGTGGATACGGTCAGCGGCGTGATGGTGGCCCACGACGTGGCATTGTGGAACGGCAACGACACCAGCCTGAGCACGCCGACAACCACGCAGTACATGGGAGTAATTCCGCAGATTGTGGCCGGCGGACTCACGACGACCATCGGCACGACGGCTTCGATCGTGGACGGAATCAAGTCGGCGGTGGCGCAGATGGTGGCCAGCAACGGCTATCATGTGCGGCCTACGGCGATCTACGCCAACCCTGTGCTGCTGGACCTGATCGACCGGGAGATGAAAACGGAGTTCAACGTGGTGTTGAATACCGACAACATTACGGGAGGAATCCGGGTAAAGATGCTGTCCACGCAGGCGGGCGACCTGCCGCTGATTCCGGACTGGAGCCTGAGCTACACGGGCACGCCGGGATCGGGCTCGGCGGTGCTGCCGGCCTACATCGTGACCGAGGACCTGATCGAGTATCACTGGCTGGGCGATCCCACACCGCGCATCTTCCAGTTGGGGCTGCCGAACTCGATGACATACCAGTATGTCGCGGTGAAGTTTGGCGCTCCGGTGGTGAAGGGCGCGAACTACGCCCACTACCAGGTTTTGGTGGACCGGTAGGGAGCGGGTTGGCAGGTCAGCAGGTTAGCGAGTCAGCAAGTCAGCAGGTCGGAGAGCGAGCAAGCTGACGGCTGATCGGTAATGGAAACGGGCGAGCGGGAGCTATAAGGCGGTTACTCCCGCCCGCCCGGCGGGCACGAACAGAGGGAAGGGTGGGGTATGGTATATCTGCAGCCAGCGGATTATCCAAACTATGGATTGCCGGCTGGAACAACGGCGGACTGGATTACGGCCGCTACGGCATTGATTAACAGCTACTGCAGGCGGCCGGACCTGAACGTGATCCAGTACACGGAGCGGTTGCGGCTGACCAGCGGATCGCAAACGGTGTTGCTGAGCTATCTGCCGCTGGCGGCGTTGGGGACGGCTACGACGCCGATCGTGAGCATTGAGGGCCGGTACGCGAAGCCGCGGCGCGGGGAGATTTTGGCCGAGCCGATGTTTGAAATCGTATGGGCGTTTTCGCTGCCAGGCCAGTGGACGGCGATCGACACGAACTCCGTGGACTTTGATCCGCATACCGGGGAACTGACGCTGCCGTGGAATGTGCTGGGCCTGCCCTACAACGAAGTGGCGGTGACTTATACGGCAGGGTTGGCGACGATCGGCGACGACGTGAAGACGGCGTGCGCGCAGATTGTGCGCAATGCACAGTCAACGCCGGCGTTGAACGCGAGCAAGACCAAGATCGACACGATGCAGATGCAGTATTTCTCGAGTTCGCTGGTGGACGAAACGGTGCAGGCGTGGCTGCGTCCTTACATTGCGAACAGGCTGGGGTGAGCGATGAGCGATAC